>JAEUVS010000076.1 GCA_016786745.1 Chitinophagaceae bacterium | reverse complement strand
CCTTTATGTAGTTATACATACTAAAATTCTGTAACCCATTTCGAGAGCGCTTTCACCCACAAAGGATTAGTATTCATACATGGGATCATCGCGTACGACTCCCCACCCGCTTCCAGGAAAATTTCTTTTCCACGTATCTCGATTTCTTCGAGTGTTTCAAGGCAATCACTCACAAACGCCGGGCATACCACAAGCAATTTCCTGATTCCTTCCCCCGGCATCTGCTTAAGCCTCACGTCTGTAAACGGTTCAAGCCACCCTTTACCCAACCTCGACTGAAAAGATATGCTGTATTTTTCTTTGGGCACTGAAAGTTTTTCAGTCACCAATCTCGTTGTAGTGAAACACTGATGCCTGTAACAAAAAGCATGCGCCGGCGAAGCAACATCACAACAATCAGGCGATTGCAAACAATGTTTTGTGGTGATATCGCTTTTCAGGATGTGACGCGCCGGAATGCCATGATAACTAAAAAGCAGATGATCGTAGTCCTGCTGGAGATATGGCCTCATATGTTCAGACAGGGCGTTGATATAATCGGGATCCTTGAAATAAGGGGTCACAAAATTTAGCCTGAACCGGTATTTCTTCTTTCTATATATCTCTTTCACATATTCGACCGCCGTCTCAAACGATGACATGGCATAATGGGGATAAAGCGGCACCGCGACCACTTCTTCCATGTCGGGCATTCTTTCCAGCAATTTTTCAAATGCTACACCGGGGGGTGGATTGCCATAACGCATTGTAATTTCGACAGGATATTCAACCTGCTGCTGAACGGCATCGCGAAGGTGTTTACTGATAACAATTAATGGTGATCCTTCGTCTGTCCAGATTGTTTTATAGGCTTCCGCCGATTTGGGTGCACGGAACGGTACGATGATACCTTTTACCAGCAATGCCCTGGTGAGGTAGGGCTTGTCTATCACTCTGCCGTCCATTAAAAACTGGTTGAGGTACTTTCTTACGTCTTTCACTTCTGTAGAATCGGGCGAGCCGAGATTCATCAGTAGTACGCCGCGCTTTTTTCCTGTTGTCATGCGCGGGCAAAATTAAGGAAAGGGGAGAAGGGAAAGGGAAGAAGGCAGAAGTTACCGCTTTTTGAAAAAATTTGCATAAACCGACGCAATTGCTGCCAGCAGGAAACAAATACCTGTTAGCAAATCCACGAAACCCGGATCGAAGTCGCGCCCGGAGAGTTTCTCAGCGAAATATTCGACAAAATTGCCCGGCAGGTTTCGCTCACCCAACCGTTCCTTCACCGACCATTGCCAGTCGGTGATCGGGCAATAACCCATCCCAAACCATATTCCCAGCAGAAACCACGATGCTGAGGTTATTACGATCAATACAAAATTCGCCCTGCGTGTAGACTTTGGAATCCAGGCGAATAGGTTAAATATAATCACTGCCAGATGGACCACTGTAAGAAATATATCCAGTAAACGAAGCATTGCTAAAGGTACCCTGAAACTTCACCCCTCTCCCTTTTCCCCTCTCCCTTCTCCCCTTTCCCTTCTCCCCTCTCCCCCTCATAAATGACATTCCAATGACACACACTCCCCCTTCTGCAAGTATTTTTGTGATCCGATTCAGAAGATAGAAATGTACGGTTCTTCGACCCCAGATATATCACGATTCCAGGTAGCAGGCATTAACTACAAAAAAACAGACGCCTTCATCCGAGGCCAGTACGCGGTAAGTCCGGAAAAATATGAACTATTGCTTGCAGAAGCCGCCCGTTATGGCGTGAATGAAGTTTTTGTTCTTTCCACATGTAACAGAACAGAAATCTATGGCGTGGCACCCGACGTATCTCAATTGATCGAACTGTTGTGCTCACATACGGAAGGCGACGAACAAACATTTACTTCCCTCGCATATATAAAAAGCGGTCACGACGCAATCGAACACCTGTTCAACGTGTCGGCGGGACTTGATTCACAAATTCTCGGCGATTATGAAATAGTGGGCCAGATAAAACAGGCTGTAAAGTTTTCAAAAGAGCGCTCGTATATTGGAGCATTTACGGAAAGGCTCGTGAACTCGATCCTTCAATCGTCGAAAACTATTAAGAATACCACTGAGCTTAGCGGAGGTACTGTTTCAGTTTCATTTTCAGCCGTGCAGTACCTCAAGCAGAATGTAAAAGATATCGCTGGTAAATCAATACTACTTACAGGCACCGGTAAAATCGGGCGCAACACCTGCAAAAACCTGCTCGACTATCTGCCCGTAAAAAATATCACGCTCGTCAACCGCACTGATAAAAAGGCAGCGACACTCGCCGAAGAACTCGGTGTGCAGTCGGCTCCGTTTTCACAGCTCGCTGAAGAAGTAAAAAAGGCCGACATTATTCTTGTTGCAACGAATTCTCAAACGCCAACGATCCTCGCCAGGGACCTCGAAGGTCACGGCAGCAAAATAATTATTGACCTTTCTATACCTTATAATGTAGAACTATCGGCCCAGCATTTGCCGGGCATTGTGCTGGTAAATGTAGATGAGCTTAGTAGGCTGAAAGATAAAACACTGCATAGGAGAAAAGCGGAAGTGCCAAAAGCGAAGAAAATCATTGCTGAACAAATCGGCGAATTTCTCGAATGGCACGAAATGCGAAAACACGTACCGGTATTACGTGCTGTTAAGAGTAAACTCCAGGAAATTCACATCAATCCCGACCAGGAAAGAATTCAGAAAGTCATCAACGGCATGGCCGTAAAAATGAGGCGGCATAACCAACGTGGCTGTCACTACATCGAAGCTATCAATGAGTTCATGGCGCCGGGGATAAATTGATTTATAATGGCCACACTCATCCGGATCGGCACGCGGGAAAGCCCACTTGCCCTGTGGCAGGCTACCGAGGTGCAGAAGCTGCTACTAAAAAATGGTACTCATTCTGAACTTGTTTATATAAAGAGCGAAGGCGATCTCGACCTTAGCACGCCCCTGTATGAATTGGGTGTGCAGGGAATATTTACACGCGCCCTCGATGCCGCATTGCTCCAGAAAAAAATTGATATCGCCGTTCATTCGATGAAAGATGTGCCTACGCAACTACCGAAAGGAATTGTTCAGGCAGCAGTGCTGAAACGCGGACCGGTAAGCGATTTGCTCGTAGTAAAAAAAGGAACGGCGTTTCTTGATGATGAAAATTATGTTGCCCACATTGCTACCAGTAGTTTAAGGCGCCGGGCGCAGTGGTTGCACCGGTATCCGAAACACGTATTGCACAATCTTCGCGGCAATATGCAGACGAGACTGGAAAAATTACACAAAGAAAATTGGGACGCAGCCATATTTGCGCAGGCCGGTCTTGAAAGAATTGACCTGCGACCCGAAAACAGCTTTGAAATATCATGGATGCTGCCCGCACCCGCGCAGGGCGCGATAATGGTGGTGGGACGACAGGAGGAGGATGTTATTCTTGGCGCATGTAAAGAAATTAACGACAGGGAAACCGCTCTTTGTACATATATAGAACGAAGTTTTCTCCGCGGTTTGCTTGGTGGTTGTTCAACGCCGGTAAGTGCATTTGCACAGGTTAAAGACAAGAAGATTCATTTCAGGGGGAATATTTTCTCGCCCGACGGTACAAAAAAAGTGGAGATTGAAAGAGAAAGCCTGGTTACTGATAGTGAAAATCTCGGAACTATTTGCGCAGAAGACGTTTTGAACAGGGGCGGAAGAGAAATAAATGTGATGATTCGCGAACAAATGAAAAAATCTCCTTCGCCATGAACCGGTTCAGGTTATTGGTTACAAGGAAAATTTCCCCTTCACTTGTTTTGCGTGCGGGATTAAACGGAATTGACGTGCTTGAAAAGGAATTTATCGCAATAGAGCCCGTGACATCAGGAGAATTGGCAAGGAAAATAGAAAAAATAATTTCGACAAAAGCGGTGGTTGTTTTTACCAGCAGAAATGCGGTTAAAGCTACCGGCGCTAACTACGATGTGAAGGACGTTGACTGGAAAATTTATTGCCTGGAAAGTGCAACGGCGAAAGAAGTAATGAAATATTTTGGTGAAGGGAAAATTGCGGGCACCGCCGCGAATGCCGAGGGACTGTCGAAAGTAATCATACAAAATGCCGACAGCAGGAAGATCGTGTTCTTTTGCGGAAACCTGCGGAGAGATCTTCTGCCTGCAACGTTACGTTCGAATGGATTCGAGGTAAACGAGATAGTGGTTTATTCTACCGTATTGCATCCCCAAACTATTGTTGACGATTACGACGCTGTTGCTTTTTTTAGTCCGAGCGCTGTTGAAAGTTTTTTCTCTGCGAACAAAACGGGAGAGGGCGTAGTGTTTTTTTCTGTTGGTAAAACAACCAGAGACGCTATAAGAAAATACACGGCAAACAAGATTTTTACATCAAAAAAGCCATCGGAAGAAAGCTTGTTCGAACTCGCAAATGAAGTAAAAAGTAATTTTTAAAAAGAGATATGGAACTGAAGAATGATTTGTTATTAAAAGCATTGAGACAGGAAAAAGTTGAACGTCCACCCGTTTGGATGATGCGCCAGGCCGGAAGATATCTTCCCGATTATATCAGGCTCAGGGAAAAATATAGCTTTTTTGAGCGCTGCCAGACCCCGGAGCTCGCTACTGAAATTACTATTCAGCCGGTGGAACAGGTTGGAGTTGACGCCGCGATCATATTTTCAGATATTCTCGTGGTTCCACAAGCGATGGGACTGGAAGTTGAGCTGTTGGAGGGCAAGGGCCCTTTTCTTCCCGACCCTATTAAAAATATTAACGATTTAAAGCGTTTGCGCAAACCGGATGTCAATGAATCACTCGGCTATGTTTTCGACGCGTTGAAGCTTACCAAAAAAACTTTAGATGGCCGTGTGCCGCTTATCGGGTTCGCGGGCGCGCCGTGGACGTTGTTGTGCTATATGGTACAGGGAAAAGGATCAAAGACATTCGACGAAGCAAGGGCCTTTTGTTTTACACAGCCCGAAACTGCGCACCAGTTGCTGCAGATGATCACAGATACAACAATTGAATATTTAAGAGGACAGGTAAGAGCGGGCGCAGATGCCGTGCAGGTGTTCGATTCGTGGGGTGGCTTGCTGAGCCCGGTGGACTTTGAAGAATTTTCACTGAGGTATATCAGGCAGATAATATCAGCGCTTAAAGACGTTGTGCCAACTATATTGTTTGCTAAAGGAGCATGGTTTGCACTCGACAGCATGAGCGCAACAGGAGCAAATGCACTCGGAATAGATTGGTGTGTAACAGCGCAGCAGGCAAGAAAATTCGCAGGTAATGAAATTACTTTGCAGGGCAACTTTGACCCGGCAAGATTACTTGCGCCGGTTCCCGAGATAAGGAAAGAAGTAAAGAAGATGATCAGTTCCTTTGGGGTTGACCGTTATATCGCGAATCTTGGTCATGGAATTTTGCCTAATGTGCCCGTAGATCATGCGAGGGCATTCGTGGATGCAGTGAAGGAATACAAAATATAATTTTTTTATTTATTTATTTGAAATAAACCAGTTTGACTTTTGAATACCAGGGAAATATTCTTCGATTACATTCAAAACCTTCAGAGCACCATTTGCCAGGCACTCGAAACGGTTGACGGCAAATCGAAGTTCATTGAAGACACATGGATTCGTGCGGAAGGTGGTGGTGGCACATCAAGAGTAATATCGAATGGAAAGATTTTCGAAAAAGGCGGTGTAAATATTTCATCTGTCCATGGTGAGCTTCCGCAATCCATGCGCGAAACATTCGGCGTGGATGGAAAGAATTTTTACGCTTGTGGCTTATCGCTTGTTATTCATCCCTTAAATCCTTATGTACCGACAGTTCACGCTAATTGGAGATACTTTGAACTTTCAGACGACCGCGAAAAAATTGTTGACCGCTGGTTTGGCGGAGGTACAGATCTCACGCCCTACTATATTTTCGAAGAGGACGGCAGACATTTTCACAACACACTAAAAAATGCCATGCGTCCATTCGGCGACGACCTGTATCACAAATACAAAGAGCAGTGTGATAAATATTTCGTCAACAAGCACAGGAACAACGAAGCGAGAGGAATAGGAGGTGTATTTTACGACTACCTTCGGCCAGCAGATGAAACCGAAGCAGAACAGCTGCTGGAATTTCAAAAGGCAAACGGTAATGCATTTTTAGACGCGTATCTGCCCATTGTTCAATCGCGTAAAGACATGCCCTATGGTGACAAGGAGGTAAAATGGCAGGAGATAAGAAGAGGCAGGTACGTGGAATTTAACCTCGTGCACGACCGGGGAACATTATTCGGACTCAAAACAAATGGAAGAATAGAATCTATTTTAATGAGCATGCCTCCACGTGCAAGGTGGGAGTACAACTATCAACCCGAACCGGAAACGAAGGAAGCGGAACTCCTCGAATATCTTAAACCAAGGGAATGGGCCTCATAAAAAAGAATTGTCATGATTAAACGACCAAGAATCTTGCGTGTTTCGCCATCCATCCGTTCGCTGGTTGCCGAAACCACGCTTACTCCCAATGATTTTATCGCGCCGATGTTTGTAGTTGAAGGGAAGGGACAGCGCGAAGAAATTCAATCCATGCCTAACTATTACCGGGTGAGCCTCGACATATTAAAAAAAGAGGTGAAGGAGTTATATTCACTCGGAATTAAATCTGTTTTGTTATTTATTAAGTGCGAAGACGAACTGAAAGATAACAAGGGTACCGAAGCGCTGAACGACAAAGGACTTATGCAACGCGCCATCCAGGCCGTGAAAGAGGCGCAGCCCGAAATAGTAGTGATGACCGATGTTGCGCTCGATCCGTATTCCACTTTTGGCCACGACGGAATTGTTGAAGGCAGTGAAATTGTAAACGATGCCACTGTAGAGGTACTCGCCGAAATGAGTGTGAGCCATGCAAGAGCCGGTGCGGATGTTGTGGCGCCAAGCGATATGATGGATGGAAGAATACTGGCAATACGTAAGGCGCTTGAAAAAGGAGGTTATACCAAAACAGGTATCATGAGCTATAGCGCAAAATACGCCTCCTGCTTTTATGGCCCGTTCCGCGATGCATTGGATAGTGCCCCGGGGTTTGGCGATAAAAAAACTTACCAGATGGATGTAGCCAATCGAAGGGAAGCGATTAAAGAAGCGATGATGGATGTAGAAGAGGGCGCCGATATAGTGATGGTAAAACCTGCATTGGCGTATCTGGATATTATCCGCGCAGTTAGATATAGTGTGCGCGTTCCCGTTAGTGCTTACCAGGTGAGTGGAGAATATGCAATGATAAAAGCAGCAGCAAAAGCAGGCTGGCTGAATGAGGAGAAGGCAATTCTCGAAACGTTGATGTCGATAAAGAGAGCTGGCGCCGATCTTATAGCCACTTATTTCGCCAGGGACGCCGTCCGGCTTATTTCATAATCCCGGCGCGGATGCGCCAGCCCTTCGAGGGTTTTAATTTTTCTTTTCAAGTGAACACTAAATCATCTCAATTATTTGAACGCGCTCAACGAAGTATTCCCGGCGGAGTGAACTCGCCGGTACGCGCGTTCAAAAGCGTGGGCGGAACTCCCATATTCATCAAAAAAGCTGAAGGAGCATATCTCTACGACGAAGATGGCAACAGGTATATAGACTACATCAATTCATGGGGACCGATGATACTCGGTCACGCTTACAGGCCACTTGTCGAAGCTATCAAGGAGAAGGTTAACGACTCCACGTCGTTTGGCGCGCCAACGGAACTGGAAATAAAGGTTGCTGAGTTGATCAAAGCGATGGCTCCGAATATCGACCTTGTCAGGATGGTGAATAGCGGTACAGAAGCGTGCATGAGCGCGATCAGGCTCGCGCGTGGTTACACGGGAAGAAATAAATTCATCAAATTCGAAGGCTGCTATCATGGTCATGCCGATCCATTTTTAGTGAAAGCGGGTAGCGGAGTGGCCACGCTGGAAATACAGGCTGTGCCTGGCGTGACGGAAGGTGTAGCGATTGATACGCTTACCGCGCCCTTCAACGACATCAACGCAGTGAAAAAACTTGTCGCCGACAACCAGGGTGAAATCGCGGCTATTATCATCGAGCCGGTTGCAGGTAACATGGGATGTATTTTGCCTGGACCAGGATTTCTGCAAACATTGCGCGACATCTGTACACAAGAAAAAATAGTGTTGATTTTTGATGAGGTGATGACAGGATTTCGACTTTCACCCGGAGGTGCACAGGAGAAACTAAAAATAGATGCTGATCTTGTAACATTTGGGAAAGTGATTGGTGGCGGAATGCCTGTTGGAGCGTTTGGTGGAAAAAAAGAAATTATGGGCAACATTGCGCCGGTTGGAAAAGTGTACCAGGCCGGTACGCTCAGCGGAAATCCGATTGCGATGATCGCGGGGTTTACTTTGCTGGAAACACTAAAAAATACGCCAGCTATCTATAATGAACTTGAGGAGAAAGGCGCATATCTTGAAAAGGGATTGCACACGGCGCTAAAAAAATTTGGAAGAGATTATGTCATCAACCGGATGGGGTCAATGATCAGTGTTCATTTCAGTAAAGGGCCCGTAAAAAATTTTGATGATGCTGCAGCTTGCGACAACCAGTTCTTCAATAAGTTTTTTCACGCGATGCTTAAGAGCGGAATATATCTGCCGCCATCGGCTTTTGAGTCGTGGTTTTTGAGCAATGCGTTGAGTTATGGGGATCTTGATAAGACGATCAGCGCGGCTGAAAAAGCAGTTCACACGGTTTGAGGCCCGTATGCTTCTTGAAAGCAGTAGAAAAATGTGATATGGACGAATACCCGAGCATCATACTAACTTCCGTTACACTGAGTCCTTTTTCATACAACAAATATCTCGCATGTTCCATGCGCTGACTCTGATAGAAGTCGAATATGGTGGTGCCAAATAATTCTTTGAAGCCTTTTTTGAGATAGCATTCATTAATTGCCACCTTGCGGCTCAGTTCCTTTATCGTAATCGGCTCGCCAATATGCTGAAGTAAAATTTCGCGGGAGCGGACGATTTTCTCCCTGTCGTTTTCGTTCGTCAAAAACTTACACTGGAAACTTTCAACGTCTTTATCGCCGAGCATGCACTCGAGGCTGTACAACAACAGCATCTGTGTTTGCGCGTTCACATAAATATTTTCAAGGCTATCGTTGTAAGTATGATTTAACAGCGCTTCCAGCACCATCGAACTGCGACCACAGATAGAGAGAATTTTCGCAAACGAAGAAGGATGGCGAAAATTCAGAATATCGTCGGTGAGAGTGTTATCGGGTCTGCTCGACCTGGCGAACTGCGCAAGATGAAGGTTAGAAAAACGGAAGCTTAACACATCAATCGTAGGCACCCTATTTACACAGTCTCTTATGGAATTTCGACGGCAGTCGCCACAATCGGCTTCTTTCTGGTTGCAGTAAACGTTTCCGGTTACGCAAAACTTGAGTTCAAGGTAATTTTCTTTTGGCGCGCCTTTCTTGAAATGATAAACCATCATCCCGGTGTCATCCATGTTCCATTGAGGATTACGGTTGTATCTCCTGATAAAATACTGTACCGACCCGGGAATCTGGCGCTCTTTTTCCTGCAAAAGCACCATCTCATCCTGCATTACAGGCTGTTTATAGGCCAAAGCGAGTATATCGGGAGGCTGAAACACGGGGGCAAATTTACAGATGCGAGACGAAAATACCTAAAACGCTAGTCGAAGGTAATGTCTCAGTTTGAAATTTTGTTTCTCCGCCGATCCCTCGCTGCACTCGGGATGACAGTAAAGCCCCTGACGTCATCCCGAACCGAGCGAAGCGAGTGTGAGGGATCAGCGGAAATGTGTCTTTAAAAAATCAAAATGCGTCACTACCTAGTCAAAGCTTTGGTTGCTTTGAGCAGCCAGTTTGATAATACGGTTGAACTGTTCAGGAGTCAGGTCGTTATAGAAGAAGTACACAGGGTCTATGCGCTGGCTGTTCTTTCTCACTTCATAATGGCAGTGCGGACCGGTTGATTTACCCGTGCTGCCCACATAACCGATTACTTCGCCTCTTTTTACCCGTTCGCCAACCCTTACTTTCACCCTGAACATATGGCCGTACAGCGTTTCGTAGCCGTAGCCATGGCTGATTACGACGTGGTTGCCGTAACCATTGCCTGTGTTGCCCGCAATCTTCGCAACGCCGTTGGCAGTGGCATAAATGGGCGTTCCCTGAGGAGCCGTAAAGTCGAGGCCAGCATGAAAACGAGGTGTTTTATAGATGGGATCTATGCGGTAACCATAACCTGATGCGACTCTTTTTAAATCGGAGTTGCTCACGGGCTGAATAGCCGGGGTACACGCCAGCAGCTGCTCTTTATTTTTGATGAACCCACTGAGCTGCTCGTAGCTTTTATCCTGGAAAACCATCCGCCTTTCTATGTTGCCGAGTGTGCTCACCACTGATTCTTCGAGCTCGAAACGGTTGAGGCTCATTACAAGTCTTATCTCCTGCTGTTGCTGAATCTCCATCAATCGCGCACTGTCGGGAATAGGATTGGCTTCGAAAATGGCGCGGTAAATTTCGTTGTCGCGCTCTTCAAGAACATGCATTCGATCCTGCAGTTTCCTGGCGCGTTCGTCGAGCACGAGATAGTTTTCTTTCAAAGCTTCATTCTGTTGCTGAAGCCGCTTTTCGTTTGCAGATGGAAAATACCTGTATGCGATGGACACGATGATGACCGCAGTAACGAGTGCCGCGGATAAAAAGCCCAGTACACGGAGGAGCTTAACACGCAGAGGAGTCTCAAGCTTCTCATAGCGCAGCGAATTGGTGTTGTAATAGTACTTGACTTTTTTCATCGAATATTCACGGATAAGCGGTGCCCGTATTTCCGTACTTTTGCCCGACTTTACTGGAGCCAAAATAAACAAAATTATCAATAGGCTCAATCAGTTATCTCAATAGTTCCCGTTATGATGAAAAGTGCAGAGATCCGGCAGCAGTTCCTTGATTTTTTCCGATCAAAGGGGCATGCCATAGTACCCTCTGCGCCGATTGTGGTGAAGAACGACCCCACCCTCCTTTTCACTAACGCGGGAATGAACCAGTTCAAAGACTATTTTCTCGGAAATAAAAAACCCGAACATCGCCGCGTGGCCGACACGCAGAAATGTTTACGTGTAAGTGGCAAACACAACGACCTCGAGGAAGTTGGTGTCGACACTTACCATCACACCATGTTTGAAATGCTGGGCAACTGGAGCTTCGGCGACTATTTTAAAAAAGAGGCCATCGCATGGAGCTGGGAACTTCTCACAGACGTGTATAAACTGGATAAAAACCGGTTATATGTAACCATTTTCGAAGGCGATAAAAAAGAAGGACTGCCCGAAGATGATGAAGCCTATGCAGAATGGCTGAAATATGTTCCTGCCGACCACATCATAAAAGGAAGTAAGAAAGACAATTTTTGGGAGATGGGTGATACAGGCCCCTGCGGCCCGTCGTCAGAAATTCATTACGACAGCAGAACTGATGAAGAACTGGAGCAAACACCCGGCAGAAAGCTTGTAAACGCCGACCATCCGCAGGTAATTGAAATATGGAATAACGTGTTCATCCAATTCAACCGGTTGAAGGACGGCTCACTGCAACCCCTACCCGAAAAACATGTGGACACGGGCATGGGCTTCGAACGACTGGCGCGGGTGATACAGGGTAAACAGAGCAACTACGACACGGATGTATTCACCGGAACGATTGCTGCAACAGAAAAAATCACCGGAAAGAAATATCATTTCAGTGATATCAAGCCAGACATCGCTTTCAGGGTTATAGCCGATCATGTGCGCGCGATTGGATTTACCATTGCCGACGGGCAATTGCCTTCAAACACCGGCGCAGGCTATGTAATCAGGAGAATACTTCGACGCGCAGTGCGATACTACTACTCTTCTCTCGAATACAAAGAGTCGCTGCTCCATCAACTGATTCCGGTTATAGCTGACCAGTTTGCAAATGTTTTTCCTGGGTTGAAAGAACAGGAGTCGTTTGTAGCACGCGTAGTGCGTGAAGAAGAAGAAGCGTTTATGCGCACACTTGCCAAAGGCATCACTTATTTTGAAGAGCATATCAGCGACCTGGATAGCCGGACCATTTCAGGCGCCTTCGCGTTTACACTGTTTGATACATACGGCTTTCCGATCGACCTCACACTGCTCATGGCCAGGGAAAAAGAATTCCAGGTGGATATGGAAGACTTTCAGCGGTCGCTCACAGAACAGAAAAACCGGAGCCGCGCAGCAACTTCAATAGACACCGAAGATTGGATTGTACTCAACGAATCGGATAAATCTACTTTCGTAGGTTACAAAGATTTGCACGTAGACACCCGGGTTCTCAAATACAGAAAAGTAAAAGCGAAAGGGAAAGAGCAATACCAACTTGTGCTGGAGAAAACACCGTTCTACGCTGAAAGTGGTGGGCAGGTAGGCGACAAGGGCAAACTTGAATTTGATGGACAGGAGATACCCGTTATCGACACGAAAAAAGAAAATAATCTCACGATTCATATTACTGAATCGCTGCCGGATAATATTTCCGACCATGTTATTGCCGACGTAGATTTTGAATCGAGACTAAATACAACATATAATCATACTGCTACTCATTTGCTGCATGCGGCGTTGCGAAAAGTTCTTGGCAATCATGTGCAGCAGAAGGGTTCACTGGTGTCGCCCGATGTTTTGAGGTTTGACTTTTCACACTTTGCAAAAGTTACCGATGAGGAGATCCGGAAAATTGAAGTGTTGGTAAACGAGAAGATCCGGCAGAATATTCCCGTTGTGATTAAAGAGATGCCGAAAGAAGAAGCGCTGAAACTCGGTGCGATGGCATTGTTTGGAGAAAAGTATGGCGACGTGGTTCGGGTGGTGATTATCGATCCCTCCTATTCGGTAGAATTATGTGGCGGCACACACGTGTCGCATACAGGAATGATTGGTGTGTTCACAATTATTTCTGAATCGGCCGTTGCAGCTGGTGTGCGAAGGATTGAGGCGCTTACCGGCGCCAATGCAATGCGTTACATTGGTGAGCGCATCGGCCAGTTCAAATACATTAATGAACTGCTGAAAACGAAGGACCCGCTTAAGGCGATTGAGAAATTGCTGGAAGACAAAAGTGCACTGGAGAAAAAGATAGAGGGAATGGAGGCGCGCATACTCGTTCAGCTGCGCAATGATCTTCTACAGAAAGATGAAATTGTGAATGGGGTGACTTTTGTGGCGGATATTGTTGAAGTGAACAACCCTGATGCGCTGAAGAAGCTGTGCTTTGATTTGAAAACGAAATTGAATGATTATATGGCGGTTGTTTGCGCCAATATTGGCGGGAAGCCGTTTGTTGCTATTGGCATTTCTGATACCGTTGTCGCCGCCCGGCAACTTGATGCGGGAAAAATTATAAAAGAGGTGGTTGCGCCGCTTATTAAAGGTGGAGGTGGAGGGCAGAAGAATTTGGCTACTGCCGGTGGGCAGGATGCGAGTGGGCTTTCAAAGGTTATTGGAGCGGTTAAAGCGCTTTTGTAAGCTGTGGTATGCTGCCGCAGGACTTTTGGGTAATCACGCCGCCGGCAGGCTTTTAGCTAAACACTCCGCCCGCAGGGCAAGAATAGATTCTCTTTTTCCTTTTTTTGAAAAAATCAACACCAAGCGCCGCAGGGCAGAAATTTTTTTTCTTTTTTTTATTTTTTTAGAAAGAAAGATCCCCCGCAGGGCAATTTAACATTTCCGAAATATTTCGTAATTCCCAAAACTCCCCTATATTTGAACTACGAAATTCAACGTAGTTCTAAAACATTCGGAATATGAAAAAAATATTAACTCCCATAGCGGCAATCCTCCTGAGCGTCGGCGCTATCGCGCAGGATGCCAGGACCGAGAAAGACCTTCAAAAAACGCGAAGCAAAGAAGACGCCAACAAAATGAACGAATACGATGAAATCATCATCAAAAGAAAAAATAGCGACAAAGACTCAAAAGTCACCATAGAAATAAAAGACGACGAAGTATTTGTTGACGGAAAACCTCTCGACGACTACAACCAGGATGAAATGAGCATTCGCAAAAGAGGCGCAAGAAAATACAGGCTCGAAGGACCCGGCTCACCCTTCCGTTTTGAACAGGGCTGGTCGCTCGATGGCGACGATCTTCTCATAGACGATGACAGGCCATTCCTGGGCGTTACCTCAGAAGGCTCTACCGAAGGCGTGAAAGTAACTATGGTATCTGAAAATAGCGCCGCTGCAAAAGCAGGACTTAAGAAAGGTGACATCATTACTAAAGTGAACGATAAAGCCGTTTTCGATCATGAACAACTTTCGGAAGCAATCGGCAAGTTCAAACCCGACGATAAAGTAACCATCACCTACAAAAGGGATGGAAAAGAAAATAAAACAACCGCAACACTTGGCGAGAGGCCACGTGCCCAAACATTAAGGGGAAGAGTTGCCCCGATTCCACCGCAACCTCCGATCCCGCTTTTTGAACCGGGCGATAATGATTTTGGCGATGTTTTTCAGTACTATCATTCAAAACCACGGCTTGGCCTGAAAGTCCAGGATACAGAAGATGGCAAAGGTGTAAAAGTGCTTGATGTGGATGAAGGCTCGGCTGCCGAAAAAGCGGGTATTAAGAAAGACGACGTAATCACTTCCTTTGAAGGAAAAGACGTTACAAGCGCCAGCGAACTCGCAAAAGCCTCGAGAGACGCAAAAGACAAATCGTCTTTCAAAGTTCAGCTGAACAGAAACGGTAAATCACAATCCGTTGACGTTAAAGTTCCAAAGAAACTAAAGACTGCCAATTTGTAATACGTAGTATGATTGATTTTTAGTTTTAAGTATCACTCTCGACCGCCGCTTTTCTCTAAAAGCGGCTTTTTTTGGTACTTTTGACCCCTTAATAAGTACTAAAAATTAAAATTATAAACAGGCTTGGAACAGGCGTTTGAAACAGTGATAGGTTTGGAGGTACATGCCCAGCTTTTAACGGCCAGCAAGCTGTTTAGTGGTGACTCCGCAGCTTTTGGCAACGAACCCAACACAAGTGTTTCGCCGATCACTTTAGGTCACCCAGGCACCTTGCCCCTTTTAAATAAAAAGGCGGTGCAGTACGCTATTAAGCTAGGCCTTGCCTGCCATTGCAACATCACACGGTCGAACTACTTCGCACGCAAAAACTATTTTTATCCTGATCTGCCCAAAGGATACCAGATATCACAGCACACCACGCCAATCTGTGTTGGCGGATATGTAACAGTTAAAACCCCTGAAGGAGAAAAAAAGATCGTCCTCAACCGGATCCATCTTGAAGAAGATGCCGGAAAGAGTCTTCACGATGTTAACCCCTATGCCACGTGCGTCGACTACAACCGGGCAGGTGTGGCTTTAGTCGAAATAGTTACCGAACCGTGTCTTTCGAGTGGCGAAGAGGCCTATGCATATCTCACCGAACTGAGAAAATTGCTGAGGTACCTCGAAGTTTGCGATGGTAACATGGAAGAAGGCAGCATGCGGTGCGATGCGAACATATCTGTTCGCAGGAAAGGCGAAACACGCCTGGGTACCAAGGTCGAAGTAAAAAACCTGAACTCCATCCGCAACGTAAAAAAAGCTATTGAATTTGAATCGCAGCGACTCATCGATATCCTGAAAGCGGGTGACGAAGTAGTGCAGCAAACACGCAGTTTCGACGCCGTTAATGGAAACACATTTGCTTTACGCACAAAAGAAGAAGCAAACGACTACCGTTATTTCGCCGATCCGGATCTTGTACCGTTTAATGTTACCACCGACTTTATTGAAGAAATAAAAAGCAATATCCCTGCTCTGCCTGAAGAACGGATTGCGGTGTACACTCAAAAATATCTTTTGCCGGAGTACGATGCGAGAGTTCTTTCAGAAGAAAAAGAATTTGCGGATTACTTCGAAGAAATCACAAAACATACATCGAACCATAAAGCTGCATCGAATTGGATGCTGGGTCCGGTAAAATCGTACCTCAACGAACATGGAGTGGCGATAAAAGAATTTTCACTTCAGCCATCATCAATCGCTGAACTTATCGCGCTAACCGATGAAGGGAAGGTGAACTTCTCCAGCGCCTCTGCATCGGTATTTCCTGTACTCGTAAAAAATCCGGGTAAGAAAGCTCACGATGTGGCCGTCGAGAAAAATCTTGTGCAGGATGCCGACAAAAGTGAAATCATTAATTGGGTTGACCAGGTTCTGCAGAATATGCCCGATAAAGTTTCGGAATACCGTAAGGGTAAAAAGGGGTTGATCGGTTTGTTTGTGGGAGAAGTAAAAAAAGTATCGCGCGGTAAAGCCGATCCGAAGCTTACCAACGAAATTCTATTACAAAAATTAAAGTCCTGAATATGCATTTGCGAACCATATTATTCGCGCTGGCTATTGTTACACTGTTTTCATGCAAGGAAGACAAAGTAGAAACGAAAGTTGAAATAGCAGGAGAAATAAAAAATCTCGACTCTTTAAAAGTTCAGTTTCCAAACGTGTTTGCTACCGACTCCATAAAAATTATTCTTTATGAAGTTCCTTTTGGCGGTGACGCGCCTCCTATCCAGGTAGATAGCGATTTTGTAAAAGCTGATGGCAAATTTAATCTTGAGGCTCAGGCAACAAGACAGAGTATTTATGATGTAGCGATCGACAAGGGACCCATGATACCTGTTATTAACGACGGAAAAATAAACCTCGAAATTAATCTCGTTGAAAAAGACAGGTTTTATAATGTAACCGGATCAAGCGCTTCAAAGGCGCTCGCGGATTTTATGTTCGATTACAGCGAAAAAAGCATCGTTACCGGAAATGCGTTCAGAACACTTGACAGTTTAAAAATGGTGGGCTCGCACGATAGCTCAATTATATCCGCTACAGAAAATAAAAACAACTCCCTGCTTTCTTTGAACAACTACATCCGGCAGTTTGTTTCAAACAGCGACAATCCACTTGTAGCTGCGTTCACATTAGGCATGGCATCAAGAACGTTTGGAAAAGACGAATACGATTCGCTGCTTACAAAAACGATCGCGAAATTTCCAACTGATGGTAATCTTCAATATTTAAAAAATGAATTACAGGCAAGCGATGTGCAGGTGCAACCCCGGTCAGAACAAACATCTTGGGTAGGCAAACAGGCGCCAGACCTCACAATGCCCGACACACAGGGAAAAAATGTTTCGATTTCCTCATTTAAAGGAAAATATGTACTGGTTGATTTCTGGGCTAGCTGGTGCGGTCCCTGCAGGCAGGAAAATCCAAATATTGTAAGAGCGTTCAATACTTTCAGGAACAGAAACTTCACGATACTTGGTGTTTCTCTCGACAAAGAAAAAGAGAATTGGCTCGCGGCAATTCAAAAAGATAACCTCACATGGACGCACATCAGTGATCTTGCTTTCTGGAACAGCAAGGCGGTTGATGTTTACGGATTCCAGGGAATACCCTATAATGTTTTAATTAATCCCGAGGGTATTATCATTGCCGAGTCGCTGCGCGGAAGTGATTTGATGAATACTTTACAGCAGGAGTTGAAAGGAAAGTAAATCTGAATAATTTTTTTCAGAACCGGACAACTTTAGAAAAAAAAATTATTTCCTTCCTGTGCTTAGGAGCAATGCGGGCAGGAACACAAGATTCGTAAACGTGGCCATCACAAGCGTGAGCGATGTAAGCCAGCCCAACGCTTTCGTTCCGCCAAATCCGCTGAAACAAAAAATAACAAACCCTGCAATCAGCACAAGCGAAGTGTAAATAATGCTAATGCCCGTTTTATGGATAGTATCTATCACGACTTGTGAACTTTCACGCGATCCCTTTAACTCCTGTTTGTAGTTTACCAGGAACCTGATTGTAATATCGATCGCTATGCCCAGCGCCACAGAAAATACCAGCACCGTTGATGGTTTAATGCGCACGCCTGCCCATCCCATTATGCCGGCAGTAATAACCAACGGAATGATATTCGGCACAAGTGAACATAAAAGAATGCGCATCGAACGGAACAGGTACAGCATACACAACGCTATCAGTAAAAAAGCCCACATAATACTTTCCTTGAGACCGTTAATAATAAAAGCGGTGCCCTCGAGAAAAGTTACACTGCTGCCCGTTAGAGTCACTTTGTAAGAAGCTGTATCGAAAATTGTTTCGCTTTTATTCCCGATTTCATCCAGCAATTCATGAAGCCTTTTACTTCCCACGTCGGCCATATTTGTGCTGACACGCGCGCGCTGCCGGGAACTGTCCATAAAACTGCGGACAAGTCGCGTGAAATTGTTTTGTGTTCCTGCAGCATCTGTTTTTGTGTTGAGATACTGCGCAAGAAAAGCTATATCGAACGAATTGGGCAGCCCGTAGTTGGAGCTATCACCATCATAGTAAGCCTGCCTGGCGAATTTCATTCCTTCAACAATTGAAAGAGGCCGGTTTAACTCTTTGTGCGATCCGATAAATGCAGAGAGTGAATCAATTTTTTCAAATGTTTTAAGCGGGTTGCTGCGCAAACCATTCTTGCGTTTCGTGTCAACGATAATCTCAAGCGGCATCACACCCTTGAAATTGTTTTCAAAAAATTTGAGGTCAGTATATATTTTATCGGTTTGCGGAAGGTCGTCTACGATAAATCCTTCCGATTTCAATTTAAAAATACCGATGATTGAAAACACAATCACAAGCCCTGTAACCGCATAAATTGCCTTTCTGTGATTCAACGACCACACTTCCAGCTTATCAAGAATAGACAACAGCCATTTATTATCCAGGTATTTTGTATGCCGCGATTTCGGTACCGGCAAAAGACTGAGAGCAACAGGAATGACTATAAGAGAGATGAAGAATAACGCAAAGATGTTGATGCCTGCAACCACACCAAACTCTTTAAGTATCGCGCTTCTTGTGAGTGCAAATACTGCGAAGCCGATCGCGGCTGCAATGTTGCAGAACAAAGTAACAATACCCATCCGTCCGATCATTTCAACAAGCGCCCGTGATTTGATATTGTTTGCTCCCGGGTTATCGCTTTCAAGATTCCTGAATGAACTGTGATATTTATTTAAAAAATAAATGCAATTCGGTATCCCGATTACAACAATCAATGGTGGAATCAACGCATTAAGCAACGTAATTTTATACCCGAGCAGATGCATTGTGCCGAGGCTGCATAACACTCCACACACTACCACAAACAAAGAAAGCACGGTTGCACTCGGGCTTCTGAAAAATACCAACAGGATGGCGGCGGACAATACTACGGAACCAAAAAGAAACCACTGCATTTCATTCGCCACGCGTGTTGCCATATTTGTGCGTATCAATGGCAAGCCGCTGTAGTGCATTTCGAGTGCATGTTTAGTACCGAACGCGTCGCCTGCAGCGACAATATCTTCCACAACCTTATTCCTCTTCTTCGAGTTAAGAACATCTTTGTTGATGCTCACACCCATCAGGTAAGTTTTTGTTTCAGAATTATACAGAAGTCCGTTGTAGAATTTAAGCTTGAAGAAAATGTCGCGGGCGCTGTCGAGTTCCTGTTGCGAAATATGACCCGCACGAAACAATGGTACCGCATTGAGCCTTTCTGAAGTAGTATCCTTAACAAGATTACTCGCACCGGGGATGCTCAACACTCCTATCACGCCGTCGGTGGTTCTTAGTTTTTCAGCCAGGTCAGCATAATCATTGAACAGCTTTTCCTGGAAAAGTTCATTTGTTTGTATTCCGATTACTAAAAGGTTCCCATCTTCCCCAAACTGGCGGCGGAAGTCCTGGTATTCCTGGTACTTGGGATTATCAGTGGGAATTGCTCTCGTAAATTCATAACTCAGCTGCACTTTCGACGCCTGCCAGCCCATGAATGCGGTAAAAAGTATGACAATGATCAGTAACGGGAACCTGTAACGAAGAATAAATGAAGCGATCCTTTCCCACATCGGCGAAGAATATGTTTTAATAAAACAAAGGGCAAATATACCGCTTAACTTTGCACAGTGGTTACTCACAAAACAAAAGGGATAGTTCTTAGAACGGTACGCTATGGCGAAACGAGTGTAATCGCGGCTATCTATACAGAACTGTTCGGGTTGCAGTCGTACCTGGTGAATGGTGTTAGAGTAACTTCAAAAAAAGGGTCAGGCAAGGCCAATCTTCTTCAACCCTGCGCGATCCTCGACCTTGTGGTCTACCACAACGAAATGAAAAATCTGCAGCGGATAAAGGAATTCAGATGGGGATACGTTTATGAGTCCATTTTCTTCAACGTGTTTCGGAATTCCGTCGCACTATTTATGATTGAGCTTTTACAGCGCAGTCTTAAGCAACCCGAACCGAATCCCTCGCTTTTCAATTTTGTAGAAGATGCTTTTATCCATCTCGATAAAGCCTCTGATGCCGTTTCGGCTAACTTCCCTTTATACTTCGCCGTTAGCCTAAGCGGATTCTACGGATTTCGCATTACCGACAGATTCACCCCGGCTTTAGCCTACTTAGACCTCGAGGAGGGAAAATTTTCAGATACCAGGCCATCACACATGCATTTTCTCGAGGAGGAAAACAGTCGAATAGTATCTGACCTGCTGAAAGTAATGCAGCCCTCAGAATTATCACAGCTTAAGCTTAACCAGGAAACCCGGCGTGTTCTGCTTCACGCCCTTGAAACTTTTTATGCGCTGCACATCGAGGACTTTGGAAAAATGAAAACGCTTCCAGTGCTCGAAGCGGTTTTATCATAAAATTCTTTTTGATACGGTTCCGGCAAGAGATCCATTTTCTCCACCGGAAATATTTACCACGCCCGGCTGTTTTCCGTTTTCAAATGTTCCATACTTCTCATCAATACGCAGCGCTTCGGCCCCGTTAAGTGTTGCCCATCTCAATAACTCGGCAGTAGAAAGTTCACCGAACCTTTCCTGCAAAATTTTTAACTCTTCGAGTATATTCAGCTGATCATTCGAAGCAAGGCTATCTGTGCCAACAACGATCTTACAATTGTAATTTTTTAGAAGAACCACATCAGGAAGTTCGTTGTTGATATACACGTTCGCGGCAGGACAAAGACACCAAAACAGTAAAGGAAGATTTCTCCCGCGGTGTATTGCCTTGAGATCGCGGGCGGAAGTGTTTACATTGTGCACAAGAATCAACGAGTGATCGCCGGTAATTTTTATTATTGAACGAACCAGGCTGCTCTCCTTCGAGGGAACAAAGTGAGTGATGTCGATACCAAGAGCTTTATACAATTCAAGCATCTCTCCTTTTCCCGTAGTAAAAAATTCTGTTTCCGCAATACTTTCCTGGTTGTGAATAGAAAGCAGGCTTCCTTTTTGATGCGCGTTGATCAATTCAAACAGTTCTTCTGACACTGAATAAGGCGAGTGAGGAACGATCGAAACACGGTCCATTCCCCGTTCGAGAAACTTCGCATACATTTCGGCACCCTGATCAAACCGGCTGCGCGCCTTTGCAGCCGTAAAGCCGGTGACCTCGATAAAATTATGATACAACAACGCCGACTTCGACTTCACTCTAATTGAATCTGCCGTATTGCATATATCGCCAACTGCAACAATTCCACTTTCTTTCATTGCATTGTCAGCTGCCTGCATAGCGTTAATCACCTTCTCTTCTTCGGCCTGCCGTCCGCTCATTACAGCCAGTAAAAATTTTATCATACCGGAGTTTCTCGGTACGAGGTCGTGCATGTGCGACAATTCGAGGTGACAATGACAATTGACAAAACCCGGGCAAATAATGCCGTTATATTTTTCGATACCCTCGCCGGCGGTATCAATCGGAACGATGTCCTGAACAACACCGTTTTCGTCGGTTACCAATACGGAATCGGCACCCAGCAATGTATAACCCGTAAACAGCCTGTCGGCACTGAACTTCCTGAGCATGATCTGTGAAACAATTAACTTTGCGACCCGATTTTACCTAAAAGTAAGGAGAATACTATGTTAGATAAATTAGAGGCGATAAAGGCCCGGTTTGAAGATCTTGGCGTTGCGCTCACGAATCCTGAAATAGTGAACGATAACAAAAAGTTTATGGAAACGAGCAAGGAATACCGGAGCCTGGAGAAGATTGTAAATGCGCACAAGGAGTACCTCAACATTCTCGATGACATAGAATTCAACAAGGAGGCGCTCAATGGCGACGACGCGGAGCTTCGTGATCTCGCGAAAATCGAGGCGCCCGTACTTGAAGAGAAGAAAGAAAAGATTGAATCATTCATACGCCAACTGCTGATTCCAAAGGATCCGCAGGACGATAAAAATGCGATTATAGAAATCCGGGCGGGCACCGGCGGCGACGAAGCAAGCCTGTTCGCGGGCGATCTTCTTCGGATGTATATGCGTTACTGCGAACGGCGCGGCTGGAAAACTGCCATTTTAAGTGAGAGTGAAGGAACCGTAGGAGGATATAAAGAAGTTCAACTGGAGGTAACGGGCGAAGATGTTTACGGCACCCTTAAATTTGAAAGCGGCGTTCACCGTGTGCAAAGGGTGCCTGAAACCGAAACCAGCGGCCGCGTTCATACTTCAGCTGCCACTGTGGCCGTAATGCCGGAAGCGGAAGAAGTAGATTTTGAGCTAAACCCCTCCGATGTAAAAATGGAAACTGCGCGAAGCGGCGGCGCCGGTGGTCAGAATGTAAATAAAGTTGAAACGAAGGTGATGCTTACGCATATTCCGACAGGTACCGTGGTGGTATGCCAGACAGAACGTTCACAGCTGGGAAACAGGGAAAAGGCTATGCAGATGCTTCGTACAAAACTCTATGAAGAACAGGTGAGAAAGCAGGAAGAAGAAATCGCCCGTCATCGTAAAAGTCTTGTCAGCAGCGGTGACCGGAGCGCGAAAATCAGAACATATAACTTCCCACAGGGCCGTATAACCGATCACCGGATTGGCCTTACCGTATATAATCTTGACGTAGTGCTGAATGGCGATATCCAGGAGTTCATCGACGCCTTACAATTTGCCGAAAATGCTGAAAAACTGGCGCGGCAGAATTGACAGTTCACTGTTAAGATTATGAGAAATCAAATCCACATTAGGGAAAAGAAATCTACACGGGTCTACCTTTGTACCAGTAATAATTGAAAAATCTGTCTTTTTGGATCCTGTTATACCGGTTTAACAATTCGGTGAAGCGTAATGGCACCGGTTTTGCCATTGTAACAGTAAGTTGATTCAAAAAACTTCATAAAGCAGTCAATTTTCTCATAAGCAGTTAGTTTTGGTTACGGCCCCTGTTTCTACAGGGGCTTTTATTATTTCAACCACGTTATCGAATTGACCACTTTATGAAGCAGTAAAGATTTAAGACAAGAGGCATTTTCTAAACGCTGCAATAAAATTCATCTTTCCTTAAATTTCTTCTAAAAAAATTCTAACTCCTTAACAACCAAAGGCCAGCAAGTACGGCCCCTACAATGTCGGCCAGGATATCGTATCCATCGAAAGAACGGTTGGGGATAAAATACATCTGCACGTACTCCATCAGGATGCCCAGCAGGCTTACCAATATCGTTGCAGTTATAAATATGATCCTCAGGCTTTTCGCTTCGCGACCCGATGCCCAAAAATGCCATCCCCAGAAAAGAACGTTCATTCCAAAGAGGAAAACGTGCACAATCTTGTCGAGATTTTTTATGGAAAATATACCTGTTCCCGGAACCATGGAGCCTGGCAAGCAAAGCAAAACGATAGTAAGGATGGTAAAGGCGAGCGGAAAAAATTTATAGGAGAAAATCCTTCTGAACATTGCCGGCATATCAGGGCCGGAAGATAATTCAAAAATATGAGCTATGCTAGATCCTGCCCATTACATATAGCTTATCAAGCGAAGGCACAGCGCTTCCGCCTTTCTTTTCAAGCGTAACGGCAAATGCCTCAGCTTTCGGTATATTTTTCATCTTACTCATGCCGGCTCCTTCCCTCATTTCGAATACACCTGCATCCACGGGTTTACCATCTACGATGGCCCACAACTGGTATTGTTGTCCCGCAGCCGGTTCAGGAAGCCTGTTTACAGCGAGATAAACGTCTTTTGTTCTTGTATCCCAGTAAACTGTGGTCGCACTTGTAGAGTCGGGACTATTAGGCGCTGCGGGCATTTTCACCACGTACATGTTTGGATCCTTCATCATCTCTACAGCCCTTTCATATTCAAGCAAGCGTGTTTGCAATATCTGGTTGTGCGTGGCAAGTTCCGTTTGCTGCTGGATCAATGCGACATACTTTTCGTTGTATTCCCTGTAACGGCTGAAGAAGTAAAAGTTTAACGCCGTACTCATCAGCAATAAGATCACTGCCGCTGCTGCAATCAGTCGTGTGAAGTCTCTTTTTACCACTTTAGCGTGTGGGCGGACCGGTTCTTTATAGCCGGGTTGTACAGGCGTGCCAGGTTGCTGTTCGTCCATATCTATCGCAGAAAGCAATTTGCTTTTAATGTGTACAGGTGGAACAATTGTGTTTTGCAAAGCGGCGGCCTCGAGAGATAATTCAAAAGCATTCTGTGCTTCCCTTATTTCAGGATGGATGGCAGCCATGCGTTCATACTCCGCACGTTCCGCTTCATCGGCCAGGCCAAGCACGTAGCTCTCGATTATTCCGCTTGATATGTATTCCTGTATATTCACTTCAAATAATCTCTTAACTGAATTAAGGCGCTTCTTATTCTTGTTTTTACGGTTCCTAATGGTATATTTTCAATTTCTGCGATCTCTTCGTGTGTGTATCCTCTGAAGTAAGCGAGGTCTATCAATACCCGGTACTCTTTTTTCAACCGGTTAACCACTTTCTTCAAACCAATACTGTCGATATCTACCGAGGTAGTTTTACCACGTTCTATCCATTCATTTTTTTCCTGTAATGGCTGATTCTTCTGTGTATTCTGAAAACTTTTTGAGCGGAGGGTGTCTATGGATGCATTACGGGCGATGTTCAGCATCCAGGTGAAAAGCCGTCCTTTAACCGGGTCATAGCTTTCTATTTTCCGCCAGATGTTGATGAACACCTCCTGTAGTACGTCGTTCGCAATTTCCATATCATCCACCAGTTGCGCAATGACAGCATACAATGAAGCTGAATAGTTATCGTAGAGATAACCAAAAGCCCTGCTATCCCTGCTTTTCAGCAATGACACGAGTTCATTCTCGGTGTATGTGGTTGACGTACCCAATAACTTTATTTATGTACGAAGTACAGGACGGGCGGGATTTACTCCCCGGCTACAGCGGCATATGCATCGGCATCCATCAATTCGTGGATATCCGCTACGTTTTTCACTTTCATCTTTATCATCCATCCTTCACCATAAGGGTCAGAGTTTACTACCTCGGGGGTAGCAGCCAGGGCGGGATTCAATTCGGTGATAGTGCCTGCAACAGGCAGAAAAAGGTCCGAGACAGTTTTTACCGCTTCCACGGTTCCGAAAACCGACTCGGCCTCAAGGGTTTTCCCTGCTGTCTCAATTTCGACGTAAACGATATCTCCGAGCTCTCTCTGTGCAAAATCAGTAATGCCTATTGTAGCGACGTCCCCATCAAGCCTTATCCATTCATGGTCTTTCGTGTACCTGAGATCCTTCGGAAAATTCATATTTGTGGTTTTTTGATTCGTGCAAGATTACAAAATATTATGTGTCTCAAAATACAGGAGAGCGTGATCTTTCAAAAAGTTTTCCTGCTCGGGCATCGTCATTATCGGCAGCGACTTCAATTGCCTGAAGTGTGGCCATCCATCGTCGTCGTATAATTCTATTTCATAGTAGCCGCTTTGCGCCAGCAAGGTGCACACCGCCACATGCATCAGGTCCTGCTTTTGTTCTTTTGTGAATTTATCCCTGACGTGCCCGAACTCCTGGATACCTATCAGGAACAAAATCGCTTCCATGTCGGGTTTCTTTCCAAAACGTTCCATCAACTTCGATTCCAGCACCCACCAACGTGCCTGGAGGTCATCATTCATGTGCATGATGCAAATTTAGGAGAAGGGAGAGGGAAGAAGGGAAAGAAATTAACTAACACCTCTCCCGTCTCCCTTTTTCCTTCTCCCTATATTTGTGCCCATGTTGCAATTAAGCGTCATACGGCAAAATCCGGCACTCGTAAAAGAACGTCTCGCAGTGAAACATTTTGCGGAAACTTCCATCGTTGATGAAATTGTTTCCCTCGACGATGAGTTGAGAAAACTGAAACAGGAAACCGAAGACACGCAGTCGAAAATAAAAAAGCTGTCGGAGCAAATTGGCGCACTATTGAAGAACAAACAGGCAGAAGAAGCCAACGCAGCAAAAAAAGAAGTTGAGCCCCTCAAAAATCAGCTGGCATCAAGCCAGGAAAAGCTCAACAACACCGAAAAAAAACTTAACGATCTTCTCATAAAATTACCCAACCTTCCTTCCGAAAAAGTACCACGCGGTAAAACTCCGGAAGACAATGAAGTGGTGAAAGAAGGCGGCGAAAAACCAAAACTCCATGCGGGCGCGGCGCCGCACTGGGAACTTGCAAAAAAATACAAGCTGATAGATTTTGAACTCGGGAATAAAGTAACAGGGAGTGGCTTCCCGTTTTATACGGGGCAAGGCGCTAAACTTCAACGCGCACTTATTCAATACTTCCTCGATTTCAATATTGCCGCCGGGTATGCTGAATACGTTCCACCCTTTGTTGTGAACCAGGATTCTGCCTTTGGCACCGGCCAGCTGCCCGACAAAGAGGGACAGATGTACCATGTTACCGAAGATGATCTCTACCTGATACCAACAGCAGAAGTGCCCGTAACGAATATTTATAGAAATGAGATCATTAAAGAAACGGATCTGCCTGTTAAGATGACCGCTTACACGCCATGTTTCAGAAGAGAAGCGGGCAGCTATGGAAAAGATGTGCGCGGATTAAACCGACTTCATCAATTTGATAAAGTAGAACTCGTTCAACTGGTAGACCCTGCAAAAAGCTACGACGCACTCGATGAAATGGTGTCGCACGTGGAGAAACTTGTTCAGTCACTCGGACTTCCCTACCGTATTCTAAGACTTTGCGGCGGCGATATGAGTTTTGCATCTGCACTTACGTACGACTTCGAAGTGTTTAGTACCGCGCAGGAAAAATGGCTCGAAGTAAGTTCAGTTTCTAACTTTGAAAGTTATCAGACAAACAGGATGAAGATCAGGTTCAGGAACGCATCAGGAAAATCGCAACTTGTGCATTCACTTAACGGAAGTTCATTGGCACTGCCACGAATTCTCGCGTCGCTACTCGAAAACAATCAAACTGAACAAGGTATTGATATACCCGGGCCGGTGAGAAAATATTTTGGGAGTGATGTGATTCGTTGATTAACGCACAAGCGTTACTGTTCCTTTCCTGAAATAGGAAAGTCCGCTGAGATCGGTTCCTTTAATCATCCACACATATGTTCCGGCAGATTGTGTTATACCAAATACTTTTCCATCCCACCCTTTCATTATTTCTGTTGAAGAATATATCAGCTGACCATAACGGTTGAACACCTGGAAAAGATCCACCGATTTCATACCGACCGCAATAAATTTAAACTCATCGTTCTTTCCATCGTTGTTTGGCGAAAACGCAGATGGAACGTACAACGCAGGTCCATCGTAAACTTTGAAACGAATAGTATCAGTTGTTGCGCATCCTATCTGCGTGGATGCTGTCAAAACAAACTGCATATCATGTTGCAATGTGGCCAGGGGGTTTGGAATATTGTCAGCGCTAAGGCCCATAGCTGGTGTCCATTTATATAACTCTCCCCCGCTTCCATTCAACTGAATCGTTTGACCTGTCGCGACGATTGTATCGTTTCCGGCAAACGCATGGGTTTTATAAACTTTCTGAACCTTTGTTACCGGCGATGAAAGACAACCATCATCCGATACCGCAGTTAATTGCACATTGTATTCGCCGCCATCCGGAAACACATACTGAATTTGTGATGTTGACCCGGGCCGTTTAACCCCGTTTCCAAAATCCCATGTCCAACTATTAATCCCAACCGCAGGTTTAAGGTTGATGCCTGTAAACACTGCCGGCTTGCCAAAACATACATCACTATTCTGGAAATCCACTGCAGGTTTCGGATAGGTGGTGATGTTGTTACTTACCACATCTGAAACACATCCCTCTTTTGTTTCGACAAATAGGCTTACGCCGCTCGGGCCGGTAAAAATTATCGGTGGCGGTTGTGGATCTGTATAACTATTGCCATCGATGGTCCAATGCCATTTGTCGATTGTTCCGAATTCAACGGTTGATGCGTCTAAAAAATTTACGGGCGTTTCTTCACAAACCGGATCTTCATACACAAACTTTACTTCGGGCTTTGTGCCCATAACTATTCTTTTCACGAAATCTTCGGACTTGCAGCCATTGTTGCCGAGAATGGAAAGTTTCACATCGTAATTACCTGGTTGCGCATACGTATGCGACGGAGGATTGGCCTGATCGTATGTTGTTCCATCACCGAAATCCCAGTACCATTTTTCAATGGTTCCGAAAGAAGTCGAACTATCGATAAACGTTATTGCTTCCGGAAAACAGGTTGTTTGATCAGTGGGCAATGAAAACCCGGGATTCAGAGAAGTACATATTTTCTGCAGGTTCTTCGCTCCGCCTGTTGCCGCAGTAAAACCCCAGAACACTTCGGGATTGCCGCCGAATATTTCTGCCACCATGTCTATAGTCGCGCTGACACGATCCACCCCGTCGATTTGGGTGCTGAGAAGTTTGGTAACCGGATCCCAGATAACCCGGAGCGTGTGCCACTGACAATCTTCTATGTTTCCGCCACTGGCAAGCGCTGTCACTGGCTGTGCGACGTCTGTTAATGGGGAATGGTCTATGATACCATTCTTATGGATGGCGATATGATCCTCGAAGGGGTCGTTGTCTTCAAAATTCTGCCAGGTGTCTACGAGTACGCCTATGGACGGCGTTACTCCATCATAGCCCAGTCCGCCTCCATCTGAGCCTATGCTGGTGCTGATAGGTTGCAATACGAATGCAATGCCGTCGGCACCATCGCCGTCGGCACATCCGAGAAACAGGTTGAATTTGAAATCGAAGGGTTCGTTAAGGCTAATCTTATTGATGTTCCAAAGAGATCCTGACTGGTAGAGCTGATCCTGGGTGAGTGTGTAACAATTACAACTCTCCTGCGAAGCGTTACCATTAAGATGATATGGATTATCAACCTGGGCTTTAACTAAGAATGATACGTGGAGGGTGAGGATTAGCGGGAGAAGCTTCATTCTTAGTGACCGTAACCGGATTTACCAGCCTTGTTTGGCGATACCAGCCTTGATCGCGTCAAGGGCCTTCTGCTCGCCAAGAAGCGTAGTGAGCTTATTACCCTTTCCATCCGTGCCCTGCGCCATGTAAGCGCCCTTTGCTGTCTTGGTGATCACTGCATCCTTAATAGGTACATTCTTTTCTTTCGTCTTAACGTTATAAGCTGTAAGAGTAACTTCCGGCATAACTATAGAATTTTTTGGAGGTCCGTAAATATGATTTGTGTCCGTTGAAACCCGGCATAAAGCCGGTTTTAAAGATAGGAATTATTGAATATCGGCCGATATTATTTGATTTTTTCACCGGTATTCGCCTAAATGTCCAGTTTTGCGTATTTAGCGTGAGATTCAATGAACTCCCTTCTTGGCGCTACTTCGTCGCCCATTAGCATGCTGAATACCCTGTCGGCTTCGGCGGCGCTGTCGATGGACACCTGTTTCAAAGTGCGTGTTTCGGGATTCATGGTAGTTTCCCATAACTGTTCGCTGTTCATTTCACCCAAACCTTTGTAGCGCTGTATATTAACAGACTCTTCTTTACCGTGTCCTAATTTCTCCACAAGAGCCTTGCGCTGTTCCTCGGTCCATGCATATTCCTGTTCTTTACCTTTTTTAACAAGGTAAAGTGGCGGCTGGGCTATGTACACATATCCCTGTTCTACAAGCTCTTTCATGTAGCGGTAGATAAATGTGAGGATGAGCGTGGCAATGTGACTTCCGTCCACATCGGCATCGGTCATGATGATGAGCTTATGATACCTGAGCTTGTTCAGGTTAAGCGCCTTCGGGTCGTCGGGGGTGCCGACAGTTACGCCGAGTGCAGTGTACATATTCCTGATTTCCTCGTTTTCGTAAATCTTATGCTCCATTGCTTTTTCCACGTTAAGAATTTTACCTCTTAACGGAAGAATGGCCTGGTAGCTCCTGTCCCTTCCCTGCTTTGCCGTACCACCAGCCGAGTCGCCCTCAACAAGGTACAGTTCACATTTTTCGGGATCACGTTCGGAGCAGTCGGCCAGTTTTCCGGGCAGGCCTCCACCGCTGAGTACACTTTTACGTTGTACCAGTTCTCTTGCCTTACGAGCCGCGGCCCTGGCCTGCGCGGCGAGTATAACTTTTTGAATGATATTCTTCGCTTCTCTGGGGTTTTCTTCAAGGTAAGCTTCGAGCACTCTTGACACAGTGGTATCCACAACACCCATTACTTCGGTGTTACCGAGCTTGGTTTTCGTTTGACCCTCGAATTGAGGCTCCGGCACTTTTACAGAAATGATACTGCTGAGACCTTCCCTGAAGTCGTCGCCTTCAATTTCCACTTTCGCTTTTTCGAACAGGCCCTGTTTATCACCATAACTTTTAAACACACGCGTAAGCGCTCTTCTGAAGCCGGATACGTGCGTACCACCTTCGATGGTGTTAATATTGTTGACGTATGAGTAGATGTGTTCGTAAAAACTGTCGTTGTAAGAAAGTGCCACTTCCACCATTACGTTGGTGTTGTCGTCTTTTCCTTCAACATATATCACTTTCGGGAGAAGTGAATTTCTTCCTCCGTTCTTATCAAGCATTTCTACAAACTCCACGATACCTCCCTCGCTGAAAAATGTTTTCGAGTACACTTTTCCTTCATCATCTTTCTCGCGGAGATCTGTGAGTTCGATAGTGATCCCCTTGTTAAGATAGGAGAGCTCACGAAGACGGCTTTCAAGCGTATCTTTCTTATATACCGTAGCAGTGAAGATGGTGGCATCAGGCCAGAAGTGAACCAGCGTACCGGTTTTATTTGCTTCGCCAATTTCTCTCACTGCATATTTAGGGATGCCGGTGGCATATTCCTGTTCGAAAATTTTTCCTTCGCGAAAAACAGTCACATGCAATTTTGAGCTGAGTGCGTTTACGCAACTTACACCCACACCATGCAAACCACCCGAAACTTTATATGTGTTTTTATCAAACTTTCCACCTGCGTGCAATACCGTCATCACCACTTCGAGCGCACTGCGCTTTTCTTTCTGGTGCATACCGGTAGGTATACCACGGCCGTTATCGTTTACCGATACGGAATTGTCTTCGTGAATTGTTACAACGATATGATTACAAAATCCGGCGAGCGCTTCATCAATAGAGTTGTCCACCACCTCATAAACAAGATGGTGAAGCCCTTTTTCACTTATATCGCCTATATACATCGCCGGGCGCTTACGCACCGCTTCCAACCCTTCAAGCACCTGTATGCTGTCTGCACCGTAACCAGTAGTCGAAGGGGGTAAAATCTCCTGAATTTCTGCGTTCATAGTAGAATAATAGAACCCTTTTTTGATCGAAAAAGAAGTATCTGCAAAATTACAAAATATAAGCCGAAAAGCCTTATTTAACTGCTTATCTTTACTGCACAGTTTTTGTGTATTAACAACATCTTTTTACCGTTTTTTCACCCTTATTTCTGAGGTATGGAACGAACTTTTTCACAAATAACCTTCGACTTCAACGCGCCTGAAAACACTGTTCAGACAACGACCACGGAGAAGAAAGAGAAAGAAAAAGAAAGCGCGTCCGCTGAGCCTGTTGTTACCTTCACTCCTGTGCCCAAATCTTCCGGCAGAGGCAGAAAATCGCAAAAACTTTATGCTGCTGAAGCCGACCTCGTAAGCATCCCTGACGATGAAGTGCTTTTCCAGAAACAATACTATACCATTGGCGAAGTGTCACAGATGTTCAAAGTGAACGCATCGCTCCTTCGCTTCTGGGAATCGGAATTTGATATCATAAAACCCAGAAAAAACCGGAAAGGCGACAGGCATTTCAGACCAGTAGATATAAAAAATCTTCAACTTATATACGACCTTCTGCGCAGAAGAAAACTCACCATCGACGGAGCCCGGGATTTTATAAAAAACAATAAAAAATCACAGGAGCGTTTCGCGATGATTCAATCGCTCCAAAAAATCAAGAGCTTTTTGCTGGAGATAAAGGCGACTCTGTGAAAAGCGTGAGGCGTGAAGCGTGAGGAGCTAAATTGCCGGCGGTTGCTCATCTTTAGCGGCAAGTTTTATACTCATCTCATCCATCACTTCAACAATGCCCAGGTTAATGCGCTGCCTCAGCTCATTGAAGTCGGCTACCGGTATCGGCGCAGTGAAATATTCCACGGAGATGACAAATGTATTCTTTACAATATCCTGGAGAAACACAGTAAAATTTTCAATCCTGTCTTTTCGCTGCTGCATCAAATTTTGTATCCTCAACACCAGTTGATCCAGTTGAAGAGCCGTTGTGTGCGGGCTAACCTCAAGCTGTACAAATGCCCTGCGTTGCGATTGCAACGAAACATTGTCGAGTATGCTGTCTACCATCTGCTTGTTCGGCACAGTAACATAAGATTTCTGCGTGGTCCTCAATCTCGTGCTGCGCAATCCAATTTTTTCAACAGTGCCCGTTACATTCTGCACTTTAATCTGGTCGCCGGTTGAAAAAGGTTTATCAAAGAAGATGATAAATGATGCTATCAGGTTTTCGATGCTTTCCCTGGTAGCAAGCGCGATGGCCGCACCGGCGAGACTCAACCCCGTTATAAGACTCGAAATTTTAAAGTTGAAACCGAATTTCAAAATCATCAATATGCCCACGATAACCAGTATCACCTTGAAGAAATCCTTGAAAAATACAATGAGCTGGTTATCTGTTTGCGACTCGGTAAGATTGGCCTTTTGTTCAAGAATAAGCGCAACGAAGTCTATGATCCGCAGCAGCAGCCATATAAACGACGCAATTATCACCAGCATCGCGATAATTTCTATCACCCTGTGGAGGCTGACCTTATAAATCGAAACCTCGAATAATTCGGGGTAGTTAAGTTTCTCCAGCGCCACCAGCGTTACGAGAATCACGAAGAAATTTTCCAGGGGCGGGGTAACGAGCATTACAAAGCTGCGCCTGTCAACACCCGCGGCTATGCGTTTCACAATTCTGAAAACTAGTGAAGCGATGATACGTGAAATAAAATGCTTGAGAGAAACAGCCAGCAGTATAACGCCGGCAATAAGCACATAAGTGCCTAAGGTGTTATCCAGGATAATGAAATCAAAAAGTCTTGACACCATACGAATATACCATTAACACACCATCCCTAAGGAGGTAAACATTACCAGGCCTGATCACAATTTTCTGCGCGTCGTTCATAAATCGGGGCACTTCCAGTTGCTGCACATCCAATGTGCCCGTATCGTACCTGTAAAAATATGAGCTGTCGCGCCCAAACACAAAATGTTCGATAACAGCAAAATCGCGCCAGCCTGTAAACGGAATCCTGTTCTTGAAGCCCCCGTAATAATCAAACGTGTACATGCCTCTCTGGTCATCGTACATATAAACCAGCTTGTCCTGGTCAATGATCACCGACGGCGAAGGCGTAGTATCAAATATTTGTCTGAAGTCGTTCGACTGGTCTATAAGACGACCATCGTCGCCGATTTTCTTAAGTCGCGCGTCCAGTTCATCATATATCCAGATATTATTGTCGTACGACTGGCCAATTGCTTTTACCTGCAGCAGGTTAAACTTACGCAGGTCTAGTACGGTTCTTTCATTTAACATTCGGTCGAGAACCACAACGGTATTGAAGTCTTTGAAATGCAGCAGCACCTTCAGCGGGTTACTCACATCAACAGCATGCAGCCGCCCAAATTTTCTCACATTATTAAACACAGCCAGGGAGTCGCCATTGGGCCTCAATTTTTTGAGCTGCCCATTTTGATACAGCAAATACATGTTGCCCAGGTTGTCGACAGTGAAGTCGGTTATAGATCCCCGGTAATCGCGGACGAAGTGAAAAGTACTGTCGGCCTGTGAGTAGGAAAGTCGCGATAACAGGATGCAGCAGAAAAGTATGAAAATCCTCGGGGTCATTTTCGGATGATCTTTGGCTCGTTCTCGGGATAACGGGAATGCAGGGCCAGATGTTGCCCGTCGAACACGGCATAGGTAAAATATCTTATCCAGTCTCCGAGGTTAATATAGCGGCTGCTGTCGATCGGGAAATCAATCGGAAGGTGGCGGTGGCCGAAAACGAGGTAGTCGTAGTGCTTTTGTTTAAGCACTTCTTTGGAATAGGTGATCAGCCATTCATTATCCTCGCCGAGAAAACTCTCTTCATGTTTGTCGGTGGCCTCCCGGCTTTTACGACTGAAATAGTTAGCGAGGCCCATGCCCATATAAGGGGGGAGAATACCAAACAACCATTGGGCGGCGCGATTTCTAAACACCTTTTTCAACATCTTGTAACCCCTGTCACCCGGGCCGAGTCCATCTCCGTGGCCGATTAAAAACTTCTTTCCGCTGAATTCAAATTCATGCGGTTCAAAGTATGTTTTGATATTGAGTTCCTTCTGCAGGTAGTCGGTCATCCACATATCATGGTTGCCGACAAAGAAATGAACAGGAATTCCGGAATCGGTGATTTCTGCGAGCTTGCCGAGTAAACGCACATAACCTTTTGGAACCACTTTTCTGTACTCGTACCAAAAGTCGAACATGTCGCCAACAATGAAGATTTCTGTTGCGTCACGTTTTATTTCATCAAGAAATTCCACGATCTTTTTTTCGCGCAGCAAACTTGATTCGGCATCGGGTGCGCCGAGGTGGAAATCAGAAAGGAAGTAGATTTTTTCCTGGCGGCTCATTTTTGCTGTTACTTGTTTTGACTTTCCACCAGGAACACATACACTTCGCGTGGACCATGCACGCCCACAACGAGCGTTTTTTCTATGTCGGCGGTGCGGCTCGGTCCTGTCGCAAATGTAACAAGCGATGGAATTTTGTTGTATTTGTCTTTAATCAATTGCAAGCCGTCGCGCACATCGTATACCAGTTGATCGGTATATGCAATGCATATGTGCGTTTCAGCATACACACTAGTGGTGCGACCGCTCAATTGCGCGGAACTCAGGATAATGCTTCCCGTACGCGCCACGAGGGCCTCACAACCGGTAATGGCTGCGTTTGCCGTAGCAAGGTCAGAATAAAAAATATTTTTCAGGAATGAGTCGCTCAGCAATCCCTTCAATTCATCTTCCTTAAAATAAATTTTGTCCCAATTATTATGCGCGATGACAGTGGTTAACTGTTCGTGAAGCTCAGTTTCGTCGGCGCAGTAAATAAACTTGCCGAGCAGCTTTGTGAATTGCTCGCCGAATTCTATTTCAAGTTCCTGCCTGCCCGGCACAAATACAGATGTGGTGCCTTCGCTTGCCGGAAAAGGAAGAGGCGTTGTTTCGGTCAACGCCTTCCTGATTTTTTTTAGTATGTTTTCTCGTGATGCCGAAGGTTGCATCATTAATGCGTTGCTGGATGATTGGTGATATTGCTGTCGTACGGTGGAACACCTTCACTAATAGCACCTTTTTCATGTGGCTCTGAGTTATCGTCCACATCCAGCATTTTCTGCTCGCGAAATGGCCGTTTTCCTATTAGTTTTTCAACGTCGCTCTGGAACAGCACCTCTCTTACGAGCAGTTCTTCAGCCAGCTTTTCCACCTGTTCCCTTTTTTCTGTGAGAAGGGCCTTGGTTTTTTCATACGCTGTGTCTATCAACTTTCTAACTTCCTGGTCTATGAGTTTCGATGTTTCTTCGGAGTATGGCTTTGTAAATGAATTTTCAGAAGCTGGATCATAAAAGCTAACGTTTCCAACTTTATCATTCATTCCATATACCGTAACCATTGAGTAAGCCGTGCGTGTAATCTGCTGAAGGTCGTTCTGCGCACCTGTAGATACCTTTCCGAAAAATATTTCTTCACTCGCTCTTCCACCCAATGTCATGCATATCTGGTCCATCAGCTGGTCGGTGTCATACAGGTACTGTTCGCGCGGAGTGTACTGGGCATATCCCAGGGCCGCAACGCCTCTTGGCACAATTGTAACTTTCAGTAATGGATATGCGTGCTCGAGAAACCATCCGCATATTGCGTGACCGGCTTCATGGTATGCGATGATTTTTTTCTCTTCGGGAGAAATGATTTTATTCTTCTTCTCAAGACCACCGATCACCCTGTCTACCGCGTCCTGGAAATCTTCCATCTCCACGTGCTCTTTTCCTTTCCTCGCAGCGATGAGCGCGGCTTCATTACACACGTTTGCTATATCAGCACCAGCGAACCCCGGTGTTTGTTCAGCGAGCTTATGGATGTCAACACGCGTAGAGATCTTGATAGGCTTCAGGTGCACTTTGAAAATGTGCTCCCTTCCTTTCAAATCCGGTTTGTCAATTGAAATTTGCCTGTCGAAACGACCCGGCCTTAACAACGCGCTGTCGAGTACATCCGGGCGGTTAGTAGCGGCGAGAACGATGATACCGCTTTCTCCACTGAAGCCATCCATTTCCACGAGCAACTGGTTGAGAGTGCTTTCGCGTTCATCGTTGCTCATAATGGCATTCTTACCACGCGCGCGGCCAATCGCGTCAATTTCATCGATGAAAATAATACACGGCGATTTTTCGCGTGCCTGCTTGAACAGGTCGCGTACGCGGCTCGCGCCCACGCCCACGAACAGCTCCACGAAATCGGAACCCGACATAGAGAAGAACGGAACCTGCGCTTCACCCGCCATAGCCTTCGCGAGAAGCGTTTTACCGGTACCCGGAGGTCCTACAAGTAATGCACCCTTTGGTATTTTGCCACCGAGAGCAGTGTATTTTTTAGGATTTTTCAGGAAGTCCACGATCTCCATCACTTCGACTTTCGCCTCGTCGAGGCCGGCAACGTCGGAGAAGGTGATGTTTACTTTTGTTCCTTTATCGAATAAAGTTGCGCGCGATTTTCCAATATTGAAAATTCCACCCGGACCGCTGCCGCCCGCGGCTCCACCGCCCATTTTTCTCATCAGCATGATCCAGATGAGTACGATTACGAGTAGTGGTAGAAGGAAATTAAGGAGCGGACCAAACCACTCTCCTTCCTGCGTTGGCGTATAAGGAACCTCGAGTTTCGGATCTTTCTCGAATAATGCGTTCAGTCTTTTTTCGAACTCGTCGGATTTAGTCACTTTGAATTCGAAATGCGGACCAGCGGGTTTCACCGATGGCCAGCCCTTGCTTAGCTTTTCCCTGTAGTATGGTTTCTGAAGGCTATCTTCCTTTATGTAAACTCTTACGAGGTTCTTATTGGTTACGATAACGAGTTTCTCAACGTCATGCGTTTCGAGCATTTTGTTGCGGAACTCCTGTTCAGATTCCAGAGGTTTAGCGTCCGGAGTGGTTCCGAAAAACTGGAAACCCACCAACACGGCGAAAATGATTGCCCAGATCCAGTATATATTGAATTTAGGTCCCTTGCGGGGAGAGTTACCGCCTCCATCATCTTTTGGCCGAAATCGGGTGAAGTTCCTATCATTCTGCCTTGAATCATCTTGTGCCATAAATCTTTGCTTCTGCTTGTCTGTTTTAAAAACGAAAATTTGTTCAATAATGTATTTCTTGTAAGTTAAGCAGAGTTTCAGGCAAAATGCTCTTCACCTTCTGCATCACTCCACATTTCCTCGAGCTTGTAGAACTTCCTTGTTTCGGGCTGCATAATGTGTACCACCACGTTCACATAATCAATCAGCACCCACTGGCCGGCGTGTTGGCCCTCTGTTCTGTAAGGTATCTCTTTAACGGTCTTTTTGGTGTGATATTCAACGAAATCGGCGATTGCTTTGACCTGGATGCTGCTGCCCGCTTCACAGATAATGAAAAAGTCAGCTACGGCTTCGGGTATTTTCCGCAAATCGAGTGAGATGATGTTTTCCCCCTTTTTCTCAAGAATAGCGTTTATAATGGATTTAAAAAGTTTAGAATTCCTTGTTAACCTGCCCGCACCTGTTCTCTTACGACGAGTAGTTAAAATTTGCAATTGTTCCAATAATCAAAACGTTTTTTGTTAATGAATATATTTGGGGGTCCTTAATATCCAAAAATAGTAATTTGTTCCCACAAACCTCTGCCAATCATACCCCCACAGCGCCTTTCGTTATCCTATCTTCTGTGGAAAGCACCAACAACTATGCCATGGCAAAGTTGCATGTCGGAATGGTAGATCATGGCTTCTGCTTCCTGGCACTCGAACAGTCGGCCGGGCGCGGACAAAGAGGAAAACAATGGCTCTCGAAGCCTGGCGAAAACATTACCATGAGCAGCGTGTTCGCCCCTGAAATGAAATCCCCCTCACAACTTTTCACTTTTCCGTTCCTGTTATCCGCATCCATGGCGCTGGGTTGTTATGATTTTATTAAAGATCTCGGGATTTCAGCCGTCTCAATAAAGTGGCCAAATGATCTTTATATAGGTGACAGAAAGGCAGGGGGCATCCTCATAGAAAACAACTACAAAGGCGATGCATGGCACCGCAGCGTTGTGGGAACGGGAGTGAACATCAACCAGGTGGATTTTTCTGAAGCGGCGGGCAAACCGGTTTCCCTCAAAATGGTTACAGGAAAGCAATACGACGTAGTAAAACTCGGAAAGAAGTTATTCGCCCACCTGCTCAAAAGGTATGAAACCATAGACGGGTCGACGATGAAAGAATACAATGGGCTGCTCTATCGAAAAGGAGAAGAAGTAAGGATGAAAAAAGACAACATCGTTTTCACCGCCCGCATCGATCATGTTTCTGAATCCGGGGAACTCGTAACAGCCGGCCCGGTTGAACGGCGTTTTAAAGTTGGTGAAGTTGAATTTGTATAGCCTACCTCGTGAAATTATAGGATACCGTCGTTTTATTACCTGCCTCATCTTCCGCAGAAATGGCCAGTACATGCACGCCGCCCAGGCACTTTTCATCAAACTGGTAAATGAACGACCTGTATTTGTCGTTGGTGAACCTTAGCCATTTGCCGTCGAGCTCCGCTCTCACATTTTTTACGATTCCGAAGTTATCTTTCACCGAGAATGTGATCCTTGTCGCTTTCGTCAGGTCGGCCCAATCGGAAAACGATGGAACGATAACCGGCGGAATCGAATCACGGACCAGCTGAAAGTCGCCGAACTCCCGAAATTTCGCCGATGCCCAGTTCTGTTGCCACTGAACGTTCTGAACGGTGGAGCGGTCACCACTCTTCCACTGCATCACGGTATACCTGCGGTCGTTTTCAGTGAACGAAAGATCGGGTTGAATCCGTATCAGAAATGAGTCGTGCAGCGGAATATAGTTGGCGCCGATGCTGTGGACGTCGCTCACCACATCCGCATCACCTGAAGGGAAATTCCTGTAAGTAATGTGCACCGAATCGTAGAGACAATTCTCACCGATAAAAAATTCGCAATTCTCCTTTTCGAATCCCCCAATTGTCAGTGGATAGAACATCTGGCCGGCGGCTGGCGGTGCAAGCGGGATTTTGGGATCAAACTGAACCCTTGTTTTTAATCGCGACAAATTTCCCCGGGCGTCTTTAACCACTACGAGTATGTCGTAAATATGTCCATCGCTAATGTCTACCACGCCTTTTCCTTCACCATTGGAATAGATCGAATTCAGAAACCCGGGCATCTCCGAGAGATGTTGCAGGTAGGCCTTATGAAGTGTTCTATAACGGTAATCAATATGCGCATTCAGGTACCGTGTGTCGTTGTAGCTGATGCTTTCCATGGTAAACGTTTCTTCTTCAACATCGTTCACGTACAGTGTGGCACTGTATATCCCGTTAAGGTTTGAAGAGCCGGTGTGGGTGTCGTAAGCAGAAATAGCGAACGACACGAGCGGCGATCCGACTTTTACTACAGTAGAGGTAGTGGTATAGTCTTTTCCGGAAACCTTTACCGCCGTCACTTTGGGCGTTTGCTCGTAAACGCTTCTCGTGCGGTCGTACACCGCGAAACGCAAAATTCTTGGCGGAACATAGTCTTTGACTGGTAATCCGAACAGCAATGGATTGAGATTCACATCATCGGACGTACGCCTGATTTCGAAATGCAGGTGAGGTGCCTGCGAGCCGCCGGTATTTCCACTATACGCAATAAAATCACCCTTTTTAACGGGAAGAAGTGAGGGAGGAAGCGACAGCTCAATCTTCCAGGATTCTTTAGCGTACTGCTGTTGCTTTACATAAGCATCAATTTTAGCGGTGAAATTGTTCAGATGCGCATACAGGGTGGTGTATCCATTCGGATGAGTGATGTATATCGCTCGTCCGAAGCCACCCGGTTCAATTTTTATCCTTGAAATATAACCATCAGCTGCGGCATACACCGGCAGGTTTTCGCGTGCAGCCGTTTTTATATCTACACCCATATGGTAATGGCCCGGTCGCAGTTCACCGAAGTTGCCACTTAAGCTGATTGGAATGTTGAGGGGATTTCTGAAATAACCTTTAGGATATTGAGACTGACTATAGGCCTGGGTGAAGGCATAAAGCAGTAAAACCGTTAGCATAGGTCGCATCCGCGATGAGTTGATTCGGGTAAAATTACATGGAAATGAAAATTTATCCCGAATTGGGATGAAGAAAACATAATTACGTTAAAACACAATTAAAATGGTATGATTTTTTCTAAACTACATACAGCGTTTCGACGTAAATAATTGTCTTAATCAGTAACGTTTTTAATCGACCGGACCATGAATCAACTTAACAACAAATGGGTGATGACATTCATTGTAGCAGTGGGCACGGTCATCAGTATTTTCAGAGGACCTGAAGCCCGCCAGAAATGGGTATTTAAAATCAAGAATCGCTTTGGCGAAAAAAAGCTCATTGCCGAACAAAAGAAATTGGTGCGGTCAGGTGGTGTTTTGCTCGACGATATCGAGCTTGCTTCCTTCCATAAATAATTCCAGATAATTACTTCCCTTGCTTTACTTTTGCGCAATTTGTTTTTAAAAAAGCAATTTGTGTAAGAGATGCCAAAAGACACTTCGATTAAATCTGTTCTTATTATCGGTTCAGGACCAATTATTATCGGCCAGGCCTGCGAGTTCGATTACTCCGGAACACAGGCGGCAAGGAGCATACGGGAAGAAGGAATTAAAGTTATACTGATCAATAGTAATCCGGCTACCATAATGACCGACCCGATGATGGCCGACAGGGTTTACCTGCTGCCGCTCACGGTTGAAAGCATAGAACAAATTCTCGAAGAAAACGAAATAGACGCTGTATTACCGACTATGGGCGGGCAGACAGCGCTGAACCTGGCGAAGGAAGCCGAAGACCTGGGTATCTGGGAAAAATATAAGGTTCGACTTATAGGTGTGGATATTAAAGCGATAGATAAAGCTGAGGACCGCGAGAAATTTCGCAGGTGGATGATTGAGCTGGGAGTACCGGTGGCGAAAGCGAAAACGGCAAACTCTTATCTCGAAGGAAAAGAATTCGCACAGGAAATAGGATTTCCGTTGGTGATCCGGCCTTCTTTTACCCTTGGCGGTACCGGTGGAGGTTTTGTGCACGGTAAAGATGATCTCGACGAAGCCCTCAACCGTGGTCTCAACGCTTCGCCCATCCACGAAGTGCTTGTTGAGCAAGCGGTGTTGGGTTGGAAAGAATTCGAACTTGAACTTCTCCGCGACCTTAATAATAACGTGGTAATCATCTGTACCGTCGAAAACTTCGACCCAATGGGTGTACATACGGGCGACTCGATTACGATCGCGCCTGCCATGACGCTGTCGGATACTGCTTTCCAACTGATGCGTAACACGGCGATCAGGATGATGCGCGACCTGGGCAACTTTGCCGGGGGCTGTAATGTGCAGTTTGCACTGAACCCTGATACGGAAGAAATCATCGCGATAGAAATAAATCCACGCGTGAGCCGCTCATCGGCCCTTGCCTCCAAAGCGACCGGGTACCCGATCGCCAAGATTGCGGCTAAACTCGCGGTGGGCTATAACCTCGACGAGCTGGAGAACCAGATTACAAAAAACACTTCGGCATATTTCGAACCCGCACTTGACTACGTTATCGTAAAAATTCCGCGCTGGAACTTTGACAAATTCAGGGGCGCGAACGACACACTTGGTCTTCAGATGAAAAGCGTGGGTGAAGTGATGGCTATCGGCCGAAGCTTTACAGAAGCGATTCAGAAAGCCTGCCAGAGCCTTGAGAACAATGCGGTTGGACTCGGCTACTATGGAAAGAGCCTCATGCATGCAGAAGAAATCCTTGAGTATATAAAGACTCCAAAGTGGGACAGGATTTTCAGGATCAAGGATGCGCTGATGGCCGGTATATCCGTGGGTACGATTTCGAAAGCCACACATGGCATTGACAGGTGGTTCCTTTACGAAATTCAGAAAATTGTGAACATGGAAAAGGAGCTGGAGAAATATAAGATGGATAGCATTCCTCTAGAAGTTCTGCGCGATGCCAAGAAGCTCGGGTTCAGCGATCAGCAGATCTGCAGCATCATGAACGACGGTACCGAAGATGATTTATACGAGAAAAGGAAGGCCATCGGCATCAGGAGAGTGTATAAAATGGTAGATACCTGTTCAGCGGAATTTGAAGCCAAAACTCCTTACTTCTATTCAACTTTCGAAGGAAGCGCTTCCAACGAAAGCAAAAGATCTGACAGGAAGAAAATAATTGTACTCGGTTCCGGACCAAACAGGATCGGGCAGGGTATAGAGTTCGACTATTGCTGTGTGCACGGTTTGATGGCGATAAGAGAGAGCGGTTACGAAGCGATTATGGTGAATTGTAATCCTGAAACTGTTTCGACCGACTTCGATATTGCTGACAAACTATATTTCGAGCCGGTGTTCTGGGAGCACCTGTGGGAGATTGTTGAACACGAACAGCCGGAAGGCGTGATTGTGCAGCTCGGCGGTCAAACCGCATTGAAACTCGCGGAAAAATTACACAACAAGGGCATCAAAATAATTGGTACCTCTTTCGACAGTCTTGACATTGCGGAAGACAGGGGACGCTTCAGCGACATGCTCAAAGAATTGAAAATTCCTTACCCCGATTATGGTACCGCTTACACTGTTGACGAAGCGATTCGCGTAGCAAACAAGGTTACCTACCCGGTACTGGTGCGACCGAGTTATGTACTTGGCGGACAGCGGATGCGAATTGTGATTAACGATGAAGAAGTTGAAAAGGCCGTGGTGAGTTTGCTGAAGCATATACCCGGAAATAAAATATTGATCGATCACTTTCTTGACCGTTGCCAGGAAGCGGAAATTGACGCGATATTCGATGGCGAAGAATTTCATGTGATGGGTGTGATGGAACACATTGAACCCGCGGGAATTCATAGTGGTGATAGTAACGCTGTGTTGCCGCAGTTTAATCTTTCTCCACTGATAGTGCAAACCATGGAGGAGTATGCGGAGAAGATCGCGCGGGCGCTTCAGATCAAAGGACTTATCAATATTCAGTTCGCCATAAAAGACGGAAATGTTTTTGTGATCGAAGCTAATCCGAGAGCATCGAGAACTACGCCGTTCATCGCGAAGGCCTACCAGATTCCGTACCTGAATATCGCTACTAAGATTATGATGGGCGTTAACATGTTGCGCGACTTCAAGTTTGAAAAGAAGCTTAAAGGGTTTGCTATAAAGGAACCTGTGTTCAGCTTTAATAAATTCCCGGGAGTGAATAAGGAACTTGGTCCTGAAATGAAAAGTACGGGCGAAGCGATCCGGTTTATCAAAGATCTCCGCGATCCTTACTTCAGGCAGTTGTATAAGGACAGGAGCATGTACCTGAGTAAGTGACGTGAGGCGTGAGGCGTGAAGCGATTCACTCCTTGTGGAAAATACTTCCTCATTACCGTTTTTATCCCATTTCTATTGAATGCAAACATTCTAGCTTGCACTCATGAAGAAATTCGACCTGCCTTTCTGGAAAGACGCACCGATGATCAGGGTAGTCCTGTCATTCATTGCAGGCATCCTCCTGAATCACTACTGCCAGCCACATATCGGATTCTTCATCAGCACATTGGCTGCTACACTTATTGCGATTTCATATTTCCCGAAACTGAAATTAAAATGGCAGTACCATTTTAATTTTCTGAGAGGTTTATTAGTTAATTCGCTGATCCTCTCTGCTGGAGCACTGATCGCGTTTGTCAAAAACCCGTTCATAAATCAGGATGCAATAAGCGAATCGACACGCGCGATTTATGTCGCTTCCATTGAAGAACCGCCGCTGAAAAAGAAATCATCGTGGAAGGCGCAATCAGTGGTTAGTGTTATTACCAGCGACGCTGATATTTCAAGAGAACAAAACATTCTTATTTACTTCAGGAACGATAGTATCAGGCCACCGCCGGTGTATGGAAGCAGAATTGGATTTCGAAAAAACCCCGAGCCGATAAAAAATTTCGTAGCCAACTCTCCATTTGACTATAAAAAGTACTGTGCGCTAAAAAATATTCACTACCAGGTGTTCCTTGGGCCGTCAGAATATGTCGTATTAGAGGGTAGCGATAAAAATGCAGTCAAAGATTTTTTGTTCAGAACGCAGCAATGGGTAATCAACGTGCTTCATAAAAATATCCGGGGAAAGAAAGAATGTGGCCTTGCCGAAGCGCTGTTGATAGGTTACAAAAACGACCTGGACAAGGATCTGATACAATCGTACAGTAATACAGGTGTGGTGCATGTGGTTGCGATTTCCGGTTTACACCTTGGTTTGATCTATGGGATATTGAATATGTTTTGCCGGCCGCTTGGCAGCAGGCGAACGGGCAGAATTTTGAGACCCATCGCAATTCTGCTTGGATTATGGATGTTTAGCCTGCTTGCGGGAGGGTCGCCGTCGGTAATACGGTCGGCCGTAATGTTCAGTTCGGTAGTAATTGCGCAAAGTGTGTCGAGAAGTTCATCGTTGCTGAACAACCTCGCGACGTCGGCGTTTTTCCTGTTGTGTTACGACCCGTACTGGCTGTGGGATTTGGGTTTTATATTGTCATACGCGGCTTTGCTGAGTATTACTTTGTTCGGAAAACAAATGTATGCGCTGTACATACCCGACAATAAGTTACTTGATGGAATTTGGAAGTTAAATGCTGTTACGCTGTCGGCGCAGATTTTAACGATGCCTGTGTTGTTGTACTACTTTGGCCAGTTCCCGACATTGTTCATGGTGACGAATTCCATCGCTATACCACTTTCGGGTATTATTCTTATCGGGGAGATAGTATTGTGCGGCATTTATTTTATAGAGCCGGTGGCACGGGCAACCGGAGTGATACTTGAAATGCTGATCAGGCTGATGAATAGCCTGGTAGAGTACCTGGACAGTTTTCCGTTCTCTTCGATCAGGGGAATAGATATCAACCTTTTACAGGTCATACTGATATATGTTATTATCTTTTTTGCTGCCAGGAATGGCCATAAATTTCAATTGAAGTAGCTTTGCAGCCTTCAAAGAGAAATTAACTCGCCTGGCATGAATAAAAGAATAACTTCTGCACTGATCTCGGTATTTTATAAAGATGGGCTCGACAACATTGTAAAGACATTGCATTCACTCGGGGTCATTATTTATTCTACGGGCGGGACGCAGCAGTTCATAGAGAAGTTGAAAATACCGGTGATACCGGTGGAAGATATCACCACGTATCCGTCGATATTAGGCGGAAGGGTAAAAACATTACACCCAGGCGTTTTTGGCGGAATCCTGGGAAAACGTGATGATGCGCAGCATTTGAAAGAAATGAAGGAATACAAGATTCCTGAAATAGATCTTGTAATCGTTGACCTGTATCCTTTTGAAGAAACTGTTGCTTCGACAACAGATGAAAAAGCGATTATCGAGAAAATTGATATTGGTGGACCTTCTATGATCAGGGCGGCAGCTAAAAATCATAAGGACGTCCTGGTGGTTGCATCGAAGAAAGATTATACGGAGGTCGAAAAAATTCTAACGGAACAAAAGGGCGAAACTACCCTGGCCCAGCGCCGGGACTTCGCGGCAAGAGCGTTTAACATTTGCACGGGATATGATCTCGCGATCTCGAACTATTTCATGCAAACGGAATATTTCAACCCGTTCGACAGGAACGCGACAGTATTGCGCTACGGAGAGAACCCGCATCAACAGGGATATTACTATGGCGACATTTCTAAATTGTTTACACAGTTGAATGGAAAAGAGCTCTCTTATAATAATCTTGTTGATGTTGATGCCGCCGTGCAATTAATAAGTGAGTTCACGGAAACAACATTTGCAATTATTAAGCACACAAACCCTTGCGGGATAGCATCGAGGAATTCGGTAAAGGAATCGTGGGATGCAGCGCTGGCGGGAGATCCGGAAAGCGCGTTCGGTGGAGTCCTTGGCTGCAATAAAGAAATTGATAAAGCAACAGCAGAAGCGATTAACGAAATATTCTTCGAGGTGTTAATTGCACCGTCGTTTAGCGAAGACGCACTTACCGTATTACGCTCGAAAAAGAACAGGATCCTCCTTCAGCAAAATGGCAAAGCCAAAAATAAGTTTCAGTACCGTTCATTGTTGAATGGTGTACTCAGCCAGGAAATAGATGAAGGGAACTATATCAATTGGGAGGACGCAGGCGGCAGGCCGGCCACTGACGCGGAGAAAAAAGACCTGGAATTCGCGAACCTGGTTTGCAAGCACCTTAAGTCAAACGCGATCGCGCTGGTAAAAAACCGGCAGCTGATCGGTAAGGGCTGCGGACAAACGAGCAGGATCGATTCGTTGAGGCAATCAATTGAAAAAGCGAGGCAGTTTAATTTCAATCTCGACGGTGCAGTGCTTGCATCAGACGCGTTTTTCCCGTTCGACGATTGTGTGAGGATGTCGCACGAGGCAGGGATAACATCGTTTATTCAGCCGGGCGGATCCATCAGGGATAAAGATTCCATAGAGTATTGCAAGGCGAACAATCTTGCGATGGTGATGACTGGCATGAGGCACTTCAAACATTAGCAGATATACGGAACGAACAGGAATGCAGATAATCAAACCGGCAATCGGCAGCAGCATGCGGACAAAAGCGCTCTTTGCGCTCGGCGTCGTTTGCATATTATGGGGCACTACCTGGGTAGCTTCAAAACAGGGCGTGATGCATATGCCCGCGCTGCAACTGGCAGGATTCAGGCAACTTCTCGCAGGGGCCATATATATTATCTTCTTTATCGCAACTGGTGCAAAATGGCCGAGAGGCAGGGAGTGGTATGTGATCGGGGTACTAAGCATCTTGAATATTCTTTGCAGCAACGGGCTCACCACCTGGGGAGTTCAATATATTTCGGCGGGACTCGGAGCAATTATCGCCGCAACATTTCCACTATGGATGGTGATAATCGGAATGTTCTCATCCGGCGACCGCATACCCAGCGCTGCGCTTAAAGGTTTTCTCCTTGGCTTCGCCGGCATTTGCGTGATATTCTACGAGCATCTGGAGGATTTTCTTAACCCGGAGTTTTTATTTGGAATAGCCATCTCCTTTACAGCTTCGTGGACATGGGCCGTAGGAACGGTGTTCACTAAAAAAGAAGCACGTGATTTCAATCCATACTTCAGTCTCGGCCTTCAAATGTTCATGGCCGGTGCCGTGCTAATCATCGTTTCATATGTAACGGGAGCAACTATTCCGATCAATCAAATTCCGTGGCAAGCGTGGACCGCTATCCTCTACCTCGTGGTATTCGGATCGGTAATCGCGTTTGCGGCCTACCTATATTCGCTGCAGCGGCTCTCTGTGGAGCTGATGTCTATTTACGCATATATTAACCCGATAGTTGCGGTGATACTCGGGGCGGTATTATTCAATGAAAAGCTTACGATGTTTATCATTTCGGGCGGAGCGATAACGCTGTATGGCGTTTGGATGATCAGTCACGCCTTAAGGAAGGACGCGCGTGAAAAGGACGTCTTGTCGTAGTACGCTGCTGCCATCATAATAAGCATCCCAGTACACCATTTCTTTCATGAAAATTTCAAACATGCGGCTCCAGCCTGCTGTGTTTTTGTCGCTTCCGAGGAGGCTGTTGTGCCAGATGGTAACCAGCATGCCATTCACTTTTTTCACCGCGTTGTAGTAGGCCATCAATTCATCGAAAGCTTCAGAAGGAGATTGCTTTGCTTCATAAAAGGAGTTGGCATCCATGAAGCAGAAAGGATATACGGTTAATGAGGTCGCTTGGTCCTTAGCGAGATCGTACCATTTAAAGGGGCTGCTAACAGAAGCTCTGAAACCGTTAATGCTTCCGTACCCCATCGAAAAATCCTTTTTAATACCAGCAGCAAGAAGCTTGCGGTACGTTTCCGGTAAGGTGAGGCGGATGTAATGTTGCCGGCTTGCCTGGACAGTTTTATCTCCGACCACTTCCAGCCACTCGATTTCTTCTCTTAGCAATGAAGAATCGTCGCCACTCTGCCACGAAGGATGAATGCCTACGTTATAGGTGGCACAGTAGTATTCAACAAGCTCTTTGAAGCGTTTCGAGGACGTTGAGACATTTTTATCGTATTGCGAATTATTTTTCGGAACAAGAAAGAAATAATAGGGTTTGATGCGGCAGTACAGGTGCAGTGCATCGAGCCATTCATAGCAATCGAAGGGATCTTTCCGAAAGCCCGCCAGAACCGCAAGCCGTTCAAAAACGGGATTCCATTCATTTTTCAAAATTGAGCGTAGTGTTCCCCCTATATTTCTCAGCCATCCCTTGCACAGGTATGAATAAGCGATATCGATATCGTAGGTGATAATGTTTTCGAAATGGCGCCCTTTGAAGCGGATACCGGGGAACCGGAAGACGAGCGCGGCCCTGAATTCCTGCAACCAGGTATTCACCAACGGCTGATTCAGAAAAGCTTCCCGGTACGCAAGCGAAGAGGTGTGCGCATACCGGCCGTATTCATCTTTTTCGTGGGGAAGATATTCTTCGTAGCGGGTTATGAGGTAAAAGGAGGCGGCGAAGATGTCGAACTGGAAGTCGCCCCCGGTTTCAAAAAATGCCTTGCCATAACCTGTTTCAAAGCAACTGATATCCTGCCTGGTGACGTCTTTTTCGAAAAGGAGGTTTACCGGATAGATAATGAATTCATCGGCACACAATTCCTTGCGGGAATAATTCAATTTCGGACCATCGAATTTTAAATATTCCCTCTCACTTGTCGTTATTCTGATCGGGCGGTCGAACAGCTCATCGCTGAAAAAATTAACAATGTATTGCAGCCTTGGCCCGTTCGACGCGGTATACACCAAAAGCATAAGCAATAATACTACAAAACACCCGGTATATTTGTAAAAGTGATGAGCAAACAAGCATTGTTATTCTTAATTGCCGCAATAGCATTCTCTACCCTCAACGCACAAACGGGCTACGAGATAAATGTTGAGCTGAAACCCTACAAAAATTCCCAGGTTTACCTGGGATATTACTATGGAGAAGTACGAGCCGTGGCCGATTCAGTAGTGCTCGATGGCAATTCAAAAGGAACATTTAAGGGAGCTGAACCCTTGCCGGGTGGTATTTACTTCATCGTAACGCCGGCAAAACAAATTATGCTTGAGTTACTTATAGACAAGGACCAGCAATTTTCGATATCGGCAGACAGTGCAAACCTTCCTGCAAGTGTAAAATTCTCAGGGTCCGAAGAGAACCGGTTGTTCCAGGAGTACTCATTTTTTACTGGATCGAAGGGACAACAGATTAGCGAGTTGAACCATCAACTGGCTACCGCTAAAACAAAACGGGACTCAGCTGAAATTTCAACGCGTATCAGGCGATATACGGGCGAACTTCAGCAGTTCAGGGACAGCATCATGGAAAAATATCCCGATTCATTTCTGTCTACGTTGTTTAAAGCAATGGAGGAGCCCAGAATTCCGCCGGCATCAAAACACCCGGGAGGCAAGTACGATTCGAACTTCGTTTATCATTTTTACAAGGACCACTACTGGGATGACATGGCTTACACGGACGACAGAATGGTACGCACTCCGTTTTTTCAACCACGGCTCGAAAAATATTACCGCGACCTTGTTTCGCCCAGCCCTGATTCGCTGATCAAAGAAATTGATCACATGCTGCTGTATTCAAGAGCATCGAAAGAAATGTACAAATTCCTGATGGTGCATTTCGTTCAGCAGTATATCAATCCGCAATACATGGGGCAGGATGCAGTATTCGTGCACCTGTTTGAAAAATATATAAACGCAGGGAAGGCTGATTTTTTCACGCCGCAGTACCGCGAGTTCGCTGCAAAGCGCGCTTATAGCCTGATGGCAAATTTGATCGGCAACCCGGCGCCGCAGCTTAACATGGTTGACAGTCTCAACAAACCTTTGCCGCTGTATGATGTGAAAGCTGAATTCACCGTGATCTGTTTTTGGGATCCCACATGTTCGCATTGCAAGGAAATTGTTCCTAAAGTAGACTCCATCTATAAAGCGAAATGGAAGGATGAAGGCGTAACAGTGTACGGAGTAAAAACAGATGGCACAAAAGCAGAATGGCTTAAATTTATTCAGGACCATCATCTCAATGGGTGGAAGCATGTGTACCCCGCGCCCGGAAAAGACGAAGCCGAAATAGCTGCAGGCAGGCCGGGTTATAAGCAATTGTATGATGTGTACCAAACTCCGTTGTTGTACCTGCTAGACAAAGACAAACGGATTATCGCTAAAAAACTATCATACCTTCAAATAAATGAAGTCATCAACGGCAAGCTGCGATCGGAGAAAAAGCCGGGATAAAAGCCCGTTCCTGGTTAAACAAATTGGCTTTGCTGCGATTTGTTTGTTTTTTGTTACCACGGGAATACATGGTCAAACTCTTTTTACCTACGGAAAACACGCTGTAAGCAAGGATGAATTTCTCCATGCTTACAATAAAAATAACAGTGATACCAATGCAATTCCCATCTCCTACGCCGATTACCTCGAGCTCTATTCAAGGTTTAAGCTGAAAGTGCAATCAGCAAAAGATGCAGGGATGGATACTACATCGACGCAATTAGCCGAGCTTGAATCGTTTCGTTACCAGCTCGCTGATAATTTTCTGAAAGATGAAGCTACTATTCAACTGCTCGTTGATGAAGCATTTGAAAGAAGCAAGAAAGATATCAATCTATCATATATACTCGTTCGCACCAGCGCTGATACCGGTGATACAAAAACAGCAAAGGAAAGAATTGATGAAGCCTACAAACGATTACAGGCGGGAGAAGATTTCGAAACAGTAGGCGCTTCTTACGAACATGGATCAGTGGGTTACATCACGGTATTTGTACTCCCTTATATACTCGAAAATGCAGCTTACTCCACTCCTGTCGGAAAATATTCAGAACCGGTGCAACACTCTTCAGGTTTTTATATTTTCAGAAATAACCATGAAAGAAAAGCCGCCGGACAGGTAAGAGTCGCGCAAATTCTGCTGGCATTCCACCCCGGTATGAGTGAAGAAGCAAGAAATGCGCTCGGCGCCCGGGCAGATTCCCTATACGCGAACCTGATAGAGGGCGGGATATTTGCTGATTCAGCAAGAGCATACAGCAACGACAATCTCACTTATCAAAATGGCGGTGAAATGGCAGCGTTCGGCGTTGGACAATTCGACACGCTGTTCACTAACACTGCATTTAGCCTGCAGAAAGATGGCGACATCAGCAGCCCGATAAAAACTGTTTACGGGTATCACATACTTCAGCGCCTGCAAAGGATTGAAGTGATTGATGATCCCAAAAACGAGGGCAATATGAACATGCTGAAGGAGAAAGTGATGCAGAGCGACAGGATACAATTCGCCCAGGCGATACTGGTAAAAAAAATCAGGGAAACGATCCGCAAAGACGCGAAGCCCGCCGATCTCGCCACCGACAGCAGCGTAATTGAATACTACCGCGGGCATCTCGAAAATTATAATACTGAATTTGCGGAACAGCTGAAAGAATTCAGGGAAGGAAATCTTTTGTTCGGCATTATGCAGAAAAAAGTATGGGACGCTGCGACAGACGATTCAGTCGCCCTGAAAAATTACTTCGATCAAAATAAAAACAGGTACAACTGGGAAATGAGTGCCGATGCGATTATCATTACATGCACGGATCCCCAGGTTGTTGATTCGATACAGACCCTGGTAAAAAATGATCTTTCCCTCTGGCGAAAACTTGCCGACCAAAGCAACGGAATGGTGCAGGCGGACTCGGGACGCTTCGAACTCAGCCAGATTCCCGTGGCGGGGAGAACAAATTTCACGGAAGGATTGATTACAGCGCCTGTTACAAACGACCAGGACAGCAGCAAAACTTTCGCTTATATCATCAGAATGCACAATGAAAAAGAGCCGAAAAGTTTTGATGATGCGAAGGGTTCAGTAATCAACGACTACCAGGCATTTCTCGAAGAACAATGGGTTGCTGAACTTAAAAAGAAGTACCCGGTTAAAGTGAACAAAAAAGTATTCAAAAGACTTCCCGCAAAAAATTAAAGTAACTGTTTTACCACATTTGAGATTACTCTTGCTTTGCCAAGCGTGTAGTAATGTAATACGGGCACGCCGGCTTTTTTCAATTCACGCGATTGATTGAGCAACCACTCGGCGCCGACTTTCTCTACATCCAGGTCTGTTTTACATTTCATGATTTCAACGCTGAGTTCGTCGGGTATGTCAACATGAAATGTTCTAGGAATAATCGACAGCTGTTTTTTGCTTGTCACCGGTTTTAATCCGGGTATAATAGGAATGTTGATGCCTTTTTCGCGGCATTTGTCTACGAATTCGAAGTATTTTTTATTGTCGAAAAACATTTGAGTGACGATATAATCCGAACCTGCATCGACTTTTTCTTTGAGGTAGTCGAGATCGGAATTCATATTGGGGGCTTCGAAATGTTTTTCGGGATAGCCAGCCACACCTATTGAAAATTTTGTCCGGAAGCCATCAAGAATATCTTCTTCAAGATAAATTCCGTTGTTGAGGTTCACCACCTGTTTAAGCAGGTCTATCGCGTAGCGGTGTCCGTCGGGATCAGGTTCGAAGAGGGTTTCATTTTTTGCAGCGTCGCCGCGGAGTACAAGAACGTTGTCAACACCAATAAAGTTGAGGTCTATAAGGGCGTCTTCGGTTTCTCTTTTGTTAAAACCTCCGCAAATGAGGTGAGGCACTGCGTCGACATGATAATAGTTCATGATGGCTGCGCAAATTCCAACCGTTCCGGGTCTTTTTCTCACTTCTACCTTGTCGAATGTGCCATCGGCCTTCTTCTTGAAAACGTGCTCACTGCGGTGATAGGTAACATTTATAAAGGATGGCTTGAATTCCATCAACGGATCCAGGTGTTCATAGATTGAATTAATGGTCTTTCCCTTCAACGGCGGAAGAATTTCAAAAGATATTAATGTATCCTTCGCCTGCCTTATATGATCAATGACTTTCATCCCTTTTAGTTAATGTTTTTCAGCGTGCAAACATAGGACACGTTTTTTGTATTTGTTACGGTATTTTTGCCGGAAACCATGCAATTTGAGCAGTGAAATTCACACTAACCAGCTTGTAAAATCGTACCGCAGCCGCACTGTTGTAAACGAAGTGTCCATTAATGTAAACCAGGGCGAAATCGTTGGTTTACTTGGCCCCAACGGGGCAGGTAAAACTACCACATTCTACATGGTGGTTGGGCTAATAAAGCCCGACAGCGGAAAAGTTTTTCTCGACGATAAGGAAATCACAAGACTACCGATGTATAAGAGGGCACAGCTTGGCATTGGCTACCTGCCACAGGAAGCTTCTGTATTCAGAAAGCTCAGCGTTGAAGATAATATACTCGCTGTACTGGAAATGACCGGACTCTCTAAAACCGCACAAAAAGAAAAACTTGAAATGCTGCTCGATGAATTCAGGTTGCATCATGTAAGAAAAAACAACGGCGACTCGCTGAGCGGTGGCGAACGGAGAAGAACAGAAATAGCAAGAGCGCTAGCGGTAGACCCTAAATTTATTTTGCTCGACGAACCATTCGCCGGCGTCGACCCTATAGCTGTTGAAGACATCCAGGCCGTGGTAGCGCGGCTTAAATACCGGAATATCGGCATTCTTATTACCGATCACAACGTAAACGAAACTCTTTCTATCTGCGACAGGGCCTATTTATTGATAGAAGGAAAAATATTCCAGCACGGAACCGCAGAAGAGCTTGCAGATGACGAGCAGGTACGCAGACTTTACCTCGGCCGCAATTTTGAATTAAAAAGAAAAGATTACCTGCACGAAGAAGCAAGAGAAGGACTGTGAAAATCCTGTCGCCAGCCATATCAGGACTCGCCCGCATGCGGCAGTGGCGCATCGAGGCATGGAAAAATCACCCCGAAGATTCGCAGCGCGAAGTGCTTCAGGACCTGGTTACGTCTGCCCAATACACTGAATTCGGAAAAAAATATAACTTCTCAAAACTGTTCAGCGTAAAATCGTTCAAGAAGGCGGTGCCCATTCATGAATATGACGACATTAAGCCCTACATACAACGAATCATGGATGGAGAGCAAAATGTACTATGGAACACTCCTATCTACTGGTTCGCAAAAAGCAGCGGCACCACAAGCGATAAAAGCAAATTTATTCCTGTGTCGGATGAGAGTTTACAGGATTGTCATTACAAGGCCGCGAAAGATGTTCTCACTCTTTATTACAACTATAATCCCGACTCGGATCTTTTAACGGGGAAGGGCCTTGTTATCGGCGGCAGCCATAATATTCACCAGGTAAATGAAGATGTGCAATACGGCGACCTTAGCGCGGTACTATTGCAAAACACGCCCTTCTGGGGTTCGTGGATCAGGACACCGGAACTGAGTATCGCGCTGATGGATGAATGGGAAGAAAAAATTGCGAAGCTGGCAAAGAGCACAATAAAAGAAAATGTTACTTCAATTTCAGGTGTACCCACATGGACGCTTGTACTGTTTAAACACATCCTCGAAATAACAGGCCGGAACAGCATTTCAGAGGTATGGCCAAGCCTTGAGCTGTATATGCACGGAGGCGTTTCCTTCAAACCTTACCGCGAACAGTTCAACAAATTAATCGGTAAGAAAATTAATTACCTCGAAATGTATAACGCCAGCGAGGGATTTATCGCGGCGCAGGAAATTCCCGACGACGAAGGGATGCTGCTGTTTGTGGATCACGGAATATTCATGGAGTTTATGCCTGTAAGTGAGTATGGAAAGGCGGATCCGCAAACAATCGGATTGCGTGATGTTGAACTGAATAAGAACTACGCGCCCGTAATCAGCACAAACGGCGGATTATGGAGATATCTTTTGGGCGATACGATTCGCTTCACTTCCCTCAAACCGTTTAAAATAATTGTGAGCGGACGGGTAAAGCATTATATAAACGCTTTCGGCGAAGAATTGATTATAGATAATACCGACAGGGCCATTTCGCTCGCGTGTAAAAACACCAGCGCTATTGTAAATGATTACACAGCGGCGCCGATATATTTTAATGATGACAACAATGGAGCGCACGAATGGCTTGTGGAATTTGAAAAAGAGCCGGAAGATTTTGAGGCATTTGTAGGCGAGCTCGATACAGCACTTAAATCTCTGAACAGCGATTACGAGGCAAAGAGACATAAGAATATCGCTCTGCGTATGCCCGTAGTGAGGAAATTAAAAAAAGGATCGTTCAATAACTGGTTGAAGAGCCGCGGAAAACTTGGCGGACAGCACAAAGTGCCCCGGTTGAGCAATGAAAGAATATTTATTGAAGAGATTCTTCAATATGCTCTTTAACTTCCCGTTTCAAATAGGTTAACAGATGAAACTTCTCGAAAACAAAGTGGCCATCGTAACGGGCGCCGCCCGTGGCATTGGCGAGGCAATCGCCCTGAAATTCGCCGAGCATGGCGCGAACGTAGCGTTTACGTATGTAAGCGACAGCAGCGAACCGAAAGCTTCGGCATTGGAAGAAAAATTAAAAGCGCTCGGCGTAAAAGCAAAAGCTTATAAAAGCAATGCCGGAATTTTTGCTGAAAGCGAATCACTGGTGAATGATGTCTTAAAAGAATTTGGAACTATTGATATTTGTGTAAACAACGCAGGTATTTCGAAAGACAACCTGTTGTTGAGGCTTACCGAACAGCAATGGGATGAAGTGATAGCTGTTAATCTGAAAAGCGTTTTCAACATGACCAAGCAGGTGATAAAACCGATGATGAAGGCTCGGAAAGGTTCAATCATCAATATGAGCTCCATTGTTGGCGTTCGGGGAAACGCGGGCCAGGCAAGCTATTCAGCGAGTAAGGCCGGTATAATTGGTTTTACAAAATCTATGGCCCACGAACTGGGAAGCCGCAACATCCGATGCAATGCAATTGCACCGGGTTTTATAGAAACCGACATGACTCATTACCTGAATGAAGGCGACACGGCAAAAGCGTTTATGGATAAAATTCCACTGGGACGTTTTGGTAGCGGCTCGGAAGTAGCAGATACCTGTGTGTTCCTGGGTTCCGATATGGGATCGTATGTAACCGGCCAGGTGATAAGTGTATGCGGTGGATTAAACATATGACCGCAAAATTTTTGCTTACCACATGAATAAACTTCAAAATTATGTCCTCGGAAAATGGGTCGCGGGCGATGGTGAAGGTGTTCCGCTAAAAAATGCTGTAAATGGCGAAGTAATTGCGCACGCATCTACTAAAGGCCTGAACTTTTCTGACATTCTCGACTACGCACGAAAGAAAGGAAACCCCGCGCTTCGCAAGATGACATTTCACGAACGCGGACGAATGCTCAAAGCGCTTGCGTTCCATCTTCAAAATCATCTCGAAAAATTTTACTCAGTCAGCTATAATACGGGTGCCACAAAAAACGACAGCTGGATAGATATTGAAGGCGGCATTGGTAATTTATTTTCATACGCGTCGCTGCGCCGGAAATTTAACGATGATCCATTTTATGTAGATGGCGAACCGGTTCCGCTAAGTAAAAATGGAAATTTCATCGGTCGTCACATATGGGTGCCAAAAGAAGGCGTAGCTGTTCACATCAACGCGTTTAATTTCCCTGTGTGGGGAATGCTGGAAAAAATTGCCGTGAATCTTCTCGCGGGTGTTCCGGCTGTTGTAAAGCCCGCAACGGTTACATCGTATTTAACTGAAGCTGTGGTGAGAGAAATTGCCGCCTCAAAAATTCTACCCGACGGGGCGCTGCAGCTGATATGCGGTTCGGCCGGTGGTATCCTCGATCATGTTCAATCGCAGGATGTAATCACTTTTACCGGTTCGGCATCAACCGGGAATAAACTCAAGTCGAACTCAAATGTTTTAAAAAACAATGTGCCCTTTAACCTCGAAGCAGATTCATTGAATTGCATCGTGTTGGGCAGTGATGTTGAACCAGGCATGCCCGAATGGGATATTTTTTTGAAAGAAGTAAGGCGTGAGATGACCGTAAAGGCCGGGCAGAAGTGTACAGCCATACGCAGAATTTTTGTTCCGGAAAACAGGATGGAAGACGCGTGGATCGCGCTTGGAAAATCGCTTGGTCAAACCATAATAGGGAATCCTGCTAACGAGAAAGTGCGCATGGGCTCGCTTGCCGGCCTCGAACAACGTGAAGAAGTTATTGCGCAGGTAAAAAAACTTCTTGCATCGAGCCGTATCGTGTATGGTTCGCTCGACAGTGTTGAATTAATAGATGCAGATTTTAAAAAAGGCGCGTTTGTAAGTCCCTTGTTGCTTGCAAACGACAATCCTTTTAAATCAGCCGAGCCGCATAGTGTTGAAGCATTTGGCCCTGTTAGCACCATAATGCCATATAAAAATAACGACGACGTAATAACGCTGGCGAATATGGGAATGGGATCGCTCGTGTCAACGATTGTTACGGCAGATAATAATATTGCAAAGGATTTTATATATGGTGCGGGCAGCCATCACGGCCGGATTCTCGTACTAAACAAAGAATGTGCAAAGGAAAGCACGGGGCATGGATCGCCGTTACCTTCCCTGGTGCATGGGGGACCGGGTCGTGCTGGTGGTGGTGAAGAAATGGGAGGCATCCGTGGAGTGAGGCATTACATGCAACGACTGGCCATACAGGGTTCACCGTCAGCAATTACGGCTGTAACCAATAGCTATCACCGGCATGCGGCCGTTACTGAAGATGAAAAACATCCATTCAGAAAGTTCTTTGAAGAATTGCGCATAGGCGATGCTGTTATAACCGGTAAACGAACGATTACTGAAGCCGATATCGTTAACTTTGCCAATGTAAGCTGGGATCATTTTTACGCCCACGTAGACCATACGGCCCTGGGGGGAACGATTTTTGAAAAACCTGTGGCCCACGGCTATTTTATTCTCAGCGCAGCTGCGGGTTTGTTTGTGGATGGCAAGAAGGGACCGGTGCTGCTGAACTATGGAATAGATGAATGCAGGTTTATTAAACCTGTTTACGCGGGAACCACTATCGGTGTAAAGCTGACGGTGAAAGAAAAAACGATCCAGGATCAGAAAGATGAAAACGATGTACCCAGCGGTATCGTTAAATGGCTTGTGGAGGTAACCGACCAGTTGAACGAAGATGTGGCCATAGCAACTATCCTGACAATGGTAAGAAGGAAAAATTAAACGCATCTCCATGAATGGAACACCTTACGTAAAATCGGAAACTCACCAGGCGATAACCACAATCGAATTTTACCATCCCCAGAGTAACAGCCTTCCCGCAAAATTGCTCCAGGAAATTGCACACGAAATTTATGCGGCAGGAGCTGCTTTCGATACGAAAGTGATTGTTCTTCGATCTGCAGGCGAGAGGGCATTTTGCGCGGGCGCATCCTTCGACGAACTGCTCGCCATCAATAACGAAAAAGACGGACATCAGTTTTTCAGCGGGTTCGCGCACGTAATAAACGCGATGAGAAAATGTCCGAAGTTCATTATAGGCCGCATACATGGAAAGTGCGTTGGCGGAGGTGTTGGCATTGCCGCTGCTGTTGACTATGCGATAGCGCTCGACAAAGGCGACGTTAAGCTGAGTGAATTGTCTATCGGCTTTGGTCCTTTTGTGATAGCGCCGGCTGTTGAACGAAAAATTGGAATCGCCGCATTCGGTGCGCTCGCAATTGACGCAACATTATGGCGAAACGCTGAATGGTGCCACAGAAAGGGCTTGTATTCGGAATTACATCATACAGTAGAAGAAATGGATGAAGCGGTAGCCAGGTTGGCTAATACTTTGGCCCATTCGAGCCCGGAAGCAATGGCAGAGTTGAAGAAGGTTCTATGGAAAGACACCGATCATTGGGATACATTACTCGAACAACGGGCCGCTGTTAGCGGACGTCTTGCACTAAGCGATTTTTCGAAGAAAGCGATCGCGCAGATAAAAAAATAAAATATGAAAAAACTACTTTATTTCTCCGTACTAATTTTCTTTGCGGCCTGCACAGGCAATTCACCGGACAGAACTGACGGCTTTTCCGAATCTGCCGGTTCTCCTGAAGACTCCCTTTTTAATGTTGTGATGAACGAACACAATGCCGCAATGGCGAAACAGCGGCAGATACCAGGGTATCAGCAAAAAATAGACTCACTGGCTAAAGGAAAATCCGGTTCACTAAAGGAAACCTATAAATCCCTGAATACTGAACTGCAGTCTGCATATGATGGTATGGAAACGTGGATGCATGAATTCAGCATTGATACTCTCCAGGATCAGCCGGAACAAAGAATAGCATACCTCACCTCGGAAGAATCAAAAATCATCAAAGTAAAGAATGATATTTTATCAGCTATATCCAAAGCTGATTCGACGCTAAAAAAATAATCACACGATTTTTTTCGCTTCAATCTCGTTGCAAAGCGCGTCGAAGATTGCTTCGACGTCGCCTTCTCCCTTAATCTTTACCACTTTGCCGAACTGATCGTAGTATTCTGCAACAGCTGCGGTTTTATTTTCGTATTCAGTGATCCTTGCGCGGATAACCTGCTCGTTGGTATCGTCGCTGCGACCTGAGGTTTTCCCCCTGTTTAGCAGGCGGCTGATCAGTTCGTCTTCTGAAACCTCAAGGGCGAGAACAGCATTGATCTCTGAATGATTTTCGGCGAGCAGCTCATCGAGTGCCTGTGATTGCGCCACGGTTCTTGGAAAACCGTCGAAGAGAAAGCCTTCAGCGTCGGGGTTCTCTTTGATTGCCGATCTGATCATACCGATTACTACGGAATCCGGTACCAGCTGTCCGCTATCCATAAACTTTTTTGCTTCGAGTCCGAGCCGGGTTTGATTTGAAATCTGCTCTCTCAACAGGTTACCGGTAGACAAGTGGACGAGGCCATACCTGTCTATCAGCTTTTCGGATTGTGTTCCTTTCCCACTGCCCGGAGGGCCGAATAATATGACATTAAACATCTGAAAGCCTTAAAGATTAATAACTTAATGAAACTAGCCGGTTTTAAACCGGCCGTAAATATAAATTACCAACGTTGAAAATCCTTTAACAAATAAATAAAGCCATTAGAAACATTTTAGTAATCCATCGCCCCCGCAGTGTCGTAAATTTGGTAAGAGGGATAAAAATATGAAGACAATCTACTTAATTACTTTATTTCTCACTGCGGGCTTTTTGCAGCAGTGTACCTACTCCCAGAATTCAGCGGACAATAAACAATCACAGACTATGGATACAAAAAAACAGGCAAATCCTCACTACTCCCGTTCAGACAGTAGCAAGGTTAACCTTACCGATGAAGAGTGGAAGAAGATTTTGCCACAGGATGTTTACTATATAGCAAGGATGAAAGGCACAGAGAGGCCGTGGACCAGTCCTTTTGAAACTTCAAAAGAAGTGGGCACATATTACTGCGCCGTTTGTGGAAACGCACTCTTTTTGAGCGACACGAAATTTGAAAGTGGTTGTGGCTGGCCGAGTTTTTATCAACCCGTTACAAAGGGCAGTGTTATTTACGAGGCCGACAATTCTCACGGCATGAAGCGTACTGAAGTAATGTGCGGCCGCTGTAAGTCGCACCTGGGACACGTTTTCGAAGATGGTCCTCCCCCAACCGGCTTACGTTACTGCATTAACGGTGTAGTGCTTGATTTTGAAAAAGCAAAAGAGGCCGAAAAGAGCTACGAGGCAAAAAAGTAAGCAGATTGCCTAAATTCGCGGCTTGCGAAAGAAAAAGAACATAATACTTGAAAAAGTACCTGTAGAGAACTATGCCGCGGAAGGAAAATCAATAGCCAGGGTAAACGGCAAAGTAATTTTCATTGAAGATGTAGTGCCCGGCGACGTAATAGACATAAGGCTGGGAAAAAATAAAAGCGAGTGGGCCGA
>JAEUVS010000080.1 GCA_016786745.1 Chitinophagaceae bacterium | reverse complement strand
GTTCTATCACACCATAGCTGAAAACTACATCGAATTTTTTGCCATCAGTCGGCTCGGGAGCGAAAAAATCCCTGCAAAGAATCGGATCATGTTCTATACCGAGCAGTTCAAGATTTTTGGTGGCGAGCTGGCAACCCACTTCCGAATAATCAAGGCCCGACACCCTGTATCCATATTTGTTGGCGAAATAAGGCAGCCATCCTGAAGACCCGCAACCCACCTCGAAAAAAGTGCGGTAATTTTCCCGCGCGAGAGCCCGGTCAACAAATTTCATGGTAACCCTGTACAGGTAGGATTTGGGACTATTAACTCTGGGTAGCTTGGCCGACTTTAACACGTTATCCCAGTACGATTGGGTTGAAAGCTTACTGTCCACCTCGTGAAGCTCCATAGTTGAATATTTTTTTTAGGGTACTTTCAAGATGTAACGTTACCAGGCTGTTAAGCCTGAAAGTTTTGTTAATGCCAACCAGCAGCAAAACATACAAAATTCCTGCAACACTTACTTTGAGCAGGGCATGGTTGATCTGCGCAAATTTAAGGCAGTAAACAACAACAAACGCGATAGCCAGGTTTACAACAGCCAACAGCCAGAACTCTTTAAATATCGTTCCAAAGTCCACGAAATTGAAAAATTTCTTCTCCAGGAAATAGCAAAATCCGAAGTTCAGGAAATACGTGAGCACCATCGCGGCTGGATAACCCGTTATTCCAAAATTTTGTACGGCAATGTAAAGGCAAATGATCAGGACGATGTTGAAAGCCACCTGGTACGCGAACGATTCCTTTATTTTATGACTGGCCATAAACAACCTTGCCATCAAGGTGTTTATAACCATAAATGGCATGAGCAAACCAAGATATTTTAAAAACAGCGCCGCGTTTTGCGATACCTGTTCCGACAATGGTGTGAAGCCGAGAATAATTTCAATCACGTCGCGCGCGAAGAAAAAAAGAAAACAGCAAAGCGGTATCATCACAAAATGCAAAAAGCTCGCACATTCATAAAATACGCGGTTTAGACTTTTGATATCTTTTGCCGCGTATAGTTCATTGAATTTAATTCCCGCTACTGAAGAAAATTGATAAGTGATAAGCGTGGTAGGCAGTGAAGAAATTTGCTGCGCGAAAGTGAGCGCGGTGATAATACCGGTGTTGAAACCGCTCAATATATACATCGGCATATAGCTCGCCGCAGTGCTGGTAAAATTGCCGAGTTGCGCGAAGCCCAGGTTTTTCCAGATTCGCTTTTCCTTTACCACGTGCACCCGCGTAAATTTCCAGTGAAGAAACCTCTTCATGATGTACACAAGCGTAACTATGTTGAGTGTGTACGATAGCAGCAAGCCGTACAGGAAACTCTTTAACCCGAAAACCTCATGAAATACCGAAATGCATACAATCGAAAAAACGCCATTCACAATTCCCACGAACATCGGAATCGTAAAAAATTTGTGCGATGTAAGAATATCAATGAGCAGGTTGGTAATGAATATCATCCCGAAAAGCGGGAGAGAGAGATAGAGCAGCGGTTTGTTGTTGATAAGGTCTTCCTCCCTGAAATTGGATACAACAGAAAAGAATGAAACGGGGTCAAAAATAATTGCCAGTGCGAGCACCAGCGTTATTACGATAGCGTAGAGAAAAATATAAAAGTTGAGAAATCCCATCGCGCGTTCCGTTCCTTCGCCGGCCCTTATGCGCATCGATTCGGGAATAACAACGGTACTGTTTAATGCGGTGATAAACGCGCCGAGAATGAGAACCGAATTGTTGATGTAGAACACCAGGTCCGTGCCCGGTTGCACACCAAACAGGTAGGCGATAAGAATGCCGTTGAAAAAAACGACCGCCTTATTGAAAATGTTGAAAACAGTGGAAACGACAATGCCTTTTTTATATGACTCTACCTTGAACAAATGGACACTGGTTTAGGCTTTTGCCGGTTTCTTTCCTGTTTTATGCGACGCTTCGAAAGCAAGTAACCATTTATAAAATCCGATCAGTAAGAGTATGGCCGTTGCTAACAGGAAACCGTACAATGCTAAAGTCGAGACGCGATTGATTGTCGATATTTTTTTACCCACCGGGCTGAATGGAGCCTGTATTACTACGGCATTGGATTCCGTCGCCGACCGGTTACGTGATTTTTCCAGCAGGTCCTGCAACTCGATCATTTTATCGTACAGGTCAAGTTCGGGTATGCTTTGTTCCTTTGTTCCCTGCAGCAGCATCATCTGGTTGCCATTGGGCACTGTGGATTCACCTTTTATGAGCCGTTGATTGTAGGCGTTCCTGAGCGAATCGAGATTTCCGATTGAGTTAACGAGTAATTTCTCTTCGCCGGCGTTGCTCTCCGCCTGCTGTTGTTTAATAGCGCTGAGCAAAGGGTTGCTATTTATGTAGGCCGCGATACCATTACCAAGTTTTGTGAAAACGGTGGCGTTGCTCGTCTTCGCGGTAATCTTGTATAACGGATAATCGAAATCGGTCAGGTTTTCCTTGAAGTCTTCATATTTAACGGTCCGCGTCCAGAATGTATCGAGGCGCATTTTTTTGTTGCGCTCAGGTTCCAGGAATTCCTGCCTGTACATTTCTGCAGTAATGAGTTCAGAAATCTCCGGCTCAATGCTGAGATCATGCAACTGGGCGGCTTCGGCAGGTGTAATTTCGAACATGGTCGAAAGTTCGTTGACCTGGTTCGCGGAAATAAGTGAGTTAACGTAGTTTACCGCGTTGTATAAATTTCGACTGCTGCCGAAGTTGGCTTTCACAATCATATCGGAACTGAACGTGGTTGTCTTCGACACCTGGTAAATACCGAACAGCAAGCCGATGACAAAACCAATGAGCAACCATAGAATGTTTCTGAACAGAAACAGGAGGATGGCTAAGAGGGTTCTTCCGGCGGCGCCAATACCGCGGGCTATCCAAAGCAGGAATTGTTTGATGGAACGCCCGGTTTTATAAAGCAGGAGGCTGAGGTCTGCGTCGGCGTCCCGGTTAACAGTTTCGGTTGTTGGTTTATTTCCAGTTTCCATATAATTGAATTCAATTTACACACTAATTCACTGCCTTCCACGTTTTTACGTATGCGAAGGTAAGGTTTAATCATTGTCGCTTCGCATCAAAACCTTAAAGAGTTTTTAGTTTTCGTATCTTGAGAAATCTGATATGTGCTCAACAGGTAAGCAAAATGAAGTTTCTCTTAACTGGTTTCATCTCAATCTGGTGCCTACTTTCCTCGGCTCAATATTCAGAACGAATCACAATCTCTGACGCTGATAGCATCGAAAGCCAGCGCGCCGCTCTAACCGAAGCCGTTTTTGGCGATGAAGTCATACCTCCGTTCCAGTTGAGCTCCGAAGTCAATAAATACGTTAGCGTTTTTTCCAGGGTTTACGACGGCGGTAACCTGAAGAACCTCGAAATGGGCATTGTGAACCTTAAACACGGGTTTAAAAGCAGGGTTTGCATGTTCCATCCTGTTAAAAGCAATGGACTCGACATCACCATCATTTATCACACCGGTCATGGCTTCAATATGCTGCAGGAAGACCTGTATGTAAATTATAACTCGGGTGGTGACACCTATGTAAAAGTGATAGATTATTTCCTCTCAAAAGGATTCGATGTTGTGGGTTTGGATATGCCATTGTTAGGATTGAATATCGGCCCGGTTGCCATACACGACAGCGCGCAGGATTTTTCGGTGTATGGACATAACGACATCTTTAATCTACCCAATCCCTTTTACTATTTTCTGGCACCCGTTCAATCGACCGTCAATTATCTCGAACAACAAAATCCAGATACAAAGTTTGTGATGCTTGGTCTTTCCGGCGGCGGCTGGACTACAACATTGTACAGCGCGTTAGATACGAGGATCAAACTTAGTTTCCCCGTCGCGGGAACCATTCCGATGGACATGCGAATAGCGCAGCGCGATTCCGGTGACCTGGAACAAAACTTCCCATCGTTTTACGACAGGTTCAATTACAGCACGCTTTATTTCCTTGGCTCCGCAGGTGAAGGGAGAATGCAATACCAGGTGCTGAACAAATACGATCATTGCTGCTTTGCATTTGATGGACGGAAATATTGGGTGGACTCAGTAAAGAACGCCTTGAAACGCGTGAACGATCCGGGTCAATATGAGTTTTATTTTGATACGTTTGCTACCTATCACCGAATCTCTTCCGTAGCAGTGGATACAATACATCAGAATATCCTGAGACATCTCGGCGAACAGCGATTTAAACCGATGCACCTGGTTAGTTCAAGAGCCAGTAATTCGATCTGCGATAACGATTCACTTCTTCTTACTGTTCCGGGCGACAATAACGTCGGCTATGAATGGTTCCGCGATGGCCAGCCGGCAGACGATCAGCGGCAAAACGGAAATACCGTTCGCAGCGACCAGGAAATGTCATATACCGTCCAAAGCGAAGGGAAGTATTATGCCCGGGTCACGAACATATCCGGTGCAACCGCTTACACCGATACAATTTCTGTTGTACAAAACAAGATGTTTCAGAAGCCTGTTGTCACTTTCAATAAAGAGATGATCATTTCTTCATATTCATCCGGTGTGCACCGGTGGTACAGGGATGACAAACTAATCTCCGGTGAATCAGGAAGTAAACTCGTTACAAGGGCTCCCGGCCGGTACCGGGTGTTGATAACAGAGGGAAATTGTGTAAGCGATCTGTCTGACCCGGTTGATGTGGGTGTGGCCGTTTTTCCGAACCCGGCTACAAACGTTTTGAATGTGCGTACGGAAGTTCAGGCGGGCACTATCAGCTATTCCGTGTTCAACTTCCTTGGTAAGGCGGTGGCCAGCGGAAAGTTTAGCGGGGAGACGAAAATCATGCTTCCTCCTGGTTTGGGAACCGGTCTTTTCTACCTGAAACTATCGGGAACAAACAAGTGGCAACAGGTGGTGAAATTCTGGGTGAAGTAGCTAATCGGGTAATTTATTGTGCTGCTTTTTATCTATCCTGGAACACAAAGCGTCGATTTTTTTAATTTGTTCAGTGAGTTCGTTGTGCGTGGCGCTGGAGAGGAACATGGTGACAAGCGTTTCTTTTTCCCTGTTCAGCGCGTGGAAGAGATTGGAACGATCGGAACTGTTAGGTTTGATATGGTTCCTATTGGATTTCATGTACTAAATATACATAGAAACACTTATTTTAACAAAACGGCCGGAAGACCCCAATTCATCATCTAAATGGTTGATCCAGAAATAAATAATAATACTTTTGTCCTATGAAAGATTTCGCTCTGATCGGCGCAGCCGGATTTATCGCCCCCAGGCACCTTAAAGCTATTAAGGACACCGGGAACAGGCTTGTTGCTGCATTGGATAAATTCGATTCGGTAGGGGTAATGGACAGCTACTTCCCCGAAACCAGTTTTTTTGTTGAATTTGAACGGTTTGACCGCCATATAGAAAAACTCAAGAGAGCCCAAACGCCGATAGACTACCTCACTATCTGTTCCCCGAATTACCTGCACGACTCACACATCCGGTTTGGACTGCGCCATGGGGCCACTGTAATCTGTGAGAAACCACTGGTACTGAACCCATGGAATGTTGAGAATTTAAGCGAGCTGCAGGATGAAACGGGTAAATCAGTTTACAATATCCTCCAGCTTCGTGTACATCCCGACATTGTTGCTTTGAAAAAGAAAATAGAGGAAGGTCCGAAAGATAAAGTGTACGACATCGACCTCACCTACATCACTTCCCGCGGTAACTGGTATTATACCAGTTGGAAGGGCGACAGGGTTAAGTCGGGGGGTATAGCCACCAATATCGGCATTCATTTTTTCGACATGCTGATATGGATTTTCGGGAACGTGCAGGAAAGTACCGTACACATTCATACGCACGACCGGGCGGCAGGATTTTTACGTTTAAAAAATGCAAGGGTCAGATGGTTTTTGAGTATTAATGAGCATACGCTCCCGGAGAAAATCCGTGCAAAGCAACAATCCACCTACCGGTCGATTACTGTAGAAGGCGAAGAAGTTGAGTTCAGTGAAGGTTTTAAAGAGCTTCATACCAGGAGCTACGAACAGATTCTTTCCGGGAACGGCTTTACCATCCTCGAAGCGCTGCCATCTATCGAACTTGCACATAAAATCAGGAGCGCTACGACGAGCCCATTGAAAGATGACTATCATCCCTTTGCGTCACTTCCCGTTTCAAACCATCCTTTTAAGAGTGATAACAGATGATCACGATCGTTGATTACGGAATGGGTAACCTCCTCTCTATTCAGAATATGTTTAAAAGGATCGGTGTGCCATCAGAAATTACCGGTGACACCGAACGAATAAAAAATGCGGGCAAAATTTTATTGCCAGGCGTTGGCGCGTTCGACGCAGCGATGCAAAAAATAAGGGAAGCGGATCTTATACATGTGCTCAACAGGAAAGTTCTGGAAGAAAAGGTGCCGGTGTTGGGAATTTGTCTCGGCATGCAATTGCTTACAAAAAGTAGTGAAGAAGGTGTTCTGCCGGGCCTCGCTTGGATTGATGCACGTACACTGAAATTCAAATTTGCGGACGGAGTGAAATTAAAAGTTCCACATATGTCGTGGAGCAGCGTTGAATCGCTAAGGGAAAGCCCACTCACAAACGATCTTCCGCCTGAACCGCGTTTTTATTTTGTGCATTCGTATCATGTTGTCGCCAACAATCCCGCCGATGTATTAATGACAACCGTCTACGGATATCCCTTTCATTCCGTTATCCAGCATGATAATATTTTCGGTGCACAGTTTCATCCTGAAAAAAGTCACAAGTACGGAATGAAGCTGCTTGCGAATTTCGCCGCAATTTAATTTTAATGTAGTTGGGTAATGGGGGCCGACATCTGGCCGGCAGGTTGTTGCATTGGAAGTGATATAATGAATATCGATCCTTCGTTGATCTTGCTTCTCGCAGTGATGAACCCGTGATGCTCTTCCACGATTTTTTTACACAATGCGAGTCCGATTCCGGTGCCCTCGAATTCACTATGAAGATGGAGCCGCTTAAACATACCGAATATCTGTTCGGAATATTTCTGATCGAAGCCGATGCCGTTGTCTTCAACATAAATTCGACAATACTTGCTCTTTACTTCATTCTGATCCACTCCATTCTGGCCGGCGCTAAATTCTGAATAGATTTTAACAACAGGCGGAACATTCTTTTTCGCGTACTTAATAGCGTTGCTGATCAGGTTATGAAAAAGGGGCCGGATCAGTACGGGGTTTATTGAAAGGTTCGGTAGTTTCTCCGATTCGATGCGAACATTTTTCTCATGAATAATGTGCTCCATTTCGACGAGAACATCGGTGAGAATACCATTAAGATCAGTGTCAACAAACGTCGGCTTTTCGATTGATGTTTTCGAGAACAGGAGTATATCCTTGATTAAAGCCTGCATGCGTTCGCCTGCATGTTGGATACGGCTGATAAACATTTTGCCTTCCTCATCGAGAACATCCTTGTATTTGTGTCCAAGCCTGTCGCTGAACATCAGCATTTTTCTTAATGGCTCCTGCAGGTCGTGCGACGCCATGAAAGCGAACCTGTCGAGGTCGCGGTTGGCTGATTCGAGGCGCTCGATATTTTCAAGAAGTTTATGGTTAAGCTCTTTTACTTTTTCTTCAGACACTTTTCTTTCGTGTATCTCGAGCTCAAGATTTTTATTTATAGCAACAAGCTTCTGTTCCTGTGCAAGCAGGCGGTGGTTTTTCTTATACAGGTCTATGAATACACTCACTTTCGCGCGAAGTAAATCCGGATTGATAGGTTTGTAGATGTAGTCAACAGCTCCTGTCATATATCCCTTGAACATATGTTCTTCACCATAGTTATTTGCGGTAATGAAGATTATGGGGATGTGTCGCAGTTTTTCGCGCTGATAGATGAGTGACGCTGTTTCAAAACCATTGAGGTTAGGCATCTTCACATCCATGAGGATTAAGGCGAAGTCGAATTCGTTGAGAAGCACCTTTAACGCCTCGCGGCCCGACAATGCTTTTACGAATGTGTAGCCTGCGGGCGCAAGAATCGTTTCAATCGACAGCAAATTGTCTTCGCGGTCATCAACCAAGAGGATTTTTTGTTGCATTGGCTAAAACGTGATGCGTGAGGCGTGAAGCGTGAGCGGCTTTTTTTCGCCTCACGCATCACGCTTCACGGTGTTATTTATAAAACCACATCCTCATAAGTGACAGCAGCTGGTCTATTTTCAGTGGTTTAGTAATATAATCCGATGCGCCGGCCTCAATACATTTCTGCCTGTCGCCTTTCATCGCTTTAGCGGTAACGGCAATAATAGGAAGTGAGCTGTTTTTATGCTCTCTTCTTATTTTCTGCGTCGTTTCGTAACCATCCATCTCAGGCATCATGATATCCATGAGCACCATGTCGATCCGCTGGTTATCGTTCATCAGCAAATTAATCGCTTCCCTGCCACTCTCCGCAGTTATTACGTTGATATTAAATCTCTCGAATACCGTAGTGAGTGCGAAAAGATTTCTTACATCATCATCCACAACAAGAATATTTTTTCCCGTCAGTATATCTTCCTTCCTGCGAATATTCTCGATGATCTTCTTCTTCTCCGGAGCCAGTTTGTTATGGTTGATGTGCAGGTGAAGAACGATTTCTTCCAGCAGGTTTTCCAGCGAATTCACGCCTTTCAGCAGAATTGTGTTCGAATTGTTATTGAGATGTTTTAATTCGGTTCTGCTGAACTCTTTTGCCGAGTAAACAATTACCGGCGTGAGTTTCTTCTTTATCTGGGCTACTTTCTTCACAAGGTCTGTGCCTGAAATGTCCGGAAGTGTATAATCCAGTATAATACAATCGAATTCTTTGCTGTTAAGCAGGTGGAACGCTTTTTCGCCCGTATCTGCGATGCTTACGTCAATGCCCTCACCATCAAGCATTTTAACAATTTGAGAAGATTCTATTTCATTGTCTTCCACTACAAGCACGCTTTTGTTCTCTTTATTGTTCGATGTAATGATATCGGTAAATAAATCGGTAAGGCCTTCATTATCGAGCGGTTTCAAATGGAAACTGCGTGCGCCTCTTTTTAATGCCAGCCCCTGGTTTTCTTCTCCTGATATGAGATGAATTGGAATATGTCTGTAGTTGAGGTCATTCCTTAACAAATCGAGCACCTTCCAACCGCTTGTATCCGGAAGCTTTACGTCCAGCGTAATGGCGATGGGAGAGAAGCGGTTGATGAAATCAAACACTTCGAGATAGTTCGTAGCTACAACTGCTTTGAGATTTTCTTCGTGCGCTTTATCAATGAGAATTTTCGCGAAACGCAGGTCGTCTTCTACTACAAGGATTACTTTATCGCTCGCTGAGAGGTGACTGCGGTCGTCGCCGGTTTCATTGATCATTTCATTCACGATCTCCATGTTACGCGCCTCTGAATTCTCAGACAACCTGATGGAGTTGAGCAGGGTGTCGATGTCGCCGGTATCTGCGCCAACCTGCATCTGCTGGTAAGAGTTAAGTGTTTCCACCACTTCCTTCGAAGTAACTACCGACATATTTTCGATCGGCACATATAATGTGAAGATACTTCCTATGCCAGGCGTACTTTCAAGTTCAATTGTTCCGCCAAGCAGTTCGGCCAGGCCACGGCTGATTGACAAACCGAGACCTGTTCCTCCATACTTGCGGCTGGTAGAACCTTCTGCCTGCTGGAACGCTTCGAAAATGATGTTTTGTTTATCCTGCGGAATACCAATACCCGTATCACTAATAGCAAATGCAACAATCTTCGATGCGTTGTCGAGACTCGTATTGCCGAATTTCTTCGACTTTTCGGCTTCGTATATTCTCAGTTTCACTTCTCCTTTTTCAGTAAACTTGAACGCATTCGATAACAGGTTCTTGAGTATCTGGTTGAGACGTTGCTGGTCCGTTTCGAGTGCTTCAGGCAGTTTTTTGTCTGTTTGAATATTGAACTTCAAATGGCGTGCCTCGGAAATCGGTTTAAATGTTGTTTCAACAAACGACGCGATTTCCCCGAAACGGACTTTCGAGAAGTTAGCCGAAATAAACCCGGATTCGATCTTCGAAAGATCAAGAATGTCGTTAATCAGGTTGATAAGGTCATCACCGCATGAGTGAATCGTTTTCGCGTACCTGATTTGTTTGTCATTAAGGTTGCCTTCCGCGTTTTCATACAATTGTTGTGCGAGGATCAGCAAGCTGTTCAGCGGCGTACGCAACTCGTGCGACATATTCGCAAGGAACTCCGATTTATATTTCGAAGTAAGCGTGAGCTGTTCTGCCTTTTCTTCGAGCGAACGCCTTGCTTCTTCCACCTCCTTGTTCTTCGCTTCCACTTCGTTTTTCTGTTTCACGAGAAGGAGCGCCTTGTCCTGCAGCTCATCATTCGTTCTTCTCAATTCCTCCTGCTGAATCTTGAGCTCGCCGGCAAGTGATTGGGATTGTGTAAGAAGTTCTTCCGTTCTTGAGTTCGTTTCGATAGTGTTCAGCACGATACCAATACTTTCTGTCAGCTGGCTAAGAAAGTCGAGGTGCGTTTGGTTGAATTCTTCAATCGATGCCAGCTCGATAACCGCTTTCACATCGTTTTCGAATAACACCGGAAGCACGATGAGATTGCTTGGTTTTACATATCCCAGCGAAGAGCTGATCTTGATGTAGTTGTCAGGAACCCTCGACAGAATAATTCTTTCTTTTTCGAACGCGCACTGTCCAACAAGACCTTCGCCTATAGAAAATTCTTTCGGAATATTTTTATCCGACTTGTATGCGTATGCTGCGAACAGCTTAAGTTTCATTTGCTGCGTCTCTTCATCCTGTTGCAGGATGTAGAACGCTCCGTAATGCGCAGTTACCACCTGCGCCAATTCTGAAAGAATACGTTTTGTTACGGTAGCGAGGTCTTTTTGTCCCTGCAGCATCTGTGTAAACTGCGCGAGGTTCGATTTTAGCCAGTCCTGCTCCTGGTTACGAAGCGTTGTTTCGCGCAGGTTGGCAATCATCTGGTTGATGGTATCTTTCAACGCCTCCACTTCTCCTTTTGCCTGTACCGCAATGTTTCGTGTAAGGTCGCCCTTCGTTACCGCCGATGCCACTTCCGAAATTGAACGCACCTGCGTTGTAAGGTTCTGCGCCAGCTGGTTCACGTTATCAGTAAGGTTCTTCCATATACCCGAAGCTCCCGGCACGCTTGCCTGCCCTCCGAGTTTTCCTTCAACACCCACCTCACGCGCAACTGTCGTTACCTGGTCGGCGAATAACGCAAGCGTTTCAATCATTTCGTTGATTGTTTCTGTAAGCTGCGCCACTTCACCTTTTGCATTGATCGAAAGTTTCTGACGAAGGTTACCGGTTGCAACCGACGTCACCACTTTGGCGATACCGCGCACCTGGCCCGTAAGGTTCGATGCCATCATGTTCACGGAGTCGGTAAGGTCTTTCCATGTACCGGCCACACCTTTCACTTCTGCCTGTCCCCCGAGCTTTCCTTCGGTACCTACTTCACGCGCAACACGCGTTACCTCGAACGCGAAAGAGTTGAGCTGTTCCACCATCGTATTGATGGTATTTTTCAAATCGAGAATTTCTCCTTTTACGTCGATAGCCACAGTTTTAGAAAGGTCGCCGCTCGCCACCGCTTTTGTTACCTCGGCGATGTTACGCACCTGCGCAGTAAGATTACCCGTCATCTGGTTCACAGAGTCGGTAAGGTCTTTCCACGTACCCGCAACACCGGGCACAAACGCGTATCCACCCAGCTTACCATCGGTACCCACTTCACGCGCCACGCGCGTTACTTCCGATGCAAACGCACGCAGCTGATCCACCATCGTGTTCAGCGTTTCTTTCAGCTGAAGAATTTCTCCGCGCACGTCCACCGTAATTTTTTTCGACATGTCACCATTCGCCACGGCGATGGCCACTTCCGCGATGTTACGCACCTGCGCCGTAAGGTTACCAGCCATCTGGTTCACAGAGTCGGTAAGGTCTTTCCATGTTCCGGCAACACCAGGCACGTTCGCCTGTCCGCCGAGCTTTCCTTCCGTACCCACCTCACGTGCCACGCGCGTTACCTCCGACGCAAAGCCGCGAAGCTGGTCCACCATCGTGTTGATGGTGTTTTTCAATTCAAGGATTTCTCCTTTTACGTCCACACCAATCTTACGCGAAAGGTCACCGTTTGCCACCGCTGTTGTTACCTCGGCGATGTTACGTACCTGGCTCGTAAGGTTCGATGCCATTTTATTTACTGAATCGGTAAGGTCCTTCCATGTACCACCCACGCCCGGCACGTCGGCCTGTCCACCCAGCTTTCCTTCCGAGCCCACTTCACGCGCAACGCGCGTTACTTCGGAACCGAACGAATTAAGCTGGTCCACCATCGTGTTGATCGTATTCTTCAACTCGAGAATCTCTCCCTTCACATCCACGGTAATCTTTCTCGACAAGTCACCTTTCGCCACCGCTGTCGTCACCTCGGCGATGTTACGCACCTGCGCCGTAAGGTTCGAGGCCATCTGGTTCACAGAGTCCGTCAAATCTTTCCAAACACCACCCACACCTTTCACTGTTGCCTGTCCGCCCAGCTTTCCTTCCGAGCCCACTTCTCGCGCCACACGCGTTACCTCGGAGCCAAACGAGTTCAACTGGTCCACCATCGTGTTGATCGTATTCTTCAACTCAAGAATTTCTCCCTTCACATCCACCGTAATCTTTCTTGAAAGGTCACCATTTGCCACCGCCGTCGTTACCTCGGCGATGTTACGCACCTGGCTCGTCAGGTTCGATCCCATCTGGTTTACCGAATCGGTAAGGTCTTTCCATGTGCCTCCCACACCTGTCACCTTTGCCTGTCCACCGAGTTTTCCTTCCGTACCCACTTCAAGCGCCACGCGTGTTACCTCCGACGCAAACGAGTTGAGCTGATCCACCATCGTGTTGATCGTTTTTTTCAGCTCAAGAATTTCTCCTTTCACGTCCACCGTAATCTTTCTTGATAAGTCGCCCCGCGCCACTGCCGTCGTTACCTCGGCGATGTTACGCACCTGGCCCGTAAGGTTCGATGCCATCTGGTTCACAGAGTCCGTCAAATCTTTCCATACGCCACCAACGCCTTTCACCGTGGCCTGGCCACCCAGCTTACCTTCCGATCCCACCTCACGCGCCACACGCGTTACCTCGGAACCGAAAGAATTGAGCTGGTCCACCATCGTGTTGATCGTGTTTTTCAGCTCTAGGATTTCTCCCTTCACATCCACCGTAATTTTTCTTGAAAGGTCGCCTCTTGCCACCGCCGTCGTTACCTCGGCGATGTTACGCACCTGGGCTGTGAGGTTCGAACCCATCTGGTTCACCGAATCGGTGAGATCTTTCCACACTCCACCAACACCCTTCACCTTCGCCTGTCCACCCAACTTTCCTTCCGATCCCACTTCACGCGCCACACGCGTTACTTCCGCGGAGAAGGAGTTAAGCTGGTCCACCATCGTATTGATCGTATTTTTTAACTCGAGAATTTCTCCCTTTACATCCACCGTAATCTGGCGCGAAAGGTCGCCCTTTGCCACCGCCGTCGTCACTTCCGCGATGTTACGCACCTGCCCTGTGAGGTTCGAAGCCATCTGGTTCACCGAGTCCGTCAAATCTTTCCACGTTCCCGCTACACCACGCACCTGTGCCTGTCCGCCCAGCTTTCCTTCCGTACCCACCTCAAGCGCCACGCGCGTTACCTCGGAAGAGAAGGAGTTGAGCTGGTCCACCATCGTGTTGATCGTATTCTTGAGTTCGAGGATTTCTCCTTTCACGTCCACCGTAATTTTTTTCGAGAGGTCACCCTTTGCCACGGCCGTTGTTACCTCGGCAATGTTACGCACCTGTGCCGTAAGGTTCGAACCCATCTGGTTCACCGAATCGGTAAGGTCTTTCCAAACCCCGGCAACCCCTTTTACTTTTGCCTGCCCCCCCAGCTTACCTTCCGATCCTACTTCACGTGCCACACGAGTCACCTCCATGGAGAAAAGGTTCAGCTGCTTTACCATGTCGTTCACCTCTTTGGCGATTCTCCCGAATTCACCCTGCAGGGTGTGGCCGCCGATTTCTTCCGGCATTTTTTCAAGAAGGTTTCCTTTAGCCACCGAGCTTATTACGTGAGCTATTTCGATAGTGGGGTGTACGAGGTCGGAAATAAGTGCATTTAGCGATTCCACGCCTGTGCTCCAGGAGCCTTTTGCTACCGGAACCTCAATGCGTTGTGTAAGCTTTCCCTGTTTTCCGATGGTGTTGCCCGCACGGGTAAACTCCTGCATCATCTTTTCGTTTAGAGAGATGATATCGTTGAGGGTATCGCATATTTTGCCGTTGATACCTACCTGGTTGATGGGCATCCGCACGGTAAAATTTCCATTTTTTACTTCTGTCAGCACGCGAAGCAGTTCTTCCTCGTCGTAAACGCCTGTTTTTTGCACGGCAGGCCCATGTTTTCCATTGCTGCTACCATTTGCTGAAACGTGTTTCTTTATGTTTGTTCGTTTTACCTGGACGCGGCCGGCGGGGTGTCCGTTACGACTGCGAGTCGCGATCCCATTTTGCTGACGGAGAGTTTCTTTGGAGGTTTTCTTTTGTGTAGGCATCGGCTTTTAATTTGGGATTTCAAATGTATGAAATCGAGGCCTCGGTGCAAGGGTTTTTAAGAGTTTCTTTCTATTGGTGATAAGGGGTACTTGATAAATGAGTTTTTTTCGCCTGAAAAAATAATTTTAGCATGTTTTTAAGCTTCACCTTCGGGCTGTCAAAACTAACTGCTTGCCTCTAAGAGACTAAACCACTAACAGGTTTTTTTATACAGCAACAACCAACGTCCCCGTCTTTCGCCGGGGACTCTTTTTTTAAAGAGGTGAGAAGGGAGAGGGGAGAGGTGTATTGCTTTTCCTTTTCCCCTCTCCTCTCTCCTCTCTCCTTTCCCTATCTTTAATCCCATGAAATACAATCGTTGCGGAAGGTCGGGCCTTCTTCTACCCGCAATATCACTGGGACTATGGCATAATTTCGGCAGGGTAGACATATTCGAGAATGGAAGAAAAATTATTCGTCGCGCATTTGAACAGGGCATAACCCATTTCGACCTCGCCAACAACTACGGCCCTCCCCCTGGCTCTGCTGAAGAAAATTTCGGAACAATACTCAAAAAAGATTTTCCCGGCTATCTCCGCGATCATATCACAATCACCACGAAGGCAGGATACACCATGTGGGGCGGTCCATACGGCGACTGGGGTTCGCGCAAGTATCTTATCTCAAGCCTCGACCAGAGTTTGAAAAGAATGCAGCTAGACTATGTAGATATTTTCTATTCGCATCGTCCCGACCCATTAACCCCTGTAGAAGAAACGATGTCGGCGCTCGACCACGTAGTTCGACAGGGAAAAGCATTATATGTTGGTATTTCAAATTACAGTGCCGAACAAACGGAGAAAGCAGTCGAAGTACTGCGGAGTCTCGGTACGCCGTGCGTTATCCATCAGCCGAAATACTCCATGTTTGTAAGAACACCCGAAGAAGGACTGCTGAACGTCCTGGAAAAAAATGGAGTGGGATGCATTCCTTTTTCACCGCTCGCACAGGGCATGCTCACAAAACGGTATTTGAGTGGAATTCCGTCTGATTCACGCGCAGCAAAAGAGCATGGCTTTTTAAAAACGCAGGAAATCACCAGCGAAAAACTCGATAAGATAAGAAAGCTTGATACCATGGCACGCGAAAGAGGTCAGTCGCTGTCGCAAATGGCAATCGCATGGGTGATGCGTAACCCTGTTATTACCTCTGTACTGGTAGGGGTAAGTACCGAAGAACAACTCGACGATAACCTTGCGGCGTTGTATAACACGGCGTTTACGGAAGATGAATTGTCGCGCATTGAAAATATTCTCGCATAATCAATATATTTAGACAAAAATACCGTGATGTGCACGGTGGAATTTTATCACCAAACCTAACTAACGATGATCTCCAGCCAGGAAAATTCTATTGCAATTCGCGACAACAGCGCCAATCCAGCGCCACTTGGTTTGTTCGGTTTCGGAATGACGACCGTTCTGCTGAACATTCATAACGCTGGATTTTATGAACTTAACTCGATGATTCTTGCCATGGGCATGTTCTATGGCGGACTAGCACAGGTAATAGCAGGTATACTTGAATCGAAAAAGAATAATACGTTTGGGATGACTGCTTTCATTTCATACGGATTTTTCTGGCTTACTCTCGTGGGACTCATTCTTATGTCGAAATGGGGATGGATACCGGCTACAACTAAAAGTTCGCTGGCGACCTACCTGCTTTTGTGGGGCATTTTTACTTTTTTGCTTTTTATCGGTACGTTTAAATTGAACCGCGCGCTACAGTTCGTTTTCGCAACGCTCACGATTCTTTTCTTGTTGTTAGCGATCGGGAACTACACCGAAAATGAAAGTATTATTGTCTTTGCCGGGTATGAAGGAATTATATGTGGTGGCTCCGCAATTTATGCGGGTATAGCTAATTTGTTGAATGAGGTTTACGGGAGAAAAGTTTTGCCATTGTGATTTTTTAAGCGCCGCAGGCTTCCCAGCCAATCATCGCACTTTTACGTGCAGGCCCCCAATGATAATTCCCAAACTCGCCAGTAGAACGTATCACCCTGTGGCAAGGAATAAGAAAGGCCACAGGGTTATCACCAACAGCAGAACCTACCGCCCTGCTCGCCCTCTCTGTGCCAACTGTTTTCGCAATTGAAGAATACGTCGCGAGACGGCCCATTGGAATTTTTAGTAATGCCTCCCATACTTTAAGCTGAAACGGCGTTCCCTTGAGATGCAGTTTAATCGCCGCTGCATCATCCCAGTTTTTGCTGAAGAACGACAACGCCTTCGCCTGGTAAATATCCGATAGCTGCTCATACTTCGCATTAGGAAAGTTCTTTCGCAGTTTTTCAAAAGCTTCATTCTTATTTTCATAAAAAGCCAGGTAACAAATTCCTTTCCCTGTTGAAGCAATAATGATATTTCCGAAAACAGTTTCCGAAAAACTGTAATTGATCTTTAACATTTCACCACCATTCTTGAATTCACCAGGGGTCATTCCCTCTATTGAAATGAATAAGTCATGCAACCTACTCGTGCCCGATAAACCTGTTTCTATTGCAGTATCAAACAGCGTTGCCTGCTTTTCCTTTAACATACCTTTCGCATGCTCTATACTCAGGTATTGCAGAAACTTTTTTGGACTCACACCCGCCCAGTCGCTGAACATCTTCTGGAAATGAAAAGGGCTAAGGCTCACCTGCCCGGCCACCGCTTCCAATGTTGGCTGTTGTTTAAAGTTTTCTTTCAGATAATTGATTGCTGTCGCAATCCTGTCGAAATCATTCGTGTTCATAGATTCAAAATTTTCACAGATTCAAAATTAGGATATGGATTTTTTGAATAAAACCCGTTTCTTGCGAACTTATGAACCAGGAAACATACAGCCGGCAGTTTGGAAGTAAACCGGAACTCCAGGTAAAATCACCGGGAAGAATCAACATTATTGGCGAACATACCGACTACAACGACGGATTTGTATTACCCGCCGCGATTGATAGGTTCGCATATGTGGCGGTGGGCA
>JAEUVS010000050.1 GCA_016786745.1 Chitinophagaceae bacterium | reverse complement strand
AAAAATAAAAGAGGGCCTTGCCGCAGGTTACTTTTTCTCGAGCGACACCATAACCTCTGCAAAAACATTTCCATTTTTAACGAGCGACATTTCTCCTTTCAATTCAGCAGTCAACTACGACCAGGGAGAATTAGCGTCATTCGGTGCGGGCGGAATACGCGAATTTTTTCCGCAAACCCCGTCACCAGGCTGGACCGATATAAAAGGCAGCACGTTTGCGAACCCCAACGACGCACTGCTGTTGCCGCAAACATTCACTTATGCGATGGATGCACAACGTCTGCCTGATGTGGTGCTTGAAATTAAAAATCCGGCTGGAAACACTATCAAAACGGTGTCCGTAACAAATAACAACTATCGTAAAGTTCCGATTGATGTTTCGAATATTCCCGATTTATCCGACAGTAAACAACTGGTTTTTAGCGCAGCGTTGCATTCTATTGAAATAAGCAGCACAACCGGTTTTTTCCAACAGCGGCAGGTATTATTCTCCGACAAACTGTTCAGCCCCGACGATGTCGGTATCGTTCACATCACAACAAATCCTTCTAATAACGCTTTCAATCTCCTTGCAACAGACGGATTCTTATTTAAGAGAAGAAATCCGCTCGGTGGGTGGAGTAATGCGCCGGTATTCGAAATTCCATTTAAAGGCAGGTCAGCTTTCTGGAAATACCGGAACGATAAAGGAAAAAATATACAGTTTAATCCTGATCTCAATGGATACCTGGCTGCGGAAAATGGCTTTCTTATCAGTTCAAGGCCGCTGGCGGTTTCTAAATATCATTCCGTTTTACACAAGGATGGCAGCACCGACACCAAATATCTTCCGAACCCGGTTGAATACAATCTCAAAAAAGATAGCACCAGCAGGTTTTGCTTCGACATCCTGGTACCCGATTCGAAACTGTTTCCGATTTGAACAAACACATTAAACAATTATAACGTAAAAGTTTATTTATGGCAAACGATTTTAAAACACCAGGAGTCTACATCGTAGAGATTCCGAAACTGCCACCATCCATTGCCTCCGTTGAAACTGCTATTCCCGCATTTATAGGTTATACGGAAAAAGCATTCAGAAGAGAAGCTAATGACTTAAGAGACGTGCCATGGCGGATTGAATCTCTCCTCGAATACGAGCAGTATTTCGGATCCGCAAGCCCGGAAGCGGGAAGCCTGCAGGTTGTATTCGACAATTCAAGCGGGCGCCTCCAGGTGCAGGCCAAAGCCGATGAGGTAACGCGTTCGAAGTTTTTGATGTATTACGCCCTTCAGATGTTTTTTGCCAATGGAGGAGGGCCTTGCTGGATCGTGTCGGTGGGAAATTATGTAGACGGCGGTGGTTTAATAAACGACGCGGACCTGAGCAGGGGGCTCGCCGAAGTCGAAAAAATCAACGAGGTAACACTATTAAACTTTCCCGATGCCATCAACCTCACCGACGCTACGGTTTACTATAACCTCTACAAGCAGGCGATGGACCAGTGCACAAATTTACAGGACCGGTTTACTGTATTTGACCTATTCCACGATGTTGCCAATGGCACCACATGGCGACTGGATGTTGACTTTATGAGAACCACTGTGACCAACGATATAAACGCGCTCAAGTATGCCGGAATATATTTTCCCAAAGTATATACAACTGTCAATTTTAATTACGCCGAAGATACTGTTGCTATAGTAACAACAGGTGGTGCCCCGGCACTACCAGCTACACTTGCAGAACTGAAAAACGCTAATAACGCCGCGTATTTCCAGGCGAAAAACGCACTCAACAACATCGAAAACCTTTTACCAGTATCATCCGGCATACTGGGTATTTACGCACAGGTAGACAATTCGAGGGGAGTATGGAAAGCGCCGGCAAATATCAATATTGATAACGTCATCAGGCCCGAAATTATAGTTTCCAAAGAGCAACAGGGAGGGCTAAACGTAGATGATACCGCGGGAAAATCCATCAACGTTATCAGAAAATTTGAAGGTCGCGGACCGGCGATAGTATGGGGTGCGCGTACGCTCGCCGGCAACGACAACGAGTGGCGCTACGTTTCAGTTCGCCGGTTTTTCAACATGGTTGAAGAATCGACAAAGAACGCAACGGAGCAATTTGTATTCGAACCAAACGATCGCAACACATGGGTTCGCGTAAAGTCGATGATTGAAAATTATCTCACCACTTTATGGAAAGCAGGTGCGCTGTTTGGCACTTCAACAAGGGAAGCGTTTTATGTAAAAGTAGGCCTCGGTGAAACCATGACGGAACTCGACTTATGGGAAGGAAGAATGTATGTAGAAATTGGACTCGCTGTTGTAAGGCCCGCCGAATTCATCATACTCAAGTTCATGCACAAAATGCTTCAGGAAGCATAATACATCTAATTAATAAAATTTTTTAAAACTCAGTTTATGAGTAACACAGATTATAACCAGGATACAGGTTCTTCCACACCGTATGTCAACAAATGCAAGGATCCTGAAGTTAAAAAGAACCGGCCCACGCGTAAATCTATTATTCGTGAAAGAGAAAAGGTTTGCAACCTGCTGTTTGAATCGGTAGGAACAGTTGGGCAGTCGAAAGAACGCGTGGACAGGGAAACAGAGATATATCAGTATCGAAAGTGCCTGTATGTTAGAACAGAGGCAAATTACCAGCGCTATCGCAACTTTGATGTGTTTGTAAGTTCTGAGCTTGTTACGTTTAACGACACAGTAAAAGGAAACGTAGGAATTTACAACAAAACGTATAAAGACCTCAACGAAACACTTAAGAATATCGCTAAAGCAACGAAGGAACTAAAAACGAAGGTAACAGACCTTAAAGACGCCGGCGCCAAACTATACAATTGTTTCAATGATGACTGTAACAAAACACAACGGCGTGCCCTGACAGGGCGTGCTCATGGGTGTGAAGATACCAAACCAGGCTGCCCGGGATCGGACGATATCATAAGAGAATTAATATACATCCCGGTTGGCCTTATGCAGGATGCGGATATTCTCTTTAAATCCGCGTATGAAGTAGTGGGCATTCAAACTTTTACCAACCCCGAATCTTTAGAAAATCTTCAAAAAAATCTCGAAACAAATTCAAAGAAGCTGACCGATAAGGTGACCGAGACCTCTAAAGCCAGGGAAGGAGATCTGAAAAAACAGCAGGATGAAATGGTTAAATCTGTGAAGGAAATTGAAAAAGCCGAACTGGATCTTAACCACAACCGAAGCGTTTTTGAAGGATATAAAGATGCCGCTGAATTTCTCTGCAAACAACCTTGCCGGTGCGGCGATGATCCGGCGCGGGTAGAAAAACATAAAAAAGACAGGGAAAAACTCCAGAACGCCGGTCCGGAAGTTATACTTACGCTGCCGATACTGGAACTGTGTCAGCAAGACATTTGCGACATCTGTAAAATAATTGATGACAGCTTCTGTTGCGAACCTGAAGAAACCCCCACTCCAACGCCCAAGCCGCCACCACCAACTACAGAATGCTGACGATTTCCCTGATTAACTAATTCAATAAAACAATTTCATATGTCCGAAAGTTATTACTATCACGACATCCCGGTAGACAAGGATAACAATGTTCAATTACCGGAATGCTGCACGCAGCCAGAGCCCGACGGTTCGGGATGTACTGACTGCTGTTACGACGAATGGAAGAAGGAACTGCAGGCCGTTAATCAACGTTATGCGAGAGAAAAAGATAAAGCCGACCTCGTTCAAAAGCAGATAAATTTCCTGACGGAACGCAAGAGTCATTACAGCAAATGGTTTGATGAAATTGAGTATGCTGAAGAACTTTCAAGGAATGTTTGCATACAACTTGAAATTCTCTTATCGCAAACTCATAAGATCTGGTATAATACCTGCAATGCGAACAAGGCGATAAAAAAACTGTTCTGCATGATTCGCGACTTCTTCCTGGAAGTAGATTACATCAAATGCCGGTACGATGAGCTTTGGGCCTGCATTTTGAAAAGCACTGATCCTTCCCTGCAGGAAGATAAGGGCATACGAAGCTGTTTAAAAAATTATAGCGAGAAACTGGATGCGGTGCTGAAACTGAGAGACGACATGGTAAAGCTGATGGTTGACGCAATAAAATTCTCTCAGCTGATGCGCAACAATCTTAACACCTTCTGTTGCCCGGATGATAAAAATTACAATCCATGCAAAGAAGCAGCCAAAGAAGGTTCAAAGATTTGCGAAAACAATAAGGACACCGCACCAGACAAATATGCATATGGCTTCAAATCGATTATTTGTCACTGGTATTCGTTTATTGGATGCGAAGAGTGCAAATCAAACGGTCAGCCTGATTCTACGCAAACCGCGCAGGTACAGGATTCTTATGATCAAAATGCCAGGTCGGCACAGGCGGATAAGGCCGTGCAGGCAAATACTACATCGACCCCGGAAGCAACATATGAATGCTGCACCATACGACCAACCTTCCATTTGCCACTCTGCAAAGATGACTATAAAGGGAAAGTGATGAAGTGGCGTGATAACGATGTGAAAACGCTGACAAAACTATTCGGACAAATCAGCACTCTGAACAAGAATAAAGAAGGTCTGCTCGCTTGTAAAACAAGTCTTACAAAAGCCATGGAAGAAGCAGATCCGAAACTCAGATGCAAATAAGCATAGCACTTTATTAAACACATTTTAAACACAGCTATATGCCAGCTAAAGGAGATTATCCCATACCAAAGTTCCATTTCCAGGTGGAATGGGCAAGCGTCAGGCCCGATGAGAAGGAGTTCAGAATAGGTTTTACAGAAGTGAGCGGGCTTGATTTCGAAACCGAAGTAATAGAATACCGGGAAGGCAACAGTAAGAAATACAACAAAGGGAAGCAACCAGGCCTTACCAAATTCGCTAACGTTACGCTTAAACGCGGAACATTCGAAGGTGATTTTGCATTTTTCACCGAATGGAAAAAAACTTACTACTTCCAGGAGGGAAACAAAACTGCCTCGCAATATCGCAGGGCTGTTACAATTAAGCTATTAAATGAATTGCATGAACCCATCATTACGTGGACACTTCAGAACGCCTGGCCATCAAAGGTGCAATCAACCGACCTGAAGGCAGATGCCAATGAAGTAGCCATCGAAACGATGGAACTGGTGCATGAAGGATTGGAAATACAGTTGCCGTAATGCTCGTGTTATATGTCACTTACAAAAAGAGACAGTCCGGATAACTATTATCAAACGGTCAATTTTCATTTCAGAGTTGAGTTTTCCAGTAATGGCAATGAGTTCGACATCAGGTTTCAGTCGGTTACCGGGCTTGATTCAACATTGGAAACAGAAAGCATTAAAGAGGGAGGCGAAAACCGCTTCGAACATGTGGTACCCATTCGCAGGAAATACGGACCCCTCGTGCTGAAGCGTGGAATTCTTGCCTCTTCAGAGTCAGATATCACCAAATGGCTGAAAGAAGTTTTCGATGATGAGAATGTAGAACCTATCGGAACCGTACATATCAAACTGTTAAACGAAGAACATTTGCCATTGATGCAGTGGACAGCGAACAATGTATGGCCCAGGAGCTGGAAGATAGGAGAACTTAATGCGGAGCGAGGTGAGGTGCTGATAGAAACACTCGAGCTTAATTACAATTACCTGATACTCTCAGAATAATCTTATGCCAATCGAAATACGTGAACTCGTAATAAAAGCAACTGTCGTAAGCGACAATTCAGCAGAAGAGCCGGGTCAGTCGGGTTCGTCAACAAATAATTCGATTGCACCCAGTGAAGAACTGATAAACATGTGCGTGGAAAAAGTGCTTGAAATACTTAAAGATAAACATGAGCGATAGGAAATTAAATAAGCTGATCATCTACTCCTTCGAGGACAAGAACTTTTCTGATTCTGATAAAGATCTTGAAAAGGCAGGAATGAAATTTTCTGTCCCGATCAATCCGGAGTCGTTCACAAAAAATTTTAAAATAGACATCGATACCCGCCGTGGTCATGGAAGCTCGGGCACGGATATCAGGTTCAAATCCACGGCGCCTGAAGAATTAAAGCTCGATTTCATACTCGATGGAACAAATACCATGGAGGGTTATGGCGGAGAAGACAAGGAATTCAGAAGAAAGCCGGTTCACGACCAGCTGGAACAATTCCTGAAGTGCGTGTACAGGTACGAGGGAAAAATTCACCGGCCGCGATTTCTCATGGTACTATGGGGCTCCGAAATCCGGTTCAGGTGCGTGTTATCCAACCTCGACATCAATCATACCCTGTTCAACAATAATGGAGAGCCGTTGCGAGTAAAGTTGAGCGCAACCTTCATGGACTATAAGACGAGGGCCCAAAGAATTGCAGACGACAAGCCTAAATCACCTGACCTTACTCACTATAGAAAAGTCAAAGATGGTGACAGGCTTGACCTTATGACATTCCGCATTTATAATGATCCCAAATATTTACTGCAGGTGGGTAAGGCAAATGCACTTACCACTATAAGAAATGTTACCCCGGGCCAGGAATTATTTTTTCCACCATTCGAAAAAAAGAATTGATCAATGGGCGAGCTACTAATACCAAATGATTCGAAACATGATGTAGTATCGTACGAAGTGCTGCTCGGCGATGAGCAAACCGCCATGAATCCTTCATACCAGGTACTGGCTATTTCCATTATAAGAGAGATTAACAGGATCCCGGTAGCAAGAATTACTTTAAGGGATGGCGACGCATCGGAACGCACTTTTGAAATCAGCGAATCGGAAGACTTTATCCCGGGCAGAAAAATTACAATCAACATCGGTCTCGATGGTAATA
>JAEUVS010000160.1 GCA_016786745.1 Chitinophagaceae bacterium | reverse complement strand
CCTTTCATGGAACACCCGGTCCGCTTGCCGATGAAATCAAAAAAGTGCTTCCCGAGGTAACGTATGCCGCCAGTCAGACCTGGGATGATAAAGTTGCTTTTTCTGCGGGCGACAGAATTCTGAAGCAGGAGGGGTTGATCGCCGGGGCAGATTTTTTTCAGTTGTTTTCATTTCCATTGGTCCAGGGAAAACCTGAAACTGCGCTTAATACGCCGGTGAGCATAGCCATCTCGCGTAAAATGGCGGTAGGTCTCTTTGGAAGCGCTGAAAAAGCTTTTGGTCAAACGGTGCGTTACCAGGATTCAAAGGACCTTAAGGTAACGGCTGTGTACGAGGATATCACCGACCAGTCGTCACTTAAAGGAGATTATATTCTTAATTGGGAAACTTACCTGGAAACTAACGGTTGGGCAAGAGAATGGGGTAACAACGGTCCGAGAACGTATATATTGCTAAAACCCGGGACTGACCCGATAAAATTTGAAAGCAAAATCGAAAAATTTCTCGACAACTATAACAAGGAACAAAGCAAGAGTTTTTATATCGAGTTAGGTGTTCAAAGGTTCAGCGACATATATCTTCACAATATTTTCAAAAACGGGAAGCTGAGTGGCGGGAGAATTGACTATGTAAAACTCTTCAGCATTGTTGCCATTTTCATTTTAGTTATCGCATGCATCAACTTCATGAATCTTACCACGGCGCGCTCGATAAAACGTTCGCGCGAAATAGGCATACGCAAAGTGATCGGTGCAGTGAGAAATTCACTTGTAAAGCAGTTTTTGGGGGAGGCCCTTTTGCTTACATTTTTCGCTCTCGGTATAGCATTGGTGCTTACGGCTATCATTTTACCCGTGTTCAATAACATTACTACAAAGAGTATTGAATTTCCTGCGAACATTTCTTCTTTCTGGATTACTATAATTGCACTTGCCATCGCTACAGGTTTGCTTGCCGGAAGCTATCCCGCCCTGTTCCTGTCGGCATTTCAACCTATAAAAGTGTTGAAAGGACAAATGAAATTTGGAAAGGGGGCCACATGGTTCAGAAAAGGTTTGGTGGTGTTCCAGTTTGTGCTCTCAACAGTTCTGATCGTGGGAACGATAGTGGTTTCCCGGCAGATCGATTACATTCAAAGTAAAGATATCGGGTACACCAAAGAAAACCTGATCTATATACCTATTGAAGGAGAATACGAGGAGAAGTACGACCTATTTAAAAATGAAGCGTTGTCTCTTCCGGGAGTAAAAAACGTTTCCCGTATCAGCCAGTCGCCCACGAGCATCGAAAATGGAACAGGTGGGGTAGAATGGGAAGGTAAGGACCCGAATGTTACGCCCATGTTCACACAGGCATCCGTTGGTTATGATTTCATAAAAACGATGGACCTCAGATTACTCGCGGGCCGCGATTATTCAAAGGATTTTGCACTGGATTCGGTATCCTACCTGGTTAATGAATCCGCGGCTGCCAAAATGAATTACAAGGATCCTGTTGGCAAACCCCTGACATTCTGGGGGAAAAAAGGAAGGATTATTGGATTGATGAAGGATTTTCATCTTACGTCACTTCATACTCCTATCCAGCCACTGATTATCCGGCTGGCTGGTAACGAACAATATGGAACCATCCTCGTTCGAACCCAGCCGGGGAAAACACGCCTCGCGCTCGAGGGCCTTCAAAAACTTGGAAGAAGATTGAATCCTCAGTTTCCCTTCACCTACGATTTTTCAGATGAAGAGTACAAAAAACTTTATCTCACCGAGCAAACTGTAAACAGCCTTTCGGGTTATTTCGCGTTCCTCGCTATATTCATTTCATGCCTCGGCCTCCTGGGTCTAACCATTTTCACTGCGGAGCAACGCGTACGCGAAATGGGTATAAGAAAAGTGCTTGGAGCAAGCTTCAAAACAATATTTGGACTGCTGTCTGTTGAGTTCCTTGTGCTTGTTAGCGTGGCCATGCTCATTGCGTTCCCGCTGTCCTGGTGGATCATGCAAAACTGGCTTCAAAATTTCACTTATCGCACCAATATTAATGCATGGGTGTTTATAATTGCCGCCGCGGTATCATTGATCATTGCTTTCTCAACTATCAGCGTGCATGCAATAAAAGCCGCGCTCACCAACCCGGTTAAAAGTTTGAGGACAGAATAATCAGAAAGAAAGAATAAATGCGGTGCCTGTACCCAGTTTGCTTTGCACATGAATATTTGCCTTATGCAGCATCAGTATCTGTTTGCAAAGGCTTAACCCTATCCCGCTGCCGTTTTTCTTCGTAGTAAAAAACGGGATGAATATTTTATCCATCAATTCGCTGGACATGCCTGCGCCGTTGTCGGCCACTTTAATGATGGTTTTATAATTAGTGTCTATATAGCCTGATATGATAATCTGTCCGTCTTCTTTATTTTTCAGCGCTTCAGCCGCGTTTACCACGAGGTTGATGAGCACCTGTTCAAACAGGTTTACGTCTACGTTGAGCTGCAAGTCGGGATCTTTTAGCACAATCTGAAGATCAATATTCTTTCCTTTTAATGTTGGTTCCATAAGGCTGAGGAGGTTCTCAAAAAGATCGCGCAGAAGAACTTTTTCTAAAGTGAGCGAAGTAATTTTATTCAGGTTGCGGTATGTTTCCGCGAATTTGAGCAAGCCCTCGCTCCTTCGTTTTATGGTATCTATTCCCAGTTCTAGATCTTCTACGGCGCCGGATTTGTTATTCAATTCGGGTACAGATTCCTTCAGGCGGCTCTTTAGCGTAACGGCAAGTGAGGAAATAGGTGCGATCGAGTTCATGATCTCATGCGTCATCACGTTCAGCAGCTTTTCCCACGCGCGCGATTCTGTTTCTTCGAGCGCCTCGTTCACATTCTGAAAGGCAATAAGCTTATATTTTTTTCCTTCGGTTTGAAATGCGGTGGCCGTCATGAAAATTTTAATAAAGCCCCGTTCGGTATTCACCTTTACTACTTTTCCGTCGCGCGGTTTAAGCTTGATAATTTCTTCATAGAGAGCGCTGTCGCGTTTTTCGAGCGAGTGGATGGTTTTCAGGTACGACAGCAGCAGCATGTTCTTTAGCGATTCGTTCATCCATAGCACCTCCCCGCTCTCTTCTTCGTAAGAAATAATACCTGTATCTACCAGCTCGAGAATTTTCTGCAGGTACTGGTATTGTGTTTCCTTCTCTTTACTGAGAACCTTAAAAGTAGAATTGATTTCGTTGAAACCGCGACGCAGTATCTGCAGGTCAACAGGCGCCTGCCTTGTTTCAAAATATCTTGAAAAATCCCTGTAGTGTATCGATTCAACAAACCCAGACCATTCGTCGAGGGAGCGGTTATGAAATTTGTAAAGGTTCACCACCTGGTAACCGATTATCGGTAAGGTGAGAATAGCGTACAGGTACATCTTGTTCACCAGCAGAAAGCTCGCTACCGTGAGCATAACAAAAAGCAACACGATCCTGATCAGGGTGTTCCACTGTATGTTTTTAGCGAAGATCATGATATGCTCAGATGTTGTATTTGCTCAGTCTCCTGTACAAAGCTGTACGTGTAAGACCGAGTTCCTTTGCGGCACGTGAAATATTGCCGTGATGTTTTTCTATCACGCGCAGGATGGTGCTTTTTTCTACCGTGCTCAGCTTGAGCTCTGCCACTTCATCAACCGGTTCAGTGTTAGATTCTATTGGTGAAAAGATGAGATCCTTCGCGCTGAGTACGTCGCCGTCGGACATGATTACCGCTCGCTCCACGATATATTGAAGTTCCCTGATGTTGCCGGGATAGTGATAGTCGAGCAGTTTTTGTTCCGCGCTTTCGTCGAACTCAATTGACGATTTCATGTACTTGTTGCTGTACAACTTTGAAAAGTGTTGTGCCAGCATCATGATGTCCGCCTTTCTTTTTCTAAGCGGCGGCAGAATAATTTCCACGGTATTGATCCTGTAGATAAGGTCTTTTCTGAACACGCTTTCGTCGGAGAGCTCGCTTAAGGGAACGTTGGTGGCACATATGAGGCGGATATCAACCGTACGCGGTTCATTCGTTCCCAATCGTATTACCTGCCGGTTCTGCAGCACGCTCAACAGTTTTGCCTGTTGCTGAAGTGAAATATTTCCGATTTCATCAAGAAACAGCGTACCTCCGTCTGCGGCCTCGAAACGACCCATGCGGTCCTCACGGGCATCAGTAAACGCTCCTTTCTTATGCCCGAATAGTTCACTTTCGAAAAGGGTTTCCGTCAACGCGCCGAGATCAACTTTCACGAACGGTTTTGATGCGCGGCGCGAATGCTGGTGTATGGCCCTTGCCACCAGGTCTTTTCCGGTGCCGTTTTCTCCGAGAATCAGGATGTTTGCATCGGTGGGAGCAATCTTTTCAATCTTGAAAAAAACATCCTCCATCGATTTCGACTCTCCCAAAAGTTCGGAGCCAATAATGGAACTCGAGCTGGCGATATGCTGCGCGGACCGGGCGCCTTTTCTCTTGAGCGCCTCCTTGATCGTTTCCACGAGTTTTTCATTATGCCACGGCTTCACCACAAAATCAGCTGCGCCTTCTTTGAGAGAACGCACCGCGAGGTCTATATCACCATAAGCCGTAATCATAATCACTACGGCCTCCGACTTGTAGTCTTTTATCTTCTTTAACCAGAAAAAACCTTCGTTGCCGGTGTTGATCGAGCTATTGAAGTTCATGTCGAGCAGGATGAGGTCGAACGTTTGTTGCGACATCAGGTGCTTGAGGTTTTCGGGATTTTTTTCGGTAACAACCTGTTTTACCTCGGTTTTCAGGAGCAACCTCACCGCGGTGAGCACGTCCTGGTCGTCGTCAACGATCAATATCGAGGCATCTTTCATCAGCATATACGCAAGTAAAATATTTGTGCCTGGTGATAATACACCGAGTGCAATTATACTTAAATTACCCTTAATTTTTTCCAAATAAAACACTCAAAAAGGCACTGTACCAAAAGCGAACAGTTCATGTTGCGATAGCGGACATACTTCAAAGGCCGATGATTGTAACGATATAGGTATCAAGAGCGTATAAACTGGCATGTTGTTCCTTTAATATAGCCAAAGCCGAAAAAACGCATAACGCTACGGCATACAGAAATTGTTATTTCTTAATTGATGGACAGAATAATTAAAAAGAAGAAATGGTCAGGTAAAAGGATCATGATGATCGGAGGAAGCGCCCTGATCGTTTTGCTCATTGTGCTTAGTTTTTACTTTACCTCCGGCAAGAGCCGGCTGAACGTAAACACGGAGCGTATTACGATCAGCGAGATTAAAAAAGGACCGTTCAAGGATAATATACCCGTTAACGGTGTGGTATTACCACTTACTTCCATATATCTCGACGCAATTGAAGGCGGAAGGGTTGAAGAAAAATTTGTTGAAGACGGCGCCGTAATGAAGAGGGGTCAGCCAATCCTCCGGCTGTCGAACACCGACCTTGAACTGAACCTTGTTCAACAGGAAACACAGGTATTCAACCTGCTCACGCAAATGCAGATTTCGCGCAACGCGGCCCAGCAGAATACTGTTACCAAGCTCAACCAGGCTACCGATGTCGACAACCTGCTGAAAGAAGCTGAACGTGTTTATAAACTGAACAAAACATTGTACGAGCAAAAGGCGATCGGCCTGCAGGAATTCAAAGAATCTGAAAACAACTACCTCTACCAGCTGCAGAAAAAGAAACTCGCCGACCAAATCCTGACGCAGGACAGCACAAACGCCAAAATCGAACTCGAGCAGCAGCGCCAGTCGTACGACCGCACACGCAATGCCCTGGAGCTGATGCGGAAAAAAGTGGGCGACCTGATTGTTCGTTCGCCGATCGATGGCCAGCTCACGTCCCTGGATGCAGAAATCGGGCAAAGCAAAAACAAAGGTGAAAGGCTCGGGCAACTCGATGTGCTCGATGGTTTTAAGGTGAGGGTAGACATTGACGAGCACTATATATCGCGCATATATCCCGATCAGACCGGAACGTTTACGTTCGCCGGCAAGGAGTATACGCTCAAGATTAAAAAGATTTACACCCAGGTTACGGCTGGCCGGTTCCAGGTAGACATGGAATTTGAAGGTGAGGAACCGAAAGGCATCAGGCGCGGCCAAACGTTGCAGATTGTATTATCGCTGAGCGATGAAACGGAGGCTATCACAGTTCCACGCGGCGCTTTCTTCCAGCAAACAGGCGGTAACTGGATATTTAAAGTGAGTGAAAATGGAAAAACGGCTTACAGGGTTCCCATACAGTTGGGAAGACAGAGCATAGACCTGTATGAGGTGCTTGAAGGATTAAACCCTGGTGATAAAGTAATCACGTCGAGCTATGAGAATTTTGGAGATATCCAGGAACTCGTATTAAAAAATTAAAATAACCCCGAAATTAAAATTGTCATGATAAAAATTACCGGTCTTGAAAAAATCTACCGCACTGAAGAAGTGGAAACGGTTGCGTTGAACAGGCTGTCATTTGAAGTAAAATCAGGTGAGTTTGTTGCGGTGATGGGCCCGTCTGGCTGCGGAAAATCCACGTTGCTCAATATACTCGGCCTTCTCGACGATCCAGATGCCGGAAGCTTCCTGTTTAATGGGATCGAGGTAGCCAGGTTCAACGAAAGAAAACGGGCCGACCTGCGCAAGCGTAATATCGGCTTCGTGTTTCAAAGCTTTAACCTGATAGATGAGCTTACCGTGTTTGAAAACGTAGAGCTTCCACTTATCTATCTCGGCATGAAGAGCGCCGAACGCAAACAACGTGTTGAAACCATACTCGACAAAGTGCAGATCATGCACAGGCGCAATCACTACCCGCAGCAATTGTCGGGTGGTCAGCAGCAGAGGGTTGCGGTGGCCCGTGCCGTGGTGAATAATCCCAAGCTTATCCTGGCGGATGAGCCTACCGGTAACCTCGACTCCAGCAATGGTAACGAAGTGATGCAGATGCTTACTGATCTCAACGAACAGGGCACCACCATCATAATGGTTACGCACTCAGAACATGATGCGCGTTACAGCCATAGAATAATCCGTATGCTCGACGGTCAAACTGTTACTGAAAATATTCTCGTTTAGTTCTTTTATTTGTTTATGATTATACTGAACCACATTTCCAAATGGATCTCCAATGCATCGGCCCGGACATTCATTCTAAAAGATATAAACCTGAGTGTTGACGAAGGAGAATTTATTTCGATAATGGGACCATCAGGATCCGGTAAGTCAACATTGCTCAACGTTATCGGCATGCTCGATGAACCCAGTGAGGGTGAGTATTTTTTCAATGGTGAAAACGTGCTCAAATTAAAAGAGAAGGCCCGCTCGGCTCTCTACAAAAAGCATATCGGGTTTGTATTCCAGGCATATCACCTCATTGATGAGCTGACTGTTTACGAAAATATCGAAACGCCGCTTATATACCAGGATGTGAAATCGTCGGAGCGTAAGGCTATGGTGGCCGATATGCTCGACAGGTTTGCGGTGGTTGGAAAAAAAGATCTTTTTCCTTCGCAGCTTTCCGGTGGCCAGCAACAACTCGTGGGTATTGCGCGGGCGCTGATCGCGAAGCCTAAATTGCTTCTCGCGGATGAGCCAACCGGTAACCTTAATTCTAAACAGGGCGAAGAAATTATGGAACTGTTCAGCCAGCTGAATAAGGAAGGTGTAACAATCATCCAGGTGACGCACTCCGAAAAAAACGCCGCATACGGGTCGAGGATAATTAACCTGCTTGATGGAAGGATTGTGTGAAACATTTACATTCTCCGCCGATCCCTCACACTCGCGCCTGCGGCGCTCGGTTCGGGATGACAGCGGCGATTTCGATGTCATCCCGAGCATAGCGAGGGATCAACGGAGCGGCGATTTCGATGTCATCCCGAGCATAGCGAGGGATCAACGGAAAATACAAGCTTTTTTAATCATGTCACTTAGAATATTAACTATACTACTCGTCGTTGTTAACACTACCCACGCGCAGCGCGTGTTCACGCTAAAGCAAGCCGTGGATACTGCGATGAAAAATAATCTCGAACTGAAACAAATGCAGCTCGAGATGGAGTCCGCCGGGATAGACTGGCGTCAGTCGAAAGCAAATTT
>JAEUVS010000126.1 GCA_016786745.1 Chitinophagaceae bacterium | reverse complement strand
AGCAAAATCAGAAATCATATAACATGAACCGGATTTTATACCTGCTCGTTCCAGCAATACTTTTTATCTACGCTTCCTGCGAACAGAAGAATAAGGCCCTCGAAGAAAAAGACGATCCTCAGCTCGCCCGGCTCAAACTTCCCGAAGGCTTTAAAATATCTTTCTTCGCCAGGGATGTAGACAATGCCAGGTCGCTGGCTCTTGGTGACAACGGAACTGTGTTTGTCGGAAACCGAAAATCAAAAAATGTGTACGCACTTGTCGATGCCGATAAAGACGGGGTGGCAGAAAAGAAATACACTATTGCGAGCGGAATGAAATCGCCGAACGGCGTAGCCTTTCATAAAGGCTCCCTCTACATTGCCGAGATCAGCAAAGTATGGAAGATCGATAACATCGAATCCAACCTGCAGAACCCGGCTAAGCCTGTTCTTGTTAACGACAGCTTCCCAACTGCAGAACATCATGGCTGGAAATACATTGCCTTTGGACCTGACGATAAATTATATGTTCCTGTCGGCGCACCCTGCAATATTTGTGATGATAACGAAAAGGACAAAAGGTTTTCTTCGATCATGCGCATGAATGCAGACGGAAGCGAACTCGAGGTATATTCCCACGGCATACGAAACACCGTTGGGTTTACGTGGCATCCTGAAACAAAAGAGCTCTGGTTTACCGATAATGGTCGTGACGAACTCGGCGACGACATCCCACCGGATGAACTCAACATCGCCACAAAGAAAGACGAGAACTTCGGATATCCGTATTGTCATGCGGGCGAAATACCTGACCCGGAATTTGGAAAAGGAAAAAATTGTGGCGACTTCAAAGCGCCTGCTGCAAAACTTAGTCCTCACGGTGCGGCACTTGGCATTAAATTCAACACGGGAACCATGTTTCCTGAAAAATACCGCGACCAGGTGTTCATTGCTGAGCATGGATCATGGAACCGTTCGAAGCCGATTGGATATCGCATAATGATGGCCAGTATCGAAGGCGGCGAGGTAAAAAGTTACCAGCCATTTATCGAAGGATGGCTCAACAATGGAGAAGCCTGGGGAAGGCCCGTAGATGTGCTTTTTCTGAAAGATGGCTCGATGCTGGTTTCGGACGATCATGCAAACGCCGTTTACCGTGTTACCTACGAAACGAAATAGGTAGGCGGCATTTTCTGTGGCATGTTATCTTTGCGCCATGCTGAAAGAAACCCTTATAAATGCAACTGAAGCGGGCGCCGCGGTGCTGAAATATTATTTCAACAGTAAGAACCTAAAAATATCCAATAAGGAAGGTGTAAATAATCTTGTTACCGAAGCCGACCACGCGTCTGAAAAGGCGATAATGGAAACGATAAGGGAAGCCTTTCCCGACCATTTCATTCTTACAGAGGAATCCGGTGAATTCAAAATGGATTCAGAATATAAATGGATAATCGACCCGATCGATGGTACGGTTAATTACGCACATGGAATTCCCTTATGCTGCGTCTCTATCGGTGTTGAACACAACGGCAGGATGGTGCTCGGCGCTGTTTACAATCCTCTCATGGGCGAATTTTTTATCGCCGAAAAAGGGCAGGGTGCATGGCTCAATGGAGAAAAAATCCAGGTGAGCAGTAAAAAAACAGTGATGGACTCGTGCTTCGTTACAGGGTTTCCTTACACGTATCTCGATATGCCCAATGGTCCGCTCGATGTGTTCAACCGCTTTATCAGGAAGGGTATACCGGTTCGCAGGCTTGGTTCCGCCGCTATTGATCTATGTTGGGTTGCGTCGGGTCGGTTCGATGGTTTTTTCGAGCATAAACTGCAGGCGTGGGACAGTGCCGCGGGTTTCCTTATGGTTGAAGAAGCGGGCGGAAAAGTTACTGATTTCAAAGGAGCGTATTACTCTCCTTATCAGCCGGCGATATTCGCTTCAAACGGCCTGATTCATGAGGAGGGCCTTAAATGGATAAACGATAAAATCTGATGGCGTTGCGAACAGAAATATCTTCACTCGGTGAGTTTGGACTGATTAATCATCTTACCAAAAACATAGAACACCAGAATGTTTCAACAATTGTTGGCGTTGGCGATGACGCTGCGGTAATTGATCATTTCGGAAAGCAAACTGTTATTACCACCGATCTCCTGATAGAAGGTGTTCACTTCGATCTTGTATACACACCGCTTAAACATCTTGGTTACAAATCGGTAATAGTAAACCTCAGCGATATTTACGCAATGAATGCCACTCCGACGCAAATAACCCTGAGCATCGGTTTCAGCAACAGGTTTAGCCTCGAGGCGCTCGATGAATTTTACGACGGGGTTTATGCCGCGTGTTCAGAATATGGCGTCGACCTGGTGGGTGGTGATACAAGCAGCTCACAAAAAGGTTTTATTATTTCAGTAACCGCGCTGGGTGAAGTGCTGCCGGAAAAAATTGTGAAAAGAAGCACAGCCAAACCGGGTGACCTGTTATGCTGTTCCGGCGATCTTGGCGCCGCTTATGTCGGGTTGTTATTTCTTGAGAGAGAAAAGAAAATATTTCTCGAAAGCCCCGAGGTGCAACCCGACCTGGAAGGAGAAAAATACGTAATCAGTAAACTGCTGAAACCAGAGGCAAGAAAAGATATCATCAGATTTTTTGAGGAACAGGACATCGTTCCCACAGCGATGATGGATATCAGCGACGGCCTCAGTTCCGAAATCCTGCATATCTGTACCCAAAGCAATGTCGGCTGCCGCCTTTATGAAGAAAAAATACCTGTGGCTGACGACATGAAAAAAGCCGCGTATAAATTTGAGATAGACCCTACGGCATGCGCTCTCAGCGGAGGCGAAGATTATGAACTTTTATTTACTCTCGCACAATCTGATTATGATAAGCTCGTTTTGAATGAGCAGATAAGCGTAATCGGATATATGACAGCTCCCGAAGAAGGCAGAAAGATTATTACAAAAGGAGGTAACCTGCACGACATCACGGCGCAGGGGTGGAATGCTTTCAAATGAAAACTTTCCCCGATCATAAACTACTTCTCATCGCTTGCGTCGCTATGACGCTTATATCCTGTAGCGTTTCGCGTGTTCCCATCGAATACAGAAAATATGCTCCCGAAAAGTTGAAGGAAGACTTTTCAATTTTCCAGGGCGCCCTGGAAGAATGGCATCCCAGCTTGTACTGGTTCACTCCTAAAGAAGAGATGGACAAAAAATTTGCGGATGCCCGTAACGGAATAACCGATTCTATGACCGAGAGGCAATTCCGCACGCGCCTGCTTAAAGTTGTTACCACTATACGATGCGGGCACACTTCGATAAACTATTCAAAAAAATATTCCCGCTTTCTCGACACTGCCAGCCTTAAACTTTTTCCATTAGCATTTAAAGTTTGGAAGGATTCGCTTGTTGTCACCGCCAATCTTAATAAACACGATACGGTGTTGAGGAGGGGAACGATTGTAAAAGCGATCAACAATTATACGCCGAAGCAATTGATAGATACTTTCTTCAATTATATTACCGGCGACGGATTTTCGGTTGCGGGACGTTATCAAACGCTGAGCTCCTACGGAACCTTTGGCGTGCTTTATAAAAATGTTTTAGGACTGCCGGAAACATTTCGTGTTACTTACATCAACAGGATGGGGTTCGAAGATTCTGTAACGATTCCTGTTTTCAAACCGGAGAAAGATTCGGTAGAAAAATCTGATTCGCTAAAACCCGAAAAGTATACGCCGAAAGAAAGACGAACCCTTCGCATATTTTCCACAAGGCATATGCAGGTAGACACGACCCTGAAGTCGGCGTACATGCTCCTGAATACTTTTTCGAACGGAACAAACCTTCGCAAATTCTTCAGATCATCATTCAGAAATATTGAAAACTTCGGGATTAAACACCTCGTGATCGACGTTCGGTCCAACGGTGGAGGAGAAGCCGGTAATTCCACCTTACTTACACAATACCTCAGCGACCATAAATTTAAAATCGGCGACTCGCTTTACGCCATCAAAAGGTCATCGAAATACCGGGACTATGTAAAGTTTCAGCCGGTGTACTGGCTGATAACATCTGTCATCACCAAAAAGAAAAAAGACGGCTTCTTTCATTTCGGTTATTACGAACGTCACACTTTTAAGCCTTTCAAAAAATTTCACTTCGACGGGAATATTTACATTCTTACAGGCGGAAATTCATTTTCCGCGACCACATTGTTTGCGCAGGAACTTAAAGGTCAGAAAAACGTAACGATAGTAGGAGAGGAAACCGGCGGAGGAGCATATGGTAATTCAGCGTGGATTATTCCCGAGCTCACTTTGCCGAATACACGATTGCGCATTGGCATTCCAAAATTCAGGTTCGTTATGCGCCCGGATCTTGTAAAGGAAGGGAGGGGAGTGATGCCCGATATATACGCGGCACCCACTGCACAGGATATTCAAAACGGCATCGATGTAAAACTGGAAGCGGTAAAAGAAATGATCATAAAGGCAAACCAGGCCGGTCAAACCGTGATTTTAAAATGATCCGCGTCTTTTAAAAACGGCAGCCTCGAACGCACCTGCTTCACATCGTCGATATTCAGTGTATAAGTAAATATCTCTTCCTTATCGCTGGCCGTATATACTGGAGAACCCATTGCGTCAACAATCATTGAGCTGCCGGGATAGTGGTTGCCACTTCCATCATCACCGACCCTGTTTACACCAATTACATAACATTGGTTTTCGATCGCGCGCGCCTGCAGCAGCGTTCTCCACGCATGCACACGTTTATCGGGCCAGTTTGCCACGTATACCAGCGCATCATATTCAACATGATCTTCGTTTTCGCTGGCCTGCCGGGCCCAAACTGGAAATCGCAGATCATAGCAAACCTGCAAATTCAAACGCCATCCCTTTACAGACGCTATCAGCCGCTTGTGCCCGCTCGTATAGTGCGCATCTTCGCCGGCATATGCAAACAGGTGTCGTTTATCGTAGTGGCCATAGTCGCCGGTTGGTAGCATCCAGATAAGCCTGTTGTAAAACTTATCATTTTCTTTAATCATGAGGCTGCCCGAAAGAATAATTTTCTTTTCTGCGGCTATTTGTTTCATCCAGCGAACCGCGTCGCCATCCATGGTTTCGGCGAGCTCAGTGGGTTTCATACTAAACCCTGTATTAAACATTTCAGGAAGCAATACAACCTCCATCTTATCCCTGCAGCCGCTAATCATCTTTCCAAGACCATCGAGGTTTGCCCTTTTATCTTCCCAAACAAGATCCTTCTGGACAACAGTTATATTGAGGTTCATAGTTTATTTTATTATGGAAAACACGATGTCTCTTTCATATCCTTTCTGCAACAGGTAATCGGAGAGCTTTCGCTTTTTCACAAATGAATTCTTTTCCGATTTTAATAATCGCGATTTTTCGTCGACCAGTTTGTTGAGTGTTTCGGTATAATCCTCGTCAACGATCTCTTTCATCGCTTTTTTGATGCAATACTCACTAACCTGTCTTTGTTTCAATTCATGCCTGATCTTTACTTTACCCCAATGTTTCATTCTGAACTTTCCTCTCGCAAACGCAGCCGCAAATCGTTCTTCGTTTAAAAAATCTTCTTCTATCAGTTGCGAAATAATCTTCTCCACATCAATAGTACCAAGACCGAACGAATACAATTTATCCTTCACTTCACTATGGCACCTTTCCTGGTACGAACAATATTCTTTTGACCTTGCAAGCGCCTGCTGAGGCGTTAATCGAATTTTTCCGGTTCTCATATTATTTTTCTTCTCCTCTTCCCTCTTCCCTTTCCCCTCTCCTCCATCAAAGTTCCTCCAGCCGCGGCATACATCCGAATTGTTCAATCAGCACATTATCGTATTCGTCGGCTTTTTTAAACAGCGTTTGAAAAAGTTTGATGCCGCTCTCTCTTGTCAAATCCAGGTCATAAATAACGGCCGACAAAACAATATTCTGGTTAACACAACTGATGGTAAGCCCGTCGACATTCGAATAGTTTTCACTGAGTAAGAATTGATAAAGCTTTTTGATCATCTGCGTATCCTGCGGTAATTGACACAGGTAAGCATCGCCGCTGATAAAAAAAGTTTCATTATTGTACGTGATCTTAATTTTGGCGCTTCCTTCCTTTACTTCCCATTTATTTGTACCCTCACGGGCCAACCGGATATCTTTTCCAAGATCTTTCAAAATGTCTTCGATTGCCTTTGCCGTTCCGCCCGGACTATATTCATTAACCGGCGGCTCCGGTATCTTCACTTCCGTTCCACATGACGGGCAGTACTTTGCAGAATCAATATTCGACGGCATTACAAGGAAATTACAATTCGGGCAGCGCGCAGCTGGCGTTCCCTTGTATGGCAGGTAAAGGTCTAATGCCGATTTCAGGTACGAAACAGGTAAAGCGAAGCCGAGATTATCGCCGCCGCGTATAATAAAAGTATTCACCCCAACCACCTCGCCACGTACATTTACCAGGGGCCCCCCACTATTACCCGGATTTATCGCCGCATCGATCTGTATGAAATGCAAACCCTGCCTTACCCGGTCAACTTTCGATATCACTCCCTGTGTTGCTGTGTAGTTTAATCCGAACGGGTGCCCGATCGCAATCACTTCATCGCCATCTTTCATCTGTTCGTACCTGCCAAGTGGAAGCGAAGGAAACGGCGCGCCGGGAGGCGGCTGCAAAAATGCCAGGTCGTGCTTTTTATCAATATACCAAACCGCGGAAAGCATTTTCTGGAACGATTTACCGCCGATGGTCACTTCTGCCGCTTTTCCTACAACATGTTCGTTGGTTACAATAAGATTGTACGAATCGAGATAAAAGCCCGTCCCGGTATTTCCACCTGATGCGATCTGAATTATTGCTGGCTGGTATGTTTCTATTATCTCCTGGAATTCCATTTTTACCCTTATTCAAAATTCAGCTCCGATACCTCCTGCAGAAAGCTCTGGTTAAAATTCACGAGAGTATCAAATTTCAGCTTTTTTGTTTTAAAGGCAAGTGACGGATATTTCGGCTTCCAGTAGTAGATTATCGAATCTATTTTGTCGTCTACCGCGTCCTCATTAAATTGATTGCGTTCCTCATCATAATACGCGGTATTAAAACCAAGTTCCCTGAAATATTCAGGATAATTTACCTGCATAAACAGCCTGAACAAATCCGAAACAGGTTTAGGTAAACTATAGGAGAACTGGCAGAATGCGAAACCATATTCCATTACCTTGTTCGCGATTAGCGGATAGTTGTTATCACGGTACCACTGCATATTCTGCAGGGCAGTTTGAATGGCTTCGCTCACCGATTTCATATTGTGGGGCACCACAATGGCAAATGTGTACCTCGACCGGAAGAAATGCGATGTCACTTCTTCGCGAGATTTTGCCAGCAATTTCTTAAACCCCTCCACCATAACCGGGTTGCGCTCCGGCGACGACTTGTCATCTTTACTGTAATATGACGAAGCGATTTTCTCAAGCTCGCTGAGAAGTTTTCCCTCCGGTGATATAAGATAGTCTAACCTGAACACGAGGGCGAGTAACATATAGGAGATGCCGCCGGAAAATTTGTCGGCCTCAAGTGAATTGATATACTCGAGCGTTTCGGTGATCCATTTTCTGAGAAATTTGTACTTGGCTTCTTTCTCCTGTTCCTGAACCTGCATAATGTGGCCAGTGTCGATCGGTTCAAGAAATTTGAACTCGCTCACGAGCAGGTCGTCCTGTTTGTCGGCTTTTGTAGCCAGTTCCTTCAGACCATAGTAAAGTTTGTTGGGTGATGCAGTAACAATATCCGACCCGAAAAGCATCATGATATTGTCGTTTTTAAGTGCGTACCGCGAATAATAGAGGTTGAAGTCCATTTCGAGCAGGCGCCGCATCACCGGTATACTGGGTTCGGGCATCCTGGCGATAGTCGTTTCAGCGGTTATTTTTTGGTTATCAATCTTACCCCTGATTATTTTCGATCCCTGGTAAAGCGTAAACTCCAGCGAGCCGTTCTGCCTGTTCAGGATTACATTCTGTTGCTCCTCGTCGTGCAGGTACTCAAAAAAGGCGTCTATGCATTTCATGAATTCCTTCGCCTTGAAATATTCGTCGGCTTCGGCCCATTTTTGCACTTTCTGCACCGATTTATTGTTGTCGGAATATCTTCCAAAGGGTATTGGCGGATCGGGCTCCTTTTTCCTGACCCAGCCAAACAGTTTATCGAACACCATACTGCTGGTTTAAGTGCAAAATTGAAGGGTTTTTTTATGTTTTTACCTTAGGTTTGCTGAAATTCAAACATTTCTTTCGCATGAAGTTCATCGTGTCTTCTTCGGCTTTACTGAAACAATTGCAACAGATAAGCGGGGTAATTAATAGTAACACTGTTCTGCCCATACTCGAAGATTTTCTTTTCGATGTGGAAAAAAATAAGCTGAGTGTCGTAGCCACCGACCTGGAGACTGTGATGAAAATTCAGATGGAAGTGGAATCAAACGGTTCGGGCAGGGTTTGTATCCCCGCCAGGATCCTCGTCGATTCACTCAAGAACATCCCCGATCAGCCATTAACCTTTAATATAGACAAAAATTTCAGCATAGAAATCACAAGCGATAACGGTAAATACAAGGTGATGGGTGAAAATCCGGATAATTTTCCCAAAGAGCCCACCGCCGATGATACATCTTCTTTTACGATCACTTCATCGGCTCTTGTAACCGCAATCAATAAAACTCTTTTTGCTGTCAGCAACGACGACCTTCGGCCGGCAATGACAGGAGTATTCTTCGAGATGTCGAAAGATGCACTGCAGTTTGTATCCACCGATGCGCATCGCCTTGTACGTTACAGGAGAAAAGATGTGCATTGCCCCAAGACCGACTCGATGATTGTTCCGAAAAAACCCCTCACACTTTTGAAGTCGGCAATGCCGATGAATGAAGACGAGCTGGTGGTTAATTACAACAGCAATCATCTCTTCGTGAAACATGGCACCACACAAATGAGCTGCCGCCTGATTGATGCGCGGTTCCCCGACTATAAAGTGGTAATCCCCACTGATAACCCTTACAAGCTTACTGTAAACAAGGCCGATTTCCAGGGAGCATTGCGCCGCGTGAGTATCTTCAGTAATAAGAGTACTAACCAGGTTGTGGTGAATATTTCAGGAAGTGAATTACAGCTTGCAGCGCAGGATGTTGACTTTTCTTTCGAAGGAACCGAAAGAATGAAGTGCCAGTATAGTGGTGAAGATTTGCAGATTGCTTTCAACGCGAAGTTTTTGATAGAAATGCTTGCTGCTGCCGACAGCGACGAAATAACCATAGATCTTTCTACACCTACAAAAGCGGGCATCTTGAAACCCGCTTCGCAGGATGATGACGAGGATCTGCTGATGCTGGTAATGCCGCTGATGCTGAATAATTAGTGCCCGCGGCGCAGTTTTAATTTTTTTCTTGTGATAATTTCATGCCTAAACATTCCTACAAAATTGCATGAGAACAATTGCGATGATTCCAGCTCGCTACGCCGCCACACGTTTCCCGGCTAAACTTATGAAACGCCTCGGCGATAAAACAGTCATCCGGCACACATACGATAACACAATAAAAACAGGTCTCTTTTCTGAAGTAGTGGTTGTGACCGACAGCGACCTCATTCTCGAAGAAATAACCTCGCACGGAGGTAAAGCAATAAAAAGTCAAAAGGAACACCAAAGCGGCAGCGATCGAATAGCAGAAGCCGCCGCCAATTTAGATGTCGACATCATCCTTAATGTCCAGGGCGATGAACCGTTCGTAAAAAAATCGCCGCTCGAAAAACTACTCGCCGTTTTCAATGACCCTTCCGTGCAGGTGGCTTCATTGATGCAGATATTAAAAGACGAAGCGTTGGTGGCCGACGAAAATTATGTGAAAGTTGCCGTTGATAAGTATGGTAACTCGCTTATGTTTAGCCGCAGCGCTATTCCTTACCGCCGTGATAAAAGCGTTCCGGTTAAATATTACGAACATATCGGTGTATATGCATTCCGTAAAAAGGCACTGCTCGATTTTACGTCGTGGGAGCCAACACCTATGGAAAGCGCCGAAAAAATAGAGTGCCTCAGGTATTTAGAAAATGGTATTCCGTTAAGGATGGTGCTCACCGAATTTATGAGAGTGGAAATAGATACTCCCGAGGACCTCGAAAAAGCAGAAACGCTTTTGAAAAATTTCAAAGTTTGAATATGAATAGTCCATTATGGGGCATAGACCTGGGAGGAACAAAAATCGAAGGAGTGATTCTTCGTTCAATTCATGATTCTACACCTTTGGTGCGGAAACGTGTACAAACCGAATCGTCTAAGGGCTACGAACATACGCTCAGCCAGATCGCGACGCTCGTCGAAATGATGAAGGCTGAATCGGGCATAACACCGAAAAGCATAGGGTTCGGCACTCCCGGCGTTATCGACCCTATCCTGCAGGGCATGAAAAACTGCAACTCCACTCAATTAAACGGCAAGCCACTCAAACGCGATATCGAAGAAAAACTTGGAGTAAAAGTAGAAATGGCCAACGACGCAAATTGCTTTGCATTAGCTGAAACACGCTGGGGCATCGTGAAAGAAAAGGCCCCCGACGCGAAAATTGTTTTCGGCGTCATTATGGGCACGGGCGTTGGCGGTGGCATCGTGATCAACAGCCAGGTGTGGAACGGCAAACATGGCATCGGCGGCGAATGGGGACATAACTTCCTCGACGAGTCAGGCGGATTATGCTATTGCGGAAAGGTCGGTTGCGTTGAAACAGTTCTTTCCGGGCCGGGACTCCAGCGCTTCTATACTTCCCTGGCCGGAGAAAAAATAACACTGCCCCAGATCGTGGAACGCAGCAAAAATGGCGAGGAGGCCGCCGTTAAAACGATGGACCGGCTGGTCCACTTCTTCGGAAAAGCGATCTCGGTCGTTATAAACATCCTCGATCCCGATGTTATCGTTGTGGGCGGGGGCGTCGGAAATATCGATTTGATCTATGAAAAAGGGGAACGATCTTTACAGGAGTTTATATTTAATAACAGGATCGACGTAAAGATTCTTAAACCTTCGTTGGGCGATAGCGCAGGTGTATTCGGTGCGGCTGCCCTTGTGGATTTTTAAACCAGTATAATATGAAGTTTCGCAATTTTAAAATGGTCGATTATGTGATCTATGGACGGGGAAGCTTTGCACAGCTCGCTGAAATCATCGCACCGCGCAGAAAAAATGGCGCACCGATGATTTTTTTGGTTGACCATTTTTTTGAGAATAAACCATTCACCAAACAAATTCCGGTAGAAGGAACGGATAAAGTGATTTTTGCAGATGTTACTTACGAACCGAAAACAACATATGTAGACCGCATCTCAAAAGAACTTAAAGACGAATTCGGGCAGGTAAGCGGTATCATCGGCATCGGCGGCGGCTCCACGATGGACCTTGCAAAAGCTGTTTCGTTGATGATGACTAACGACGGCTCCTCGGCCGACTACCAGGGTTGGGACCTCGTAAAAAAACCCGGCGTATATAAAGTCGGCATTCCAACACTTAGCGGCACCGGCGCCGAAGTTTCACGCACTACAGTGCTCACCGGCCCGACGCGAAAATTGGGCATGAATTCCGATTTTACCCCTTTCGATCAGATTGTTCTTGATCCCGCCCTTACGAGTAATGCGCCTGTTAACCAGCGCTTTTACACCGGCATGGACTGCTATATTCACTGTATTGAAAGTTTACAGGGAACATATCTTAACGAATTCAGTAAATCATATGGCGAGAAGGCGCTTGAATTGTGCCGCAAAGTTTTCGTTGCAAAAGAGAAATGGAATGATGAAAGCGATGATCAACTGATGATGGCCTCATACGCCGGCGGAATGAGCATAGCCTATTCGCAGGTGGGCGTGGCACATGCTGTTAGTTATGGGCTCAGCTACCTGCTCGGTACAAAACACGGAATCGGCAACTGCATTGTGTTCGATAAACTCGAAGAATATTACCCCGAGGGCGTGAAAGAATTCAAATACATGGTTGAAAAAAACAAAGTTGAGATTCCGCAAAATATTACCAAAGGGTTGTCTGATGCGGACTTCAATAAAATGATTGATGTTTCGTTGGGTATGAAACCCCTCTGGGAAAATGCACTGGGAAAAGACTGGGAAAAAATTATGACCCGCGACAAGCTCCGTGCCCTGTATGAAAAACTGTAAATAATTATGGCCATTCGACCGGATAAATACTTACGTTTTCTCGGCGTGCCACCGCTTTTCGGCACCGAAAGAACAAAAAAAATTTTATCAGTCAATCCTACCATCCCTCCTCAACGTGAAGAGGCGCGCGATGTAAAAGTTTTTGTTCACGACTTCAACGTCGAAACGATCCACGAATATGAATTCGACAATGTAAGTGAAGTCTTCAGGTTCAAAGACAATAAAAATACTACCTGGATAAATATCGATGGTTTGCGTAAAGCAGACGTCGAGGCGGTGTGCCAGCATTTCAACATTCACCCCCTTATTCTCGAAGATATCCTGAGCGTGAACCAACGCCCCAAGATGGACGAGATTACCGACATCATCTACTGCCTCCTGAATATGCTGTATTACAATCCTACAAGCAATACGGTAGAACAGGAACAGATCAGCATCATCCTCGGTAAAAGTTTCGTGATCTCATTCCAGGAAGATGCAAAACGCGATGTATTTAATCCCCTCCGCGACAGGCTGAAAATTTCCAATTCCAAGCTGCGGCAGAATGGCTCCGAATATTTGTGTTACAGCCTGCTCGACCTTATTGTTGACAACTATTTCGTGGTGATGGAAGAGCTCGGTTCATGCATTGAACAGCTTGAAGAAGACGTGATTCGCCACAGCGATACACGCTCGCTCGCACGCATTAACAAACTCAGAAAAGAGCTAATCGTTCTTAAAAGAAATATCACGCCTGTTCGTGACCTGATAAACGGACTGATTCGAAGCGAAAGCGATTTATTACAGGAACGAAATACCAAATACTTCAAAGATATCTCCGATCACATAGTGCAGGCGAATGACCTTACTGAAAACTACCGCGATGTGTTGATGAACATCCAGGACCTTTACATCAGCAACGTAAATCTGAAAATGAACCAGGTGATGAAGGTAATGGCTATTGTTACCTGTTTACTGGCGCCGCCGACTGTAATTGTTGGTATTTTCGGAATGAACTTCGATGTTATTCCTTTCGCACACACTCACCTCGGATTTTACCTGACTGTGTTTATGACGCTGGTGATTCCGGCGGTTATGCTGTGGATTTTTAAAAGACGCGGCTGGTTTTAGTGTTTCTAATCGCGCCGTATGTCATCCCGAGCTTTTTTTACTTGTCATCCCGAACCGGCCGAAGGCCGCGTGAGGGATCGGCGGAGAACCAATTTTATTTTTTCTTAAAAATCGGCACCGTACTGCACGCCTCTCCATACATGATACTTTTCGCGACGGGCCTCAGTCTATTCGTTATTTCAAGATAAGCATACTCTCCAACAGGCAGGTTACCACAACCCTTCACAACAACTCTCTTATCGGCGTATTCGCCAAAATCTATCTTCGAAATATTTTTGAGAAAGCTTTCTTTCAACGCGGTTTCTTCATCTCCAAAAATTACTTCCCTCGCGTATGGCTGCAGGTTTGAAGCAACAAGCATATATGCCCACACCGGTATTATGGCATCGGCGGTGCAGGTGACTGCTACGATTTTGCCCTCGTAGATGCTCCAGTCTGTTTGTTGTAATTTCTCCCTGAATTCCTTTTCTTTTAAGATGAGTTCCATGAACAGAAAAGGCTTAAGGTCGAAAACAACTACCTGTTCTTTGGGAAAATAATTTTCGAGATTCAGCTCTTCAAGCGCACTCGCCGCAACCCGGTTAATAATTTCTTCTGCCATACTCCAAATTTACGACATCCTTTACACCTCTCCTCTCTGCCCTTTCCCCTCTCCTTAAAAGAACTTATACCGCTCATCCTTAATCTTAACCGACTTCTTCAACACTTCGTTAACAATCCTCGGATCCGAATATGCTCTCCTGTATCCCGCAATCTGCTGCGCCTGTATCTGTCCCGGATCGCCAGCTGCCGTCGGCACCGCACTCTGATTTTCTACTTTAATAACAAAAACACCTCCATTACCCGCAATCGGCTGCGACACTTTGCCCTGGAGCGATTTATCAAATGCGGCTCCAATTACCTTCGGCTCCTGGCCAACGTTTGGTATAAATGGAGTACTGAACATCAGGCTATCTGCTTTCGCTACCTGCTGCGATGTTTTCTGCGCCACTTCTTCAAGAGTGCTCACCTTACCGATTTTCGCGATTATCTGTTTTCCTTTCTCCTCATTCCTGAGAATACTTTCCACCATGGGGCGCGCCTTGTCCGCAGTCATCAATCCTTTCTCATATACTTTTGTAACAACAGGTACCACGAACTTGTAGTCTACCTGGAAAGGCGTTTCAGAAATTTCTCCTGGCTTTGCTCCATATGCCCATTTCACTACTTCACGCGAGGTTCCGATTCCGTTGATCACAGCATCGAGCGGTTTAATTTCCGTTGCTACGAGCCTATTGTAATTATTCTTTTTCGCGTTGTCGTCGAACTGTTTTTTCGTTCTGCTCTCTGCAGCAAACTGCGATGCAATTCCATTTTGTCTTTGAATTGTTTCTTCGCTCGGCACAATTGCTTTCGCATATTCTGCAAACTTGTATGCCGGCTCAAATTTTCTCTGGTTGATCACCTCGATATAGTGATACCCGCTATAGCTCTGATTTTCTACTTTCACAGTCTTCTTGTCGCCCGCCACTCCATAAAAAGCTACTTCTGCAAATTCACGACTGAGGTTTGGAAAACTTTCCAGTGCAAATTCATATTCACCGCCGGTTTCCTTGCTTCCCTGGTCATCGCTGTATTTAACAACCATGTCGGCAAAGTTGGCGCCACCGCGTATAGCATTTGAAATACTGTCTATCCTTGCTTTTGCTGTTGAATCCGCAAGAGTTTGCGTTCCCTGTTCTCCTGTCTTAACAAGAATGTGTCGAACCTTCACACTATCCGGAAGATTTCTTTTTTCCATCATTCTCACCAGCACATAGTTGCCATTTTCAATAAATGGTCCCGCAACCTGGCCTTCCGCCAATTGTGAGATGGAATCGGCATGCTGCGAACGAAGTTTCGATTTTACTTCGAATGCTTCGGTATATGGGGTTTCCGAACCGTTCCTTATCATAAACGACGCCACGTCATTGGTTGTCGCGAAGTCTGTTTTCAAAGCTTCCACCTGCGATAATATGGCCGCTGAATCTTCTTTCGTTGGACCCGCATCAAACATCACATATTCTATCGAACGCGATTCTTCCTGCTCATACTCATCAGGATGTTTCTTTACATAATCATTTATAGCCGCATCAGTAACCTGCACAGCGGAGTCGCTCACTGTCGAATAAGGAACATTCACATAGCTGATAGATGAGCTCTGGCTGTTGTCTGTATTCATTTTTTCAACCAGCCATTTCGGAACATATACGCTCATGCCCAACAACGAAAGATACTTTTCTTTCTGCCTGTTTTTTGCAAGCGCCGGCAGATACTGTCCAAAGAAGCTTGCGTACTGCGCCGCGTTTTCGGGTTTGTTCCTGTTTCTTTTTAATTGTTGTATCGCCTGGTACGCTGCATTTGCGTCGTACTGTTTTGTATTAGGATCTGTGAACTGGTTTCTTAAATCGTCGGGGGGATTTTCGCCGTATAATATATCGCTGAGTTCCTTGTCCGATACCTGGATGCCCAGGCGCTCATACCGTTCCTTCATTATGGCATCATCCACGTATTCGTTCCAAAGGCTCTCGCGGATATTTGTCCTCATCATATCATTGATAGGAAATCCTCGTTGCCTGTACAATTCTTCGGCTCGTTTATACTTTTCTTCAAAATCCAGCAGATCTATTTTGACCCCGTTAACCACCCCGATTGTTGTGGAGTTGCCACCAAATAGATTTCTGTTCTGAAATGCATCCTGCACAATAAAAGCTATCAGGGCAAGCGCAATAGCACCAATAATTATCCACGCAGCCTTGTCACGTATACTTTGAATGATTGACATATTCTAAAACACGGTTTATTTTGAACGGACGGCAAAAATAGGCTAAAAACAACATCTGTGAAACGGGCGTGGAAACAACATCCACATACCCCCGTTGAAATCAGCATTTTCGTGTTGATAAGATGCCTTTCCGGCCGTTCCTGATGATGAAGAGATCGTTAATATTTTCTGTGATTATTTGCGTTGGGAGCCGGCATGTCGGAAACCCACGATTTTTCCCACGCTCATTAACAGCCCGGACAGATGTTAGCGCCGCTTTTTTATCCAGCCCGTTTTTTAGTTAACAGCGTGAATAAAGTAGCCAGTTTCCTTTACCCGCAAGCATCTCTGAATGTTAACGTTTTGTGGATTGAGGTGGATAAAGCACTCTTTGTAACTTTGCCAAATATTTGGTGCTTGTTTTTATCCCCGAATCCACAGGCCTAATAATAGTAGATATTTATTTAAATAAAGAGTATTATAAAATACTACGGTAGTTATAAACAATGGTCAATACGATTGAAATAGAAAAAAAAGGTTTCCTCGACGTCGCGATCGATCCATCCCTCGATCTTTTCGAAGAGATCGAAAAGTTGAAAAAAGAAAAAAACGCTGTGCTCCTCGCGCACTATTACCAGGAGGCCGACATCCAGGATGTGGCCGATTATATCGGTGATAGCCTCGGGCTTGCACAGCATGCTGAGAAAACGAAAGCCGACATGATCGTGTTCGCAGGCGTTCACTTCATGGCGGAGACTGCGAAGATTCTCAATCCCGATAAAAAAGTGGTGCTGCCTGATCTCAAAGCTGGCTGCTCACTTGCCGACTCGGCGCCCCCCGAGCTTTTTAAAAAGTTCAGGGAAAAACATCCGGATCACGTTGTCATCTCCTATATCAACTGTTCGGCTGGTATCAAAGCGCTCAGCGATATTATCTGCACAAGCAGTAACGCTCCATATATCGTTCAAAGTGTGCCGAAAGAAAAACCTATCATCTTCGCTCCCGATAAAAATTTAGGCGCTTACCTGATTAAAAAGACAGGACGAGATATGTTGTTGTGGAATGGCGCCTGCATGGTTCATGAGATGTTCAGCATGGAAAAGATCATCAGGCTCAAAATAAGACATCCTAAGGCGAAGCTTTTGGCTCACCCCGAATGCGAGGAACCAATATTAAAGCTGGCCGATTTTGTGGGCTCTACTACCGGTTTGTTGAAGTTTAGCCAGAACGATCCATCAGACGAGTTTATAGTGGCTACGGAGACCGGAATTCTTCACCAGATGCAGAAGTCGTCTCCGAATAAAAAGTTTATTCCTGCGCCTCCTACGAATAGCTGCGCATGTAATGACTGCCCTCACATGAAACTAAATACATTAGAAAAATTATATCTATGTATGAAGTATGAGATGCCCGAGATTTTGATGGATGAGAGTATCAGGATAAGAGCCAAGAAGCCGATAGATAGAATGCTGGAAATCAGCGCACAGTATGGGTTATAACACTGTTGCTATTTGTCATCCCGAGCCGAAGGCGAGGGATCTGCGGAGAGTAATACCGTGTATAACACATATTATCTACCCATATAAACCATAAGTATCTGAACATCAGAAGGATTTACTCCTGAAATTCTGCTGGCCTGTCCTAACGTTGCCGGTTTAATCTTCTTGAACTTCTGCAGCGCCTCATTAGACAATGCCGCCACTTTATCATAATTAAAATTCTCGGGAATCTTTAACTCTTCAAGCTGCGACATGCGTTTTACAAGCTCTTTCTCTTTTTCGATGTAGACGTCATACTTGACCTGTATCTCGGCCTGTTCAATTGCTTCCGAAGAAAACCCCGACAGGGCATCGCTCATCCGGCCAACAGATTTAATCATAGAAGTAAGATCAATATTCGGACGAAGAAGAATCTGAAGCGCTTTCTGTTTTTGATCGATATGCGACGAATTTTTCGACTCCAGGTACGCATTAACCTCATCCGGAGCCAGGGAGATTTGTTGCAGCAAACCTCTCAATTTTTCAACTGCCTCTCTCTTAGTTTTCAACCGTTCCATCCTTTCCTGCGAAGCGAGTCCCATTCGGTAACTCATCTCCGTTAAGCGTAAATCTGCATTGTCCTGGCGTAAGAGCGTTCTGAATTCTGCCCGCGAGGTAAACATCCTGTAAGGCTCTTCGGTTCCCTTACTGATAAGGTCGTCTATTAACACCCCGATATAAGCGTCACTTCGTTTAAGAATCAAAGGTTCAAGATCCCGGACCCTCTGGTGCGCATTTATACCCGCGATAAGTCCCTGGCAAGCCGCTTCCTCGTAACCCGTTGTCCCATTTATTTGTCCCGCAAAGAAAAGGTTGCTGATCAGCTTGGTTTCCAATGAATAATTCAGCTGTGTAGGTGGAAAATAGTCATATTCGATGGCGTACCCTGGCCGGAACATCCGTGCATTTTCGAACCCTTTCACCTTCCGCAGCGCTTCATACTGAACTTCTTCTGGTAAAGAAGTGGAAAAGCCGTTTACATATATTTCAACCGTGTTCCAGCCTTCCGGCTCAATAAAGAGCTGATGACGTTCCCTTTCGGAAAACCGGTTAATTTTATCTTCTATACTGGGACAATACCGGGGTCCTATTCCTTCTATCCTTCCTGAAAACATAGGGCTTCTGTCGAACCCCTTTTTTAGTGAATCGTGAACATCCTGGCTGGTATATGTGATCCAGCAGCTTCTTTGAGTCTTTGGAGTGTCGATATCAAGGAAAGAAAATCCTATGATTTCATCATCCCCCTTTTGTTCCTCCATTACCGAGTAATTCAGGCTCCTTCCGTCCACTCTTGGCGGCGTACCGGTTTTCAGGCGATCGCTTTCAAAACCATGTTGAACCAGCTGCTCGGTAATGCCTGTGGCAGCCTTTTCGGCTACCCGGCCTCCGCCGAATTGCTTTTCGCCTATGTGGATGATTCCGTTCAGGAAGGTTCCGCTGGTGATTACGATCGCTTTGGCCAGTATTTCATGGCCGAGATTTGTTTTTACTCCATAAACTCTTTGGTTCTTTATCAGAAGAGAGGTAACCGTGTCCTGGTAGAAATCCACATTTGGGGTCCGCTCAAGCATTTCACGCCACGTCGAGGCGAATAACATTCTGTCGTTTTGCGCCCGGGGGCTCCACATTGCGGGACCCTTGGATCGGTTGAGCATCCTGAATTGAATCATGCTCCGGTCGGTAACGATTCCGGAATATCCCCCCATTGCGTCGATTTCCCGGACGATTTGGCCTTTTGCGATTCCGCCCATAGCGGGATTGCAGCTCATTTGACCCAACGTCTGCAGGTTCATCGTGACAAGGAGCACTTTAGAACCCAGGTTGGCCGCAGCGGCGGCGGCTTCACAGCCGGCGTGGCCCGCTCCTGCTACTATCACATCGTATTCAGGAAACATCGCGCAAAGGTAGTCTAATCTTTAACTATTGGCTTTTGATACGCCATGTTCCACGTATCACAGTTTCGATAAGAAACTATTCATCCGGAAATGAACAAATTTGACTTTTTATTCTGGCTGATTTTCGAATATTTGTTCCACGAATCACAGTTTCTCATCGAAACACAAGAAAATTATGGATGAAACCAACGAGCTCTCCGAGGCCCTCTTAAATTTCAGGGAGAAAAGAAAATGGCAAATTGCTTTACGGAGATATCTTCTGAAAGGTCACCGAAGCACGGCTTATGCCCCATATTTTGGGTTAGATATTCAAAGTTTTAGAAAATGGATAGAACTACAGTTCGATGATGATACCAGCTGGGAAAATTTCGGAGAAACCTGGCAGTTGGATCACATTATACCCGTTGGATACTTCGATTTTAAAAATGAAGAAGACCTGCGACTTTGCTGGAATTTTTTAAATATCAGGGTAGAGAAATCCGAATTGAACAAGGCTCGGGGTAATAGAGTTGATGTTCTCACTGCAAAAGCATATTTCCAAGACATATTTAGTGCGACGGCTCTCCCAATATGTCGTGATATGATTAGAAAAATAGAACAGATCGAAATATCTCAAATAGTTAGCAATAATAGAATTGAAAACTTCATTCTCGAGAACCTTCAATATTTTGCCTCGGTTCAGACTTTTACCAGCTATGAATTCGAACAACTAAATATGGGAGTAAGTTTTGAGGAAATCCAGCTGCAAAGAGACATCCTATCAAAATATTCGAAATAGATGTTTCGATAGGAAACTGTGATTCGTGGAACATTTAGATCTTACTTAAGTAGTAATTCTCGCGAGCTCTCATCTCATGTTCATCCTTTGGGCTTTTATCTCCGTAACCGCATAAATGAAGCGCCCCATGAAACACAACCCGCCAAAACTCCTCATTAAAGCCGGTATTAAACAAAACAGCATTATCAGCCACGCGCTCCACACTAATATAGATTTCGCCAATAATCTCAGCCTTATCTTCAGATAAATCGAAAGTGATGATGTCGGTCAGCTCATCATGCTGCAGGTACCGCTGGTTAATCTCAAGAAGGTACTCATCGGAACAAAAAATATAATCAAGGGATTTAAACTCCCGGTCCTCCTCTTCCATCAACCTCGCAACGGCCTCCTTCAATTTTTTCCTGTCAGGAAAAGCAAATGGCTCTAAAACATGAAATCGCACAAGACCCTTGCTTATAGGCATTTCGAAAAACTTTGAGTTTTTTAACGGTTACAAAACTACATTTGTTGACCAATAACATGTGATGAAAAGATTATCGGAAATAAAACAGGGAAAAACAGTGAAGATCGTCTCCTTCGATAATAATGAGTTGTTACTCAAACTGATGGAAATGGGATGCCTTCCCGGCGAAAAGATAAAAATTGAACAGATCGCGCCCCTCGGCGACCCTATATCGATCGCCGTTGCTGGCTATTCTTTAAGCCTCCGACTCAATGAAGCCCATGGGATTCTTGTCGAAGAAACGCAGTAATTAATTGATAATCAATGAAATAGATGAAGGTTGGACTTTATTTTGGATCGTTTAATCCCATTCATAACGGGCACCTCATCATCGCCAATTATATCGTTCAGCATACTTCACTCGAACAGGTGTGGTTTATAGTGTCACCACAAAATCCCCTGAAAAAATCATCGACACTCCTCAACGAATACCACCGGCTATACCTGGTGCAGATTTCAATAGAAGACGAACCCGCACTCAAAGCATCAGATATAGAGTTCCGGCTTCCCAAACCATCATACACAATCGATACCCTCACCTACCTGTCAGAAAAATATCCAACGCATCAATTTGCAGTGATCATGGGAAGCGACAGTTATCAAAATCTTCTGGAATGGAAAAATTTTGAACAGCTTTTAAAACAGTATCCCATTTACGTGTATGAACGACCGGGCTTTAAACCGGAAAATAAATATGCAAATGCCGACATACATTTTTTGAAGGCCCCGCTTCTTGAAATATCGAGCACGTATATCAGGAAGACTGTCCAGGAAGGTAAATCGATCAGGTTTCTTGTTCCGGAAAAAGTAAAATCAGAAATAGAGCAAAACAGCTACTACAGGAGTAATGCAGGCACAAACAAATAGCCCCGTCGTAGGATCCGCATAACGTGTAGCTGAATTTTTTATATTGTAACGCTTTTTTCTCTCATGGTGCTGTTGCGTCACATACCATTTTTGAAAGCGGTTTTCATGCATAGTATCACTGCTTTCGGTGGCCCGCAGGGACACCTGGGAATGATGATGAAAACATTCGTGCACCAACGGGAATATGTAACCGAAAAAGAGCTGATGGAGTATAATTCATTCTGTCAACTGTTGCCGGGAGCATCGTCAACACAAGTGCTTACATTGATAGGATTTAAACGCGGCGGAGTTTATCTCGCCGTGCTCACACTACTCATCTGGATAATGCCGGCATGTATTCTCATGAGCGCGTTCTCTTTCCTTCTTCCATATATCGATGCAAAAAATTCCGGCGCGGAGGTCTTCAAATTTATTCAGCCAATGGCGGTGGGTTTTATCGCATACGCGTCAGCAAAATCATACCACATCGCTATCACCAACACCATTACCCGTGTCATCTTTCTTGTTGGATCCATCGTAACATTTTTTCTTTTCAAAAGTCCCTGGATTTTTCCCGTGCTGATTGTACTCGGCGGATTTGTAACCAACCTGAGCAAAATAAGAATTCCGCAGAAAGACGATCCACCTAAAAAAATTAAATGGGGAAATATCTGGTTGTTCGCGATTATTTTTTTTGCAGCAGGTGTAACGAGTGAACTCGCCCGTAAAAACGACTGGCCAAACAGAAATGTATTCAACCTTTTCGAAAACATGTATCGTTTCGGTAGTCTTGTGTTTGGTGGCGGGCAGGTACTAATACCCATGATGTATGAACAATATGTTGAGCGTCCGAAATCGCCGGTGGTCCAAAGAAAAAACCAGGATAAAACACAAACCGTGCTATCCATTAACCGCGATGAATTTTATATCGGGGCGGGAATGGTAAGGGCAATACCAGGACCAGTTTTTTCAGTGGCCGCTTTTACTGGAGGAACCGCGTTGAAGGAAAAAGGCAGCACGTGGCAACTGGTCGGCTGCGCAATCGGCGCGATCGCTATTTTTCTGCCGAGCGCATTGCTAGTACTCTTCTTTTTTCCCATCTGGCATAATCTTCAAAAATACGCGGTGGTCTACAGGGCCCTTGAAGGCATTAATGCGGCTGTGGTGGGAATAATGGTGGCTTCCACACTTTATATGATGAAAGACATTAGCCTCACCGAACTGAAAACGGTAAGTGTCGTCAATATCGCGGTTATCCTGTGTACATGGGCTCTCCTTGCGTATTCACGATTGCCCTCACCGGTAATTGTTGCCTTCTGCCTGTTGCTTGGAGCCGGTTTTGGCATGGCATAAAAATTTTATGTGGATAATTTAAATACCCACAGTTATGGCAGGCCTTAGAAAACCGGGCAAATCGCAGGATCGCAGGATTCATCTGGAACAGCCGCACGAAGCAGTT
>JAEUVS010000117.1 GCA_016786745.1 Chitinophagaceae bacterium | reverse complement strand
CGCGCTAGTACAAATAGTCGCATGCACAAAAACAGTAGACACCACTACAAATAACTCCATTACCAAAGAAACATCGAGCGATGCGGTAGTAAGTGAATTTGACAACTGCAAGCTCAGAAACATCATTCATCACTACGGCGGGGATCCGTTTTCATCATTAGTGAACGGACTTTTTACGTATAATAAAGGCAACCCCATAAGCCTCACATACGGTAATCAAACGGGAACAGGCAATCCAAATCACTACTTCCTGTATGATAAACAAAACAGGTTGAGGGAATATCGTATCGGATATAGTATAGATGATCCCGTGGAAGCAGAATGGCACAAATACGGTTACAACGATAAAGGTCAGATTAGTGTTGATTCCATTGTAAGTGCGCCTCTTTTTGGAGAAGATGGACAACCATTACCTGGCGACACAATCGTTATTACGCTGACGTACGATGACCAGAACCGCATCATTAAAGAGTCGATCAGGAATATTAAAGGAGGGCCAATTCGCAACCCTACATATACTTACGACTCACGTGGAAACCTTGCGGTTAAAGGATGGAAGTCTTCATCTTATGATAATAAGGTAAGCATCTTCCGTTCTCACCCTGTGTTCCAGTTTATACACAGGAACTACAGTAAAAACAACGCGGCTCCGCAGGCAAAATATAATTCAAAAGGACTGCCGTTATCAATGAATCCGGCAAATGACGCATTCTTTAACGCCTATCCGACGCTTAGCGGTGGTAGTGGCATTACCAAAGTGATGTACGATTGCCTGTAAAAACTATTTTTTTAAGTTGAAACTCCCCGCCCGTGCGGGGTTTTTCGTTTCAAATGACTTATTAATAACCCGGGTTTTGTTTGAGATTTACATTGTTATTCAATTCGTTTAATGGAATAGGAAAGAGTTTTTTATTGTCACCATTTGGAGAATGAGAAAGCCATGATTTCGTGGTAAAAGTGTTGAACCGGATCATATCCTGACGTCTTCGTCCCTCACCAGCGAATTCCCATCCTAACTCATCATAAAATCTTCCTAAATACGTCACCGGGCTCTCATGCGTAGTAGCGAGGTGATCTCTCAATCCATAATCATACACGCTGCTCTCCTGAAGTTGCTCATCAGTGACCGTTGCGAGTTCGGGATGATCGGGAAAACTTCTTAACCTCACATCTGTTACCAGCAGACCGGCTCCTGGTTGGCCCGTACGCAACAAACACTCTGCTTTCATCATCAAAACATCAGCGTAGCGAAGTACAACGAAATCGTTATTGCACATGTCTGTTTGTCCGCCTTCAACAATTTCATATTTGTTCCATTTATAACCGTGGTATTCCTGGGCAGAGTCGATACCGGGTACTTCGTTAATAATATTCATATTACTATCCAGTTCCCCTGAAAGCACCTTTAATGGCTCGCCTGATTTTGAATACAACTGCCCGTAGAACCATCCTTCGGTAAGACGCGTGTCGTTAGGATCGAAGGTTTTGATGAATTGGGGTATCGCGACAATGCCACCCCAGGGCTGATGCTGGAGATTAAACATCTCCTGCATTTGCTGAACAAGGCAATAATCAAACATCAGGTTTACGTGATCGTAAATGGGAGTGTAAACAACATCGAAAGGAACGGAGAATAATATTTCGCCTGAACCCTGGTTCTGTTCTTTAAAAACATTTCTTTGATTTCCCTCCAGGCTGTAAAGCCCGGACGCAATAATTTCATCGCACGCTGCTATGCATTTTTCCCATTCCGCGGTTCCGGTATACACTTCGGCGTTCAGGTAAACTTTAGCGAGCAGTGCATTTGCTGCTCCCTTGTTGTTGAACCGTGCGTAAGTGCTTTCGTCTTTGGCGTCTTTGAGAAAAGGTAGGGACTCTGTAATTTCCTTTACTATAAAATCATATACTTCTTTCCTGGGACGCTGTTCCGGCAGAAATCCTTCCGGAACATCAAACTTGTCTAAAACAGGTATGTTTCCGAAGTTATCGCACAACATCCAGTAGAATGAGGCTCTTAATACTCTTACTTCCGCAAGCAGGGTCGCTTTTGTGTCGGCATCCATGCTTGTCATCAATTCAATCTGTGAAAGCACCCTGTTACAATTCGAAATACCCTGGTAAGTTGGTCCCCATACAGAGGTGATGTAACTATCATCTACGGTCCAGCTATGTTCATGCATCCTGCGATGCCTGCCGCCATCTACCCAGCCGAATGGTTTCTTTGGTATGCACATCACATCACCTCCCATTTCCTGCACAAGCCATTGCCCTTCCGAATAATCGTTCGGGAAAAGAACTTCCCTCCAACTTCCATAAGCTGCTCCCAGCAAAGTACCCACTTCTTTTTCGGTCGGCTCAAATTCTGTAGCAATCAAATCGGAGTAATTATTATCCTTCAGTTTTGTACAGCTGGATGCTATCATTAAACAGGCAACGAGAAGTATTTCGTATCTGCTTCTTTTTATAGTTGACATAATATTTTGTTTTAGTTATTTAAGGGTTACATTCACTCCGAGTGTAAATATTCTCGTTGTGGGATATTTATCCCAGTTATCGTAACCGGGCTCGAGTCCAATCTGATTTACTTCGGGATCCATTCCCTTATAACCTGAAATAATAAATGTGTTAAGTGTAGAAACATAAACCCGGGCAGATTGAATATGCTTAAACTTCGAGGATCCAATCAAATCATACCCGAGAGTGATGTTGTCAATTTTCCAGTAGTCGCCCTTCTCCACGTAATAGCTATTGAAATCCAGGTTCACATCCGTATTCATAACTGCTTTGCCGAATACTTTGTCGTATGCAGAGTTTAACTGGTTGTAGGTAGTAAAACCGATATTCTCAAAAAGCATGCGTTGGGCGTTGATTATTTCAAACCCAAACGCGCCTCTCATCGTTACATTCAGGTCAAAACGGCCATAAGTGAGCGTATTGTTAAACCCTCCATAATAGCGGGGAAGACCGTTTCCAATTATTTTTCTATCCGACGCAGGATCCGGGGGTGTTGTGATGGGCTTTCCGTCTTTGTCTTCATATACCCAATGGCCATCGTCGGTTATATCTACAACTTTAAATCCCCAGAAATTACCAATCGGTTGGCCTACCTCAACACGATGTGTAACATCATAGATAGGCACCGGTGAAAGGCCCACATCAAAGAATGGATTGGTAGTGGTGTATAGATCGTTTTCGAGAGTCACAAGCTTATTGCGGTTTGTTGAGAATGTTATGTTGGAATTCCAGGAGAATTTTTTTGTTCGGACAGGAATAAACGACAACATTAGTTCGATGCCTTTATTTTCCATTACACCCACATTTGCAGTTGTGGTGGGAAAGAGGTTTGGAGGTGAAGGCACCTGGTAGTCGAATAGCAGGCCCTCTGTTTTTCGTTTGTAAAAATCAAGGCTCCCGTTGATCCTGCCTTTAATGAAGGAAAAGTCAAAGCCAAGATTTGTTTCTTTTTTCTCTTCCCATTTTAGATAAGGATTTGGATTGCTTACAGGAACAATACTGGGAAGCCAGTGGCCATCTATGAGAAACGATCCACTATAACCGAGTCGCTGAACAGCGAGGAACGAAGCATCGGGTGCTGTACCTGTCACTCCATAACCGAGTCTTACTTTCAGGTTGTCAATAAAGCTTATATTTTTTATGAAATCTTCTTCATCCAATCGCCATCCAATGGAAAGTGCAGGAAAAGTTCCCCATGGCCGTTTGGTTCCTGCCAGCTGCGATACTGCTTCGTAACGGAGATTTGCCAGGAGAAAATACTTCTCACGGTAAACATAGGAGAGCCTTCCAAAAAAACCAATTTTGTTATAGTCAATTTTTGAACTGAATTGTGAGGCCTGTCCGATAGCTAAGGCCTGGCCTAGTCCGATATTGTCAACGTACGAATAGTTGCCAACGGGAAAGTCGTGATTTTCCATACCCGATTCCTCGGAGGTACCTTCCTGGTAGCTGTAACCACCAAGAATGGTAGCCCTGTGCGAGTTTATTGAGCGCGTGTATTCAGTCGTCACCTCGAGCAGTTGACTGTGACTCCGGAATTGAGACTTTTGTGCAAATCCATTCAAACCGTTCCTGGTGGTTGAATAATTTTGCTTTGTTTCACCATATGAATAAGCTCCATTTGATTTGTTATCTGAAACAAGCGCCTTAATGCTCAGGCTGCTGAAAGGCATCCAGGTAACGTTGGCGCTAACCCTTGTTGATTGAGAATGATTGTCGCCGAACCGTTCGTTCACCATCGCTACGGGATTGTAATTTTCCGTTATTGAAAAATTTTCGAAGTAGGTGCCGTCGTCATTGTATACCGGAGATGTAGGATTGTATCTTACTGCGCTTCTGAAAATCATCCTGTTTAAACCAACATCGCTTTTAACGCCGTCGCCTATGATGTTGAAGTTTATCTTCAATTTGTCGTCGAACATTGAATGATTAACATCGATACGGCTGTTGATTTTTCTATTTTCAGTGGTTCGGAAGATCCCTTCCATGTCTCGATATGTAACAGTTGCGAGGTAGTTTGTTTTTACATTTCCTCCTCTCAGGGTAAGCTGTTGACTATGGCTGACCGGTCTTTTCCTGGAGATTAGGTTTAACCAGTCTGTACTCGCCCCGTAATCTTCGAAGCCGGTTACTCCCTCGCTGATTTTTCGCCGGTACTCATCGGCGTTCAACATGTCGGGAAGTTTCATCCAGGACTGGGTGCTCACGTAACCATTGTATGAAATAGTTGGTTCGGATTTTCCGTCTGGTTTCCTTGTCGTGATAAGAATAACTCCATTAGTGCCTAGTGTTCCGTAGATAGCAGCAGCGGAGCCATCTTTCAGTACATCTATACGTTCAATATCCTCCGGCGCAACGGTATTCAAATTTCCGGGGATGCCATCAATCAGTACTGCGGGTTGAGTGCTTGCATATAATGTAGAAATTCCTCTCAATAGTATTTGAGAACCATCGCTCGGATCGCCACTGGGGTTCACAATAGTCAAACCCGCAATTTTGCCCTGCAATAACTGCCCGATGTCTTTTACCACACCTTTTACAAAATCTTTTGATTGCACGCTTGCAACAGCACTTGTTACTTCTGTTTTTCGCTGATTCCCGTACCATCCTACTACCACGATGTCGTTTAGTGAAGAGGTGAGGGGAACTATCCGCACTTCAATGTCTGTTTTATCTTTTACGCGTATATCTGCAGCTTCAAAGCCAACGTAACTGATTCGTAAGGTTGCATCCTCTTCCACTGTTATTGTAAAGTTTCCATCACTGTCGGTAGTTGTTCCCTGGTCGGTGCCTTTTACTACGACTGAGGCGCCCGAAACAGGCTCGCCTTTGTCGTCAAAAACCCGTCCTTTGATTGTAATTGGTGGGGGAGGGATGAACCCGGTAACAACATCCTGCATATTTTTTTCTTTAACCACAATCAGTTTTTCTACGATAGTATAGGTGAGCGGTTGGTTTCTAAAACATGCTTCAAGGGCCTCGTTGAGTGTTGCATTTTTAAGATCAACATTTAGTTTGCCCGCTTTTTTTATCCATTCGTCGCGGTAAATAAAATGGTAATCCGTTTGCTTTTGAATTAGCTTAAAAACTTTTTCCAATGAAGTGTTCTGCCCGGAGATATTTATTTTTTGCGCGATGCCCGCCGCGCTGAGATGGAGGCAGGCAAAAAGAATAAACAGGGCTATGAAATTCATGATCAGTAGCAGTTTAGTATTTGTGCCCCTTTTATAAGGGCAGGCGGTTAATTCCATAACTTCGCAGTGTTTGGGTTTGAGAATAAATGATGCGTAACGGCTTTATTTAATTCCGGCTAACCCAAACCAACTGGCCGTCCTGAATGCACTCAGGGCGGTTTTTATTTGAGTTAACCGTTGTTATTGTCTTACTACAACTTTCTTTCCTTCGATCTTTATATTTATTCCTGAAATTTGAAATGCTTCCACCACTTTCGACAGGTACATATTCCTGGGAACGGTACCCGAAATCCGGCCCGAAGGCGGAGTGCCTTCATAAACTACTTCGATGTTGTACCAGCGCGATAGCTGCCTCATAACCGCAGTGATATCTGCGCTATTTAAACTGAATATGCCTTCCTTCCAGGCCATCACTGATTCGAGGTCTGCGGAATTCGATAGCCGGATGTTTTCGCTGGTGATCACTGCCTGCTGTCCCGCATTTACCGTCCGCGAAGGTGAACGCTGGCCGGAAGAAGCAAGAGATGAAATTTTTATCCGTCCTTCGAGCAACGTTGTTTTGCTGGTTGGTTCATCCGGGTAACAGTTTACATTGAAGTGAGTGCCCAGTACTTCGATTTCAAATCCCTTGTTCGCGAAAACTCTGAATGGCCTGTGGTTGTCTTTAGCAACCTCAAAGTATACCTCTCCGGTAATGCTAACGCGACGCTCCTGTTCCGCGAATGAAGTGGGATAGGTGATGCTCGATTCCGCGTTAAGCCAAACATCAGTTCCGTCAGGAAGCGTTAGTTGATACTGTCCGCCACGAGGGGTGGACATCGTGTTAAAACCAGCTGTATTACTTCCCTTATCTATTAATTTTCCTGTTGATGGCACATGGTACACCAACCGGCCATCACCTGTTTTTATAATAGTGGAATTTCCCTGCTGGCCAATGGTACCTTTTGTTATGCTGTCGAGGTTGACCGTCGTACCATCTGCAAATGTGAGAATTGCTTTATTGTTACCCGGAGCAACATCAATCGGTTCATTATTTTGTGGTTTGGCCAACTCCGCTACCGCTTGCTTTTTATCAGTGATGGTGAGCATGTAAATGCCGGTACCCAGAACAACAATTATTGCCGCGGCATAGGGAAGCCAGCGCAGCGCAACAGGCAGTGATTTTCGTACAGGTCCGCCAACACTCGTATCAGTGTTCAACGCATTCATCAGGCGTTCGCGCATCTGCCGCGTTACTTCCGCGGGTATATCTGCAGAAAATGCCCGCTTCATCAAAGTCATCTGATTCTCCGGTAATTCGATCGCTTCTTTATATTCTTCCGGCTTTTCGTCTATCCAATCGAGCAATTCATTAACCTGGTCAGGTTGAAGTTTGTTGTCAAAAAACCCTTGCAAAAGCGATTGATAATAAAGTTTGTCCTTTTTCATATTTGCGAGCTAAAAATGACCCATCTTCTCCTGTCTTTACAGGTAAGACTGAAAATCAAAAAATCGGGGGGTGGTAAAGACCGATTATTCTCAGAGGATTTTTACGGTAAGGCAGAAAACGATGGTAAGATTGACCCTGTGTTGGAGAAAACCGCGCAATGTAGCTAGAGCTTTTGTCATGTGTTCTTTGACCGTATTTGGAGAGATGCCTAATTCTTCAGCAACCTGTTGATAGCTTTTATGTTGTTTTCGGCAGAGATCAAATACAATACGACGCTGCGGTGTTAGTTGTTCCAGGGCCTCTTCAACAAGGCTATCCATCTGCTGCAGCTCCTCGAGCGTTATGGATACATAGTCGGAAGATTGGGCATAGTTGCTGAGGAACTCCTTTCGGAACTGGCGGTCGGAAGCGATTGTCCTCATGAAATCCACCGCTTTATTGTGGCATATTCGAAACAGGTAAGCCGAGAAATTAGATTTTAATTGAAGTTTCATCCGGATCTCCCAGATTTTCAGGAACACTTCATGCAGTATATCCTGCGTATAGTGGTGGGATTTTATTTGGGCAACCAGGTATCCGTAAACAGCCTTGTGATACCGGTTGTACAGTTCAGCAAAAGCCTCTTTGTTGTTTTCTTTCAGCAGCGTTATTAGCTCTTCATCCCTGTATGTGGCAAGATCATGCATTAGCCCGAATGCTGTTTTGGTACTGAAAAAATAGTACTAATTCACAATACAACGTCTTAGATTTAGTAAAAAATAAATTTCACATGAAGTACCTGGTATTAATTATCTTATTAACATCCGGCAATTCCTTTTCGCAATCAGCGGAATATAAACCAGACGCACTTGTAAAGGTCAGGAAAAAGCCACGGTTAATTACTATTGGCGGCGCAACGGCAGATATCCAGGGGTTCACAAACGAATCGATTCAGATGGGCGTTGACGCGTTGCCACCAGAAGGTGGAATGGTAAAATTGAATGCCGGGGTATTTAGCATTAAGTCGCCTGTCCGTTTATCGTCGAACGTCAGCCTCATAGGATCCGGCAGGGAAACCATTTTAAAAAGAATTGATGGATTCAGGTCTAGATTCATTGTTGACGCCGACTACGGGGAACTAAAATTAACGGTCGAGAATGTCAGGGGATTCGAAGTGGGAATGAGTGTGCAGGTTAAAGACGATATCAATTCATCCTGCTGGGACGTGTCAACAGCAGAAATAACGGATATTGTTGATAATGTGCTGTACATCGATAAATATCTTATCCGCGATTATGAGTCAGCGAAAAACGGGTGGGTCACCAATGCGGGTTCGTGTATCCTGGTAGAAAACGCTGAAAACGTGCGTATCTCACATTTATCGATCGAAGGCAACAAAAGTAATAACGATTTATTGGATGGATGTGTTGGTGGCGGCATAGCAATACTTAAATCTATAAATGTTACGGTAGACAGCGTTCAGGTAAATAACTTCAATGGAGAAGGTATTACGTGGCAGATTACAGAGAACGTTACCGTTCGTAACAGCGAGATTAACGGTTGTACCAACATGGGACTTCATCCGGGTTCGGGCTCACCGAATACTTTGATTGAAAACAATATTGTTCACAATAATAAAACAGGACTATTTCTATGCTGGCGGGTACAGAATAGTGTAATAAGGTCAAATAAATTTTATAATAACCTGGAGTATGGCATAAGCACCGGCCACAAAGATTCAGATGTTATGTTTGAATCTAACGTGGTGTCTGAAAATGGCAAATGCGGTGTACGCTTCAGAAATGAAGATGAAAAAAATTCGCCTCACCGGACAACATTCGTAAAAAACACTGTTGAAAATAATGGTTCAGGTACCGAAGGATATGGATTTATCATCGAGGGAAAATCACAAAACGTCGTCCTCAGGGAAAATAAAATCAGTTGTACCAGGAAAGGGACTCAAAGAACAGGGGTTTTTATGGGCGAGCACACAACACCTGTAAAGCTTGAAAATAATTCATTCAGTGGGCACACTGCGGGTAATGTGATTTATTCAAACGAATGAAATTTTTGAAGATGCTGAACAACCTGGGTTACAATTTAAAAATCTCGCCGGTAACGCTTTAATAACCCCTCTGTGTCGTTTGGCAAAAAATAGATTTTGCCTTTAAGTTTTTTCAATTCGCCGGGCCCCAGGCCGCCGATCCTTGGGTCGCTATGGATACAAACAAATACCCCCTGAAACAACTCCTGCACATGATCCCACGCGGTGGCCATGAGCCATTTGTTGTCATCGGAAAAACATCCTATGAGCCCGTTGATGGGTTTCTCGGGACTGATGGGTCGTGGATTGACATCGTTCAGGTCAATTCCGGGAGGTACGTAAGTTTGTCCGCCTTTATACAGTCCTTTATCCGAACGAACAGTATTATTTAATGTTTTCAGCCCGGAACCTGTAAAAATGAAACACCTGTCAATATAGTCGTCCTGTGTTTTATTGGTAAACCTGTCTACACGAACACATGGTTGAAACCAAACCACATCTGCAAATCGATCGGACTTATTTTCCAATACCAGGTTGAACGTTATATCATCCTCGCCGGCCCGGATGTCGTGGTCCACCTCAATATCCCCTTCAACGAAGGTTCTTAGTTTTATGTGTTTTCGATTCTCATCAGCATAAACAAGTTCTGTTTTGTGTGGTATAGTCGTTTCATTCCATTTACGGTTCGTTGATCCCGATTTGCAGAAATCTTCCAGGTAATTAATTTGCAAGGTGTTGCCGGGTATATTTCCACCGCTAATGGTCAGGTTATTGTTTTCCCAATAAATGGTAAGCGGTGGTGCGGTTTGCTGCGTTGCGCTTTGTGCATGCGAGGTAAACTCCGCAAAGAAAAAAGGAAAGACGATAATAAACAGCTTTCCGATGATATTCATATGGTGAATGCTCATCATTATATAGTTTAAGACGGGTATCTTAAAAATACTACTATTCGCGTGAGTGATCACCCCCCGATTTTCTGATTCTCCGTCTATATCCCGGATAGCATTGTTAATGCTTTAAAATTTACACCTGCAGGATTTAAAAAGACGTGAATTTCTAAAAAGTACAGTTATCACGGGTGCGGGTAGTTCATTGCTGGGGCCCTCGGTTATTCAGTCAACAACTGCGAACCAGCCCGGAACTGTAAGCCAGCAAATAACACGGCCGGTATCGGCAAATCCAAAAAAAGTAATTGTTGCCGGCGCTGGCATTGCAGGTTTGTGTTGTGCCTACGAGTTGATGAAACATGGCCATGATGTACTTGTATTGGAGGCCTCGCCACGACATGGCGGGCATGTGTTCACTGTAAGAGATGGACTCTCAGATGGACTATATGCGGACGGTGGTGCCGAACATTTCATCAAGCCTGGATATGAAAGGTACTGGGAGTATACAAAGGAATTCGGTCTCGAGGTATTGCCTTATCCCAGGCGAAGAAATATGATGCGTTTGGTTGACGGCAAAATGTATTCAGATGAAATGCTGGCGGACATCAATGTGATAAAAAAATTCGGCTTCAACGAACGGGAAATAAAATATATCGCAGGCACTTCCCTCTGGGAACTTGCGAACCTTTTCCTTGAACCATATCTTGGAAAAATTCAGGATGAGTACCAGCCCTTTGGAGTTGGATACGACGACCTGGATTTTATTCCAGTCGCGGATATATACAAAAAAGAAGGCGCTTCTCCGTTTGCGCAGCACTTTCTTGGCGGGGGGAGCGTGTCGGCGCTGTTTATGATCTGGAGGGCGGCTATACATAAGATTCGGGGAATGCCAACGGTTACCCGGGAGTGTTTCCGCCTTAAGGGTGGTAACCAGCAACTCACCGACGCGTTTGCGAAAAGCCTCGGTTCGCGGGTTAAATTAAATTCGCCGATAACTTCGATTCAACATACAGCGGATAGCGTTAAAGTGACATACACAGATTTCGGCGAGGAGAGAGTGGTTACTGCAGACTACCTGGCATGTTGCCTTCCGCTTCCGGCTCTAAGAAGAATAACCATTACTCCCGCATTTTCATCCGAAAAGCAATACGTGATGGACAATCTTACTTATGATTCTTATTCCCATTTTATCTTCCAGGCCAGCAGCAAATTCTGGATCGATGATGGTTTTAAAAGCATCAATATGGAATTGGATCATCCCGACCTTTATCTCATCTGGCAAATGGCGGAGGAGGTGGATACGCACCGCGTTATTCTGCTGGCCGATGGCCCGGGCGGCGTTTCGCCTCAGCGGGCATTAGCAGCTTTCCGAAAGGTTTATCCCGGTAAACACGATACAATTGAGCAGGTTTTGGTGAAAGACTGGACAAAGGATCAATATTCTCCAACCTGCGAGCGCCTTAATTTTCCAATAGGCACATTGAAAAAATTTTGGCCTCATTTAATGACTCCTGAAGGCCGGATTCATTTTGCAGGCGCATACGCAGATAATCTTAACAAAGGCCAGGAAGCGGCCACGCGTTCCGCGAACCGCGTTGCAAAACTCATACATCAGGATAGATAAATAAAAAGGATTCGATATATTATGCGATAAATCCTGATAAAACAACGATGATTTCTAAATATTTCCTGTGCATTTTAATAATTAGTGCATGCTGTTTTGCCTGTACCGATGGCAAACAAGATGCCGGCGGCATTTCTACAACGGACTCAACGGGTCCGCAGGTGCCCCCGGGTTTCACCATAGAAGTAGTGGCTGATTCTACCTTAATAGATTATCCTATGTTCAGCACGCTCGACGAACAGGGACGATTGTTTGTGTTCGAATCAGTTGGAAATGTGTATGAAGAAACGCAGGATGCTATTGATCGGCCGCAGTTCAGGATCAAACTGCTTACAGATACAAACAACGATGGCAGATACGATAAAGGTACCATCTTCGCCGACAAAGTGGGCTTTCCGCAAGGTGGTGTTTTTTATAAAGGAAGTTTGATTGCCTCTTCTGCTCCCGATCTTATAAAATTTACAGACTCCGATAACGATGGCGTTGCAGACAAACGTGAGGTAATGCTCTCAGGGTGGATTTTGAATGTTAATGCGAACAGCCTTGTTGGTCCGTCGTTATCGCCTGATGGGTGGTTATATATGAACAACGCAATTATGGGGTTTGATGTAACTACAAAAGAGGGCAAACGCCTGAAAGGAGAGACTGCGAGAACGTGGAGGCTAAAACCCGACGGATCGCAATTGGAATGGGTATCCGCAGGGGGTATGAACAACCCGGTAGAAGTTACCTATACAGAAGCGGGAGAGGTAATCGGCACAGAAACCTATTTCACTGATCCTCGGGCCGGTGAACGCGATGCCCTGGTGTATTGGATAGAAGGAGGAGTGTACCCGAAGCCAAACGAAAATATTACCAGGGATAAACTGGTGCGAACAGGCGAACTGATGCCTGTGATATCAAAATTTTCGCGCGTGGCGCCGTCTGGAATCACGCGTTATCGTGGCAATATTTTAGGCGACGATTTCAAGGATAATTTGTTCAGTGCGCAATTCAACACGCATCGCGTTTTGCGTCACAAACTTATCCGCGAAGGCGGCTCCTTCAGAACAGAAGATGAAATATTTTTCTGGAACAACTCCAATGAAGATTTCCATCCTACCGATGTACTTGAAGATGCAGATGGAAGTTTATTAATCGTAGAAACAGGCGGATGGTTTATAAAAGGTTGCCCGCTCTCACAGGTATCTAAACCCGAATTAAAGGGAGCGATTTACCGGGTGCGCCGGAAAGATGCGGGCAGGGAAAACGATCCTTATGGTAACAATATAAAATGGTCGGCACTTACACCGGAAGCACTTACTCAACACCTGGAAAAGAGTAATCCTTTTATTGGGAGCCGGGCCCAGCAAAGTGTTATTGACCTCGGAACAAAATCGATACCCGTGCTAACCGGGCTACTCAAAGCTTCGTCTTCAGCCGACGCACGCACTAAGGCTGTATTCGCTTTGTATGGAATAGGTACAAGCGAAGCCATGACACCTGTCATCGAAGCGCTGAACGATCGGGAGGTGCAGGTAGCCATTGCCGCTGCACGCAGCCTGGGATTAAGTAAATATAAACCAGCCGTACAGCCACTGATAAAATTATTGTCTTCTGCTCCTGATCCTGTTGTAAGGCAGGCAGCTACCGCACTTGGCCAAATTAATGATAAACAGGCAGCGGCACCTTTACTACTTGCCGCAGAAAAAGCCAACGATAGGTTCATCGGGCATGCCATTATTTACTCGCTAATATCACTCGGCGATATTAATGTAGTAAGAACCGGGCTGATCCATTCATCACCCAATGTCAGGGAGGCGGCTCTCATCGCGCTCGATCAAATGACCGGTTCATCGCTGAAAGCAGTGGAATTGACTAATTTCTTACTTGATAAAAATGAGAAACTGCAACAAACGGCGCTGTGGATCGCATCTCATCATCCCGAATGGTGTGCAGAATTGATTTCTTTTTTTGATCATCACCTGAAAGATTCATTAAATAGCAGGGAAGAAAAATTATTTACCGACATCCTTTCATCTTTCAACTCAGATCGGCGCATGCAACAATTCATTGCCTCGAAGGTTGCGACTGGTTCGGATGAAAAGAAAATATTTTTTCTTAACGCAATGAGTAATGTTAAAGGGCAAAAATTTCCAGCGGTATGGATTAGTGCGATCAGCAACCAGTTGTCAGCGCCGGTTAACGCTCAAGTGAAAGCAAAAGCCATCGAGTTGGTTCAATTACATAATATTTCTTCGCTTGATGCTTCTTTGAAAAAGATTGCCGACGACACTAATGCTTCAACAACTCTGCGACTCCAGGCGCTACTGGCGCTGAAAGAAAAACCGCTAACCGAAAAGCATTTTACTTTTTTGTACAATCAACTCACATCAACTAACGAAGTTTCTATCCGGCAGCAGGCTTCGGCGGTTCTTGAGCAGTCGCACCTTTCCGAACAACAGTTAAAACACATCGCCGACAATTACCTGCCGTCTGCGGATCCGTTTATACTACCCCGCATTGTTCACGTGTTTGCTGGCGCACATTCAGAGGAGACCGGTAAAAAGTTGGCCACCATTCTTACCAGTTCTTCGGCGCTCGATGGATTTTCTATAGAAAGTATTCAGAAATTGTTTGAAAAATATCCTGCAGGGGTTAAACCTTCTGTTGATCAACTGATCGCGAAGCTAAACGTCGTGCATGGTGAAAGATTGAAAAAATTAGTCGATCTCGAAAAAAATGTGAGCAATGGTGTTCTCGATCGTGGACGCGCCCTGTTTTTTGGTAAGGCCACCTGCAGTACGTGCCATACAATAGGTTCACAGGGCGGCAAGTTCGCGCCTGACCTCACATCCATTCAAAAAGACCGTTCAGTGCACGACCTGCTCGAAGCGATTGTCTATCCCGACGTTTCACTGGTGCGTGAATATGAAACATACCGCGTTGTATCGAAGTCTGGCGCCCACACCGGGTTGGTAAGAACAAAAGATCCTGAAGCAATCATCGTTGAAACGTCACCGCAAAGTTCTGTGCGAATTTTAAGAAAGGATATTGTATCCAGCGAATTAACGAACGCGTCAATGATGCCACAAGGACTGGATAAAATATTATCACCGCAGGAGATGGCAGATTTAATAACATTTCTGATTGGCCAGGACCAGGATCCTGAAACCGATCAGCAAATTCTCAGGCGCACCGTTATAGATAAATAACATGGAAAGAAGAACCTTTTTAAAAAATGGCATACTCACTGCTGCAGTTGGTATAACCACAGCAGGAAACGCACAAGCGGAACGTAAACAGTCAACACCGTTTAGGATGAAATTTTCTCCTGAGTTCGGCATTTTCGCCGCCGTTGCGGGTAAAGATCCCGCAGATCAGGTAAAGTGGGGTTACGACCAGGGATTTCGTGCGTGGGAAAATACAGGCCTTAAAAGCAAATCCATTGCAGAGCAGGAGCGAATAAGCCAGGCAGTTCAAAAGCTCGGCATGGAGTTCGGCCAATTTGTGGGAACGATGACTTTCGAGAAGGTGACGTTTGCCGGGAAAGATGCGAGTTTGCGTGAAATGGTTTTGAAAGACGTTCGTGAGTCGGTAGAGATTGCAAAAAGGATGAACACTAAAATAGTTCATAATGTGCTTGGGATGAGCGATCCTAAATTGTCGCGCGACTTTCAGATGGTTAATGCGGTGGAACTCTTAAAACGTATCGCAGATATTTACGAGCCTCATAACATTATCATGGTGATGGAGTCGATGAATCATAAAGTTGACCATCCCGGAATGTTTCTTCAAACCATACCGCAGGCATATGCGCTTGCAAAGAGCGTGGCGAGCCCGAGCGTAAAAGTCTTATTCGATTTTTATCATGTGCAGGTTGAAGATGGAAATTTATTGGATACGCTCGATTATGCGTACGATGAAATAGCCTATTACCAGTTGGCGGATGTTCCCGGCAGGAAAGAACCAACAACAGGAGAAATCAATTACAAAAACGTTTTACAACATTTGCATGATAAAGGTTACCGCGGTTTTGTGGGTATGGAACATGGTACCAAAAAACCGGGTGCTGAAGGCGCGCTCGCTGCTTTGGCGGCTTACCGCTCCATAGATCCTCGCTAGCGTTTTTTCTCACTTCCCCTCCGTAACCTGCCGTATCACACGGAGCCAGTTGAGGCCGAGAATTTTTTTGATGCGATTGTCGGTGTAACCTAACTTTTGCATAGCAATTGTCATCTGCGGATA
>JAEUVS010000106.1 GCA_016786745.1 Chitinophagaceae bacterium | reverse complement strand
GAAGATGGCCCGTGTTGTTTCATCTTCATTTTTATATCTCCTGTAAATATCCAGCTGGTTGAAATTGTTGTAGCGGCCATGACTGAAGTTTCCGAAGAGGTTGAATTTATTGTTACGGTAATTCAGCGACAGGTTTTCATTCATTTTATTGTATCTACCCTGGCCGATATTTGCGCTCACGCTGCCATTGAAACCTTTAAGTTTATTTTTCTTTGTTTTTATATTGATAACGCCCGAATTGCCGCCTGCATCATATTTCGCGGGTGGGTTTGTCATGATCTCGATCTGCTCGAGTTGTGATGATTCCATTCCCCTCAGCAGGTTCGCGAGTTCAGTACCGGTTAGATAAGTGGGACGGCCATCAATCATTACCATCACACCCTGTTTCCCTTTTAAGCTGATGTTACCGTCTTTATCTACCTGTATGCCGGGTGATTTTTCAAGCACATCCATTGCGGTTGTGCCCGCATTTGTTACGGCAGCGTCGACGTTAACAACCATTTTGTCTATTTTCTGTTCTATTAATCGCTTCCTGGCCACTACCTTTACCTCTTTAAGTTCCTGGCGCTGAAAGGGAAGAATGGTGTCTGTAACAGTCGAACCTGATTTTGCCGGTGCGTCCTGGCTAAAACTCACAGTTGCGGTGCCAAGTATGATTGCCAGCAGTGTAATTTTTCTCATTTTTTGTACTTGAATATGGCATGTGACGAGGGAGGAAAGAAGAAGGTTACAGGTAGCGGGGAAATTTTTGATAAGAAACGTTCTCCGCAGATCCCTCGCGCTTCGCGCTCGGGATGACCAATCATTATGCTGTCATCCCGAACCGCGGCGTAGCCGTACGTGAATTGTCATCCCGAACCGCGGCGTAGCCGTACGTGAATTGTCATCCCGAACCGCGGCGTAGCCGCGTGTGAGGGATCGGCGGGAAACCAATAACAAAAAAATAAATTATAAATGATCCGTTGGGGCATATTGGGCTGCGGCAGCATCGCGCGAAAATTCGCGGCCGACCTGGCGCTCGTAAAAAATGCAAAGTTTGTTGCAATAGGCAGCCGTTCAAAAGAAAATGCGCAGTTGTTTGCAAAGGATTTTCCTGTTCCTCATATTCACGACAGCTACGAAGCACTCGTTGCCAATCCCGAGGTCGATGTTATTTATGTGGCGTCACCACACAGTCACCATCACGAGCATACGCTATTATGTCTTGAACATGGCAAGGCGGTTCTTTGCGAGAAAGCCTTCGCCGTAAATCACCGGCAGGCGAAAGAAATGATTTCTGCGGCGAAGGAAAAGCATTTGTTCCTGATGGAAGCGATGTGGACAAAATTTCTTCCGCACTATGAAAAAATGATATCATTTACAAACAGCGGAAATTTGGGCGAAATAAATTCAGTGTTGATCAATTTCGGATTTCGCCCGCGTACACCTGTACCTGCACGACTTTTCGATCCCGAACTGGCAGGAGGAACAATTCTCGACATCGGTGTGTATAATGTTTTTATCGCGATGAGTATACTCGGAAGACCCGATGAAATAGACGCGCACATGAAACCTGCGGGCACGGGGGTCGACGAACAATGCTCGGTGTTATTCAGGTATAAGAACGGCGCGATGGCGCAATTGTTTTCGAGTTTCATCGCGCATCTTCCTACAGAGGCCGATATAAATGGCTCGAATGGACGCCTGCGTTTGACGAGCCGGTTTTACGCGCCTGAAAGCACCCTCGAATTTTATCCCGACCGGATGGATTCAAAACAACTTGTTCCGTTTGATAAACCACTCGAAGGATGGGGATATTATTATGAAGCAAAACATGTGAGCGACTGCTTACAAAAAGGACTAAAAGAAAGCCCGGTAATGACACATGAGAACACGCTGGTGATGATGCAGGTGCTCGACGAGATCAGGCAGAAAGCCGGTATCAGGTATGAGGCCGATCTATAATTTTTTTGAGATGTTCCTCGAGCAGTGCATTTATTTCTGCGGCCTTTGTTACAACCATGAGATGGCCCGCACCCTGGATGATATGAGTGGGTCTGCAAAATGCCGCGGGTAACAATTCATCGCGCGACCCATGAATGTGCAGCAAAGGTTCACTAGCTGCTTTCCCTTTCCAGGTAACGATGGCATGCATCGCCCATTTTATAAAGCGATCATCAGTTTCGCGGATCATTTTTCTGATGAAGTCCCTTTGCTCCGACGTTTCTGCAGTGAACAACCTTTTTATGTTGGCCGCGTATTTTACAACCGATACAGGCACAAGTTTGTGCAATCGCACTTTGCCAGCATAGCGGAAATAAAATGGCAGCTGACGCGATGAAACCACGCTGGAAAGAATAATATATCTCGAAGAAGGATACCTGTTCGCTATTTCTGTCGCGATCATACCTCCCATCGACAAACCGATTAGTATAAAAGGCTGTGAAATGTCTATTTTCTCAGCTAAACGGTATGCATACTGTTGCAACGTTTCGTTTTTATATGGCTGGATCCATTCAATGTAATGCGCCGTGTATCCTTCCGGAACAATTATATTTCTGAATATTCTACTGCTCGCACCAAGGCCCGGAATAAAATAAATATTCATCCTCAAAAATAACATTTGAAACGGTGTTTTACTTTTGGATGCTGTATATGATTGACATCAGTGTTAAAAAACTTCTATTTGGCGATCCTGAGCTCGCAAAAGCTTTCGATATAAGAAAGAAAGTTTTCGTTGATGAACAAAATTGTCCCGCGGAGATCGAATATCAGAACGATGATGTGTCAGTACATTTTCTCGCGACCTGTAATGGCGAACCGTGCGGCGCCGCCAGGTGGAGAAGAACAGAAAACGGCATCAAGCTCGAAAGGTTCGCGGTTTTGCCTTTATTCAGAAAAAAAGGTGTTGGCGCCCATCTCGTAAAAGCGGTTCTTGTGGATTTGCCGCCGGATGCGACACATGTTTATTTGAATGCCCAACTATCTGCAGTAGGTTTTTATCTTCCGTTTGGTTTCCGGCCGGTAGGGCAGCAATTCGAGGAGGCCGGAATTAAGCACCAGCAGATGCTTTTCGCTGGCCGAAGCCGAACATCAATGCCACCAGCATCATAGGACCGGCCATTAACCCGAGCGCAGTAGGCAGCGACG
>JAEUVS010000098.1 GCA_016786745.1 Chitinophagaceae bacterium | reverse complement strand
ACCCGGATGAAATTTCCATGTGCCATAATCCTCCTGCCAATTGTCATCTATCATAATAACACCCGGAGGAAAGCCATTGTCGATGATTGCCTTCGCGTATTTCAGGACATCGTTCTGATTCTGGTCGTACAACAACTCGATCCACGTGTTGTATTGAGGACTAGTAAAAAGCAGCGTGTCGGGAATGTCGTGAGTTGGTGGAAAGAAATGAGCGCTCGCATAACGGTATGCTTCTTTTAACGAGTTGCCCGCCTTCGTCGAAACAAATTCTCCTTTAGCTTTGGTCAACACAATATCACTATCCTGGAATATTATAGAAAACGCATCGTCCGACCACACAAGATTGCCGCGGTTCGACAACAACAGCGGCTGCGCCTGGTTGCCATATAAATTCGCATGAAGATCGGCCTGGTATCCTTGTTTCAGCGGCATCATGGCGCCGTGATTTATAATTCCAACCCACCAGTACTCACCATCTGCAACGTGGATGGTTAACCGAACTGAGTCGGCCTGGCCGTTTGTTTTAAGAGAAAAAAAAGTAAATAAAATGGCGAAGGTTGCATAACAGGCTGTGCGCATCATATTTTTTATCATCACGTTTGACGAATAAACAAATCTACCGATTATCTTCACCAATATTTTTATCAACCTGTTCGAATGAAGTATGCTGGTATTTTTTTCCTGGTGATATGTGACATTGCAATTACGTCGTTTTCTTTTAATAATGTTGCTTTTGAAAAAGAATTCGGGCGCCTGCGCGACATTTGTATTTCACCTGCGGGCGATGTTTATATTTCAACAAGTAACCGCGACTGGAATCCGGCGCCGGGGTTTCCGACGTCTTCAGATGACAGGATCATTAAATTAACCTTGTCAAAAGTTTCTTCTTGAAATAAGACGTCAGAATCAAAGCCGGAGAAGATTAAGTCGACATCCGCAAGGTTATATATGAGCTATTGCGGCTCGTGTCATAAAGAAAACGGGCAGGGCGTTAAAAACATTTTTCCTTCGCTCACAAATTCAAAGGTTGTGTCAGGAAGGAAAAACAACCTTCTGCGCAAGGTAATTCATGGTGCGCAGGTCGAGGGGCAATCGACCGAAAAATTTGATACGCGGATGTCCCCATTTGGCTTTCTTACAGACGAAGAATTGGCGGCAATACTAACTTATATTCGTAAAGAATTTGGAAACGGCGCGGGTGCAATTTCGGTTGCTGAAATTCAAAAGGAAAAATCGGTAAACCAGCCGTAAAATGGGAGGATCAGAACGACGCAGTAAATAACAATCAACCAATTAATTTAAAAATCAATACTCCTTTGTAGCCGTCATACGTGTCGTACTATTTATCAAGGGTAAAACAGCAATATGAAATACTCCCGGGTGCACAACTTTATTAATGGCAGGTTCACGAAATCCCTATCATCGCACTATCTGCCGGTTATATCACCAGTAGACGGCGAGCCTTTGTCGGAAGTGCCTTTAAGTAGCGCCGGCGACCTCGATAACGCAGTTGCTGCCGCAACTAAGGCCTTTCCTGGCTGGAGCGCCACCCCGATCAAAGAAAGAGCCCAGGTGATGTACAGGTACCGCCGCCTGTTGGAAAAAAATATCGACAAATTATCGGCGCTGATACAGGAAGAAAATGGCAAGACCCTTTCTGAGGCGACCGCGGAAATTGAAAAGAGTATCGAATTGAGCGAATTCGCTGCAGCCCTGCCACAGTTTGTAACGGGCGAGGTATTGGAAGTGAGTAAGGGTGTAGAATGTAAAACGGAACATGTAGCATTGGGAGTGGTTGCGTCGATCGTGCCATTCAATTTTCCGGCGATGGTACCTAACTGGACAATCCCCAATGCCATCACCCTCGGAAATTGTATGATATTAAAACCATCAGAAAAAGTACCATTAACCTGTGGCAAAATAGCGGAGCTTCTGAAAGAAGCAGGATTGCCTGACGGCGTTTTCAACCTTGTACACGGAGATGCGGAAATAGTCAACCATATATGCGACCATCCGGGCATCGAAGCCGTGTCGTTTGTGGGGTCGACAAATGTGGCGAAGCTGGTTTACCGTCGTGCTACCTATAATTATAAACGATGTCTCGCTCTTGGTGGCGCAAAAAATCATTTGATGGTATTGCCGGATGCCATTCCTGCGATGACCGCTCAGAATGTAATGGCCTCCATGAGCGGTTGCGCGGGTCAACGATGCATGGCGGCTTCGGCCATGGTCGCAGTGGGCAGCACCGACCATATCATCGAGAAAATATGCGAAGAGGCCAGGAAGGTGATCCCGGGAGAAAACCTGGGCGCAGTAATCAGTAAAGCTTCCCGCGACAGAATTGAGAAATATATCACCGAAGCAGAACAGCAGGGCGCGAAAATACTCGTAGACGGAAGAAACGCAAGGGTACGCGGTAAGGAAAATGGTTCCTATGTTGGTCCCACGGTAATTGACCATGTAAAACCAGGCATGGCGATCGCGCAGGAGGAACTATTCGGGCCCGTGATCTCGATTATGCGAGCCGATAATGTTGACGAAGCCATCGCTATTGAAAATGCCAGTCCATATGGAAATGCCGCGAGCGTATATACTCAAAACGGCGCGATGGCGAAATACATAATCGCCCGGGCGAGCGCCGGGATGATCGGTGTTAATGTCGGTGTTCCAGTACCAAGAGAACCTTTTTCATTCGGTGGCTGGAATGAAAGTAAATTTGGCGTTGGCGACATCACTGGAAAAAGTTCTATTGAATTTTGGACAAAGCTGAAAAAGTCAACCACAAAATGGAACATGGAAGCGGGCGTGAACTGGATGTCGTAAAAGCATTCAAAAAAAATTCCAATGCAGGCAAACACATTACCCGAAACAGCGGGCATCATCCGGGATAACCTGGATTACACCCTATTCTCCTGGAGCAAGCAGAAGGGCCTGTCTCCTATTGCCGTTCAGCATGCTGAAGGTGTTTACCTGTACGATTATGACGGTAAACGTTACCTCGACCTTTCATCGGGATTGATGAACGTAAACGTGGGCCATGGAAACAAGCGTATCGCTGAAGCCGTGTTGAAACAAATGCAGGAAGTGAGTTACGTTACGCCAGGTTGCGTAACGAAAGTTCGTGGTGAGCTTGGAAAAAAACTGGCGTCTCTTTGTCCCGGCGATCTCAATAAATCATTCTTCACAGTATGTGGCGCCTCGGCGATTGAAAACGCGATCAAGCTCGCACGACTCTATTCAGGACGACATAAGATCATCAGCCGTTATCAATCGTATCACGGTTCGGCTTATGGCGTTTTGTCTGCAGGAGGCGATCCACGGAAATTACCCGCCGACGCGCAACAGGCGCCAAATTTTGTTCATGTAGATATTCCATATGCATACCGTTGGGAACATGAAAGAAGCATGATGCTGAAAGAGAGCATTGCGCAACTGGAAAGGATCGTTGCATATGAAGGGCCCGCCAACATCGCCGCTATATTACTCGAAGGGGAATCGGGTACTTCGGGTTGCCTGCAATATCCTGATGGATATCTTGCTGGAGTTCGCGCAATATGCGACCGCCATGGCATTTTATTAATTATTGATGAAGTGATGAGTGGCTTCGGCAGAACGGGCAAATGGTTTGGTTTTCAGCATCACAACGTTGTACCCGACATGATCGCTATGGCGAAAGGCATCACTTCCGGGTATTTGCCGTTCGGCTGCCTGATGGTTTCTGACCGCATTGCCTCTCATTTTGATGATACCTACCTGGCGTTGGGTTTGACTTACTCGGCGCATCCCGTTTGCTGCGCAGCCGCGCTGGAAACAATAAAAATCTATGAAGATGAAAATTTGCTGCCCAACGCGGCCACGATG
>JAEUVS010000089.1 GCA_016786745.1 Chitinophagaceae bacterium | reverse complement strand
GCTTCCTGCTTACGGAGGTCAAGTTCCGAAGACGTTTTCAACAAAAGATTATCGTATCCTTCTTTCTTCAACTTTCTTACGATCGCTGAACCAACCATTCCATTATGTCCAGCCACGTATATCCTGTCCTTCTTATCCATTCCTTCTACTCATATTGGTTTTTAACAGTGAACCCTGAATCACGTAACAGTTTTTCTCTCCTGAAAAGATCGATATCCGCGTGTACCATTTCCTTTATTAACGCTTCGAGGTCGTATTGAGGCGCCCAACCCAATTTTTGCTGTGCCTTTGTGGGATCGCCCACGAGCATATCCACTTCTGTGGGCCGGTAATATGTCGGGTCGATGGCAACAACTTCATCGCCTTCCTTCACCACCGCATCCTTATTAAGAACAGCGGTAACAATACCACGCTCCTTTTCGTTTTTGTCTTTGAATTCAATTTCAATTCCCGCTTCACGGAATGCTTTTATCACAAAATCACGCACGGTAGTGGTTATTCCTGTTGCTATCACATAATCTTCTGGCTCCTGTTGCTGAAGCATCAGCCACATTGCCTCGGCGTAATCTTTTGCATGACCCCAATCGCGCTTTGCATCAAGGTTCCCGAGATAAATCTTATCCTGCAATCCCAATACTATTTTCGCAAGGCCTCTTGTAATCTTTCTTGTTACAAATGTTTCACCGCGAACAGGCGATTCGTGATTGAACAATATGCCGCTTACCGCGTACATATTATATGCTTCGCGGTAGTTAATGGTTATCCAGTGAGCGAATAATTTCGCCACACCATACGGAGAACGCGGATAAAAAGGCGTTTTTTCTGATTGGGGTATCTCCTGCACTTTTCCAAACATTTCCGAGGTAGAAGCCTGGTATATGCGGGTCTTTTTCACAAGATCAAGCAATCTCACGGCTTCGAGTATGCGAAGTGCGCCAAGTCCGTCTGCATTCGCAGTATATTCGGGTGTCTCAAAGCTCACTTTCACGTGGCTCTGCGCGGCAAGGTTATATATTTCATCGGGTTGTACTTCCTGGATTACCCTTATAAGGTTGGTGGAATCGGTGAGGTCGCCGTAGTGAAGTTTAAAACGGACATTCTTTTCATGCGGATCCTGGTAAAGATGATCGATACGATCGGTATTAAACGACGACGCACGCCTTTTTAAACCATGAACATGGTAACCCTTAGCCTGCAGTAACTCCGCGAGGTAGCTGCCGTCCTGGCCCGTAATACCCGTTATCAGCGCTGTTTTCATTTAAGAATAAATTGTAAAACTTTTCGTAGAGGCTTGAAAGGTATGGTAAAAAAATAAGGTCTGATGTTATTGATGCGCCACGCTTCGCGATCCTCGCGATTTGCAAGCAACCGGTGCTGTAACGTGGCATTGCTCATGCCACCAATGCGCATCTTCACGATAACTTCAGGAATATAATATGCTTTGTGGTTGTGTTTAAGCAGCGCCCTCAGCATGAATTCATAATCTGCCGCCGAACGGAGGTCGCAATTGAATTTTCCTATTTTCTCATACACCGACCTCCGCACGAAGAAAGTAGGATGAGGAGGCATCCATCCAAAAAAAAATTTTCTTTTTGAAAAATTCCCCGAGTGCCAGTGGCGGACCACTTTATTAAGATCATCCTGTTTTACATATTGAAGATCGCCATACACCGCATCGGTTTCGGGATTGTCGAACGCCCTCATCACTTTGGAGATGATGGTATGGCCCGTGTACACATCGTCCGAATTTAATATGCCGATTATATCCCCGGTTGCATTTGATATTCCTTTGTTCATCGCATCGTAGATACCTTTATCCTTCTCCGATATTATTCCCGCAACATGCGGAAAAGTATGCACGATGTCGAGAGTGCTGTCTTTTGAAAGTCCATCAACGATAAGATGTTCGATATCCGGGTAGTCCTGTTCCTTTACACTTTTCAATGTATCGGCGACGGTACCGGAGCTATTGTAGGTGGCTGTGATGATTGATATTTTCACAAGCTATTCCTTTCTACTACGCAATTTTCTAAAACAAGCATGTCCATCTGTGTTCTCAGAAAACAGTTCAATGCTTCCGCCGGGGTGTTTACAATGGGTTCGTTCTCGTTGAACGAAGTGTTCAGCAGGATGGGAACGCCTGTTTTCTTCCTGAAAGTGTCGATTAAAGCATAGTAACGTGGGGAGATATTTTTATCTACCGTTTGCAGGCGGCCGGTTCCGTCTACATGTGTAACTGCAGGAATCAATTCACGTTTTTCGGGCCTTATGGGAAATACTTTCTCCATAAAGGGAACTTCGTCGGTCCTTGTAAAATATTCCGCGGAAAATTCCTTGAGAATAGAAGGAGCGAACGGCCTGAAATTCTCGCGGCGCTTTATTTTGAGATTCAGGAGTTCTTTTGCCTTAGCATTTCTCGGATCGGCCAGTATGGAACGACCTCCCAGCGCTCGCGGACCAAACTCCGCCCTTCCGGTGAACCATCCTACCACTCCAGGCTCCATCAATTTTCCGGCAACTGTTTCATACAATTGATGGTCATCGAGGCGGCGATATTTTACGCCATTGCTATTCAGAATACTTTCTATCTCATCATTCGAGTAGCGGCTACCGGTGTAAGCGGAATAAACCGGAGCCGATCGCGGCATGCCAAGGATATGATTGTACAGGTACAGTGCCGATCCCATTGATATACCTGCGTCGTGACCAGCAGAAGGAATGTAGAGCTTTTCGAACCCGGTCGCGGAAGTGATTTTTCCATTGGCAACAGAATTCTGGGCCACGCCACCAGCAACGCACACGTTTTTTAAACCTGTTACTTTCTGCAGGTGTTGCAGAATATGAAATATCAATTCCTCGGTAACCCGTTGTACCGATGCAGCCAAATCTTTATGATACTGCGTAAGTTCATCGCCTGCCTTACGCGCGCCTCCGAATTCCCTTGCAAACTTTTCAGAATACAAATTGCCAACCGACGGTACGTTGTTATCATAACTGAAACCCGCTTTTGTAGGTTGAACAAAGTACTCATCGTTCCACGAATACAGTCCGTTCGGCAGAAACTGGAGAACGTTCTTCACCTTTTCAACATACCGCGGTTCACCATAAGGCGCCAATCCCATCACTTTGTATTCATCACCATAATGAGGAAAGCCAAGAAACTGTGTAAAGGCCGTATAGAATAACCCGCATGAAATCGGAAAGTCTATACTATCTATCACATTAATTTTATTTCCCTTGCCTCTCGCTATCATCGTGGTAGTAAAATCGCCTGAGCCATCGATAGAAAGAATTGCTGCCTCGTCGAACGGTGAAGCGAAAAACGCCGAAGCGAGATGGCTGCGGTGATGTTCGATGTTCTTTATCTTTTTCCTGATCTCGCCATAGTCAACCTTCGGATCAATTTTTCGAAACTCATCTTTAAGGGAAGCTACCTGCCTGCTGTTTCGTAACCTGCTTACCGCGCCACCAAACAGTGACGGATTTCGCAACAGGTACTTTAACTTATTCCCCAACTTCGCAGACGGATCGCGGCCGATGGTAATGTAGTTAACCTCCGAAATCGATATACCTGCTTCGGCAAGACAAAACTTTATTGCTTGCGCGGGAAACCCGGCCCAATGTTTTATCCTCGTAAACCGCTCCTCCTCTATCGCCGCAATCATCTCTCCATCCCGGAAGATGGCGGCGGAAGAATCAGCGTGATAAGCATTCAATCCAAGTATGTACATGTTTTCCGGATACGTTATTCAGTGGTTTGAAACAGCGAAGAATATTTTCCTTTCAGGTTCATGGAACCCAGGTAGGCTTTTGCATAGCTAAATGCAGCCTTCGACTTCTCGCTAAATTCTGCGATATCCATATCGCAAACCTCTTTTATTTTTTTCGCGAAGTTCCTGTTATCCGTCAGCGGCAGCGCCCAGCCTGCATTGCTTTCATTCACGTCGGACCATGGTGTTTTGTCGCTGATCAATACTATGCACCCACATGAAAGCGCTTCAAATATTACATGTCCAAAGTTTTCGCCCTGCGTCGGAAGAAACATCAGGTGATATTCCTCCAGCACCTTGAACAGGTGAGTATTTGCAACGGGCCCTTTGAAGTTCACCTGTATGTGTGGATTTGCACGGGAAACAGACTCCCTGCATTTCTGGAAATATTTGTCGTCTTCGATCGCGCCATACACATCAAATTGCACGGTACACCCGGCGAGACTCTTCACTACATTGATCGCATACAGTAGATTTTTAATCGGATGGATTCTTGAAACAAACACGCACTTAATATCTCCCCGTTTTTTAGGCCGCGCCGTCCACAACGTATTTGCATTCGGAATGTTCTCTATTAAGTAAACCTGTGCGGTGTTTTTGAAATATCTCTGGATGTCCGTTTTCTCCTGGTTGTCGGTCGCGTGGAAAACAATTTTCCTGGCCATGCGCGAAAGGGAGAACAAAGAGAGGAAAATTTTCTTTTTCCATTTTTTTCTCGAAACCGCACTTGTGTTCAACATTCCTCTCGGGGCAAGAATGATGCGGCCCGAAAAATGCATGCTTCTAAGTATCCACAACGGCAGCAGCGAAAATCCTGGGGAAAACATACTGTTGAGATACACCATATCCGGTTGCACGTTCGAAATGATCTTCCTGATATTCGACGACTTTAGAAAAGACGGGGACGCGTACCACACCTGCGCTCCATTAGGCAACTTTATCCACTGATCCGTTTTTATTCCACTGTATGGCGCCGTGTCACCAAGATCGCGATCCGAGGTGAAGATGAAGAAGTCATAATCACCCGCAAGCGTATTCACTATATTTTTGCACGACTGGATAGGGCCGCCTGCTTTGAAGCCTGGTTCATACCAATCGGTGAAAAGCAATATTTTCTTATTATCCGACATTATTCCGTTGCAGCCAGTAGGCCAGCACAACAAACAGCCATATTTCCATCCATCGTATAGAGTCATCGTTGTTGAGAAACCGTTTCCAGTACGACATTAACCGGTCTCCTTTTATGAAATCTCTTTCACTGATGGCGTTAAGTTGCGATTCGCAGAAGATACGAAGTTCGTTTTTCATCCAGTCTTTCCACGGAAATAAAAAGCCCTGTTTTTTCCGGTGAATTATTTCAGGAGGGAGTAAACCGTTGAACGACTCTACCAGTAATTTTTTCGGATATGAAGGATATTTCAACTTATCGGGAATATGCAATACGAACTCAACAAGATCTTTATCAAAATACGGCTCACGAACCTCAAGCGACCGCGCCATACTCATCTGGTCCATATCTTTCAACAGCGTGTGCTGTGTATAACCGAGATATTCTGCAACAGACACCTGGCTTAACAACGGCAACCGTCTCACTTCGCCGTTTAATTTGAGCAACTCTTCGTTACCGGTGATGCTGTCATACGGCAGGTACGTACATTCTGCAAGCATGGCCGGGGAAACAATTTGGCGGAATGCAGGATAAAACGACGAAATATCCGCCTCAGGCGACCGCAGCAACTGGCTGAAGCGTTCACTTCTGCTGTTTCGTTCCGAAATAACATCCGACATAAAATGCCGCGCACGACGGAAAGGACGCCAGATGCGTTTAAACTTCATCAATTGCAGGTACTGAAGAAAAATAGGATAACCCGCGAACAACTCATCTCCTCCAACACCCGACAGCGCCACTTTTATACCGCTTTCCCGTATTGCTTTCGATACCACATAACTGTTTACGCCGTCGCCCGATGGCGAATCCATCGCATCTAATGCAGGTATCAACTCATTCAGGAATGTTTTAGGTTGGAGTAATATCTGTTGGTGATGAGTATTGAACTTTTTCGCAACCATCTGCGCGTATTGCGATTCGTCAAAATCCTTTTCACGAAATCCCACGGTGAATGTGTTTACCTGGGTTTTCGATACTTCAGCCATCAAACCAACGAGCACACTTGAATCTACCCCGCCAGACAAAAACACGCCGATCGGCACATCACTTACAATCCTCCGTTCGATGGAGGTAAGGAGCAACTCGTATATTTTTTTCTTTACTTTCTCTGCATTATTGTAGTCGAAATCGGGCTTGTGCTGAACGATGCTCCAGTACTTCTCAATATGCACCTCCTTTTCATCGACGAGCATGTATGAGCCAGCGGGCAGGGACTTTATTCCTTCGACCATCGTCGCGTCGCCTTCCACTGATTGATATTGAAGGAAGCTGGAAATGGCCGCTTTGTTAATTTTACCAGGTATAAGCCCCGAGGCAAGAAGCGCGCGGACCTCGGAGGCAAAGAAGAAAGTTTCGTTGCTGTGATAATAGTATAATGGTTTAACGCCGAAACGATCTCTCGCTAGAAACAGTTGTTTCTTCTCACTGTCCCATATTGCGAAAGCAAACATGCCGCGCAGTTTTTCAAGACAACCTGTTCCCCATTTGATAAAGGAAGCAAGAAGCACTTCCGTGTCGCCGTTAGTCTGAAAAGGGTAATCGAGCTGTGGTTTGAGGTCGCGGTAGTTGTAGATTTCGCCGTTGAATACTATCCTGTATCTGCCGGTATGATCTGCCATCGGCTGATTGGAACATTCAAACGGATCTATGATCGATAGCCGCTTGTGCCCGAATTTTATGTTGGCGTCCTCAAAATAACCGCCTGCGTCAGGACCGCGATGGCTTATTGCCTCGCTTACCTGTACAATAGTGTTTGTTGTTACTGAATGCTCAAGGCTTCCAAGTATTCCTGCAATTCCGCACATTCTTAAAAAAAATACTGCATCACTGAAGCTAATATGGCCAACTTCCGCAAATGCAAATCGTTATAAGTTCTCCAGTATGATGATGCCACAATATGTGGTGTATATTGGTCAACAACAGTAAACCCAGCCTGTATCTTTTTGTTCCGCGTATCGTCGTCGTTCACGATCCGCGTAAGTGTTTCCCTGATAGAGTCGATATTGTACGGATCAACGAGCCAGGCAGCGCCGTCAGACAGTTCTTTCAAAGGTGAGATTTCGCTGGTAAGCACCGCCCGTCCGGCTTTGAAACCTTCTATGACAGGCAAGCCAAATCCTTCATATAATGATGGAAAGAGAATGACGTCGGACTGTTGGTACCGGGTCGCCATTTCTTCGTTCGAAAGATTTCTCTCTATCCGGTAATCAATACCCAGGTTATCCATTTTCTGTTGCTGGCTGCTGTCAACAGAACCAATAATATTAAGGGTACAGGAAAAATTCTTCAACGCCTCTATTACCCTGTTGAGATTCTTATTCGGCAGCGAGCCGATAAAAAGCAATACCGGTTTGCTGCGGTTGAACGGCCTCTGGGTATAGCTGATATAGTAGCTCACCGGGTTACTGATCACCTTTATCTTGTCGGGGTTGCACCCGGTAAGTGAAATGACCTCCTGTTTCGTTTTTTGTGAGATGGCCGTGACGCGCTGTACGTATTTAACAGGCCAGTCGAGATAGAGCTTTTTCAGTATCCATCCACGCACGCCCTTACGCTTGTTGATGAAAACGCAATCATGAATGGTGAGCACCGTTCGCTTTCTCGGGAGGGCGAATACGGCGTAATGAATATCGCCGGTTACGTGATAGATGGTATCCTCGCGGCCGGATCGCACGAGCTTCCTAAGCGCGAAAATATTGCTCAGGCGAAATCCGACTTTATCTACACATACATATTCAATCTCACCGTTTGCCGACAGATCGTTCTGAATGGTACCGAAAACATTTTCGATACTGTGGTAGTTGAGGAGCCTTGACCGAAAGATGAGTACGACTTTCATAATTGTCGTTTAGGGAAGAGGACAGGGAACAATTTATACATGAGAAACATAAACACAGCTCCCTTTATGAGGGAGTTAAATGCCTGCAGCGAATCGGTTTCGATTACGTAAAAGGTTTGAAAAAATATCGCCGGCAGCCAGAGGAAAAAAATAGGTTGGTTCTTACAAATGTCAAGAAACTTTGTATACGCCGCACGAATGAAAAACGAAAAAATAAAAATGTAAACCCAGCCGCCCACGTTTCCAAAATTTCCATAGGCCTCTCCAAACGGACCAACATTCGTTGACCACGTTGTCAAAATAATTCCTGTATAAATTCTCATATTCTCCTTTCCTCCCGCCTCCGGTTTATCAGGCCACACAAACCGGGGAACGAATGCTGAAAGGAAGGTGAGACCCAGGTACTCGCCGCCGAGAAACTCCACCTGCTGCGGAATGCGTTTTTGAACAAGGGCAATATTGTATCCCTGGTTCATACGCTGATATATCGGGTAAATCAGCGCTTCAAGCTCAGTTTCCTGTGAACTTGAAACAACTTTTGTCGCCAATTCAGTAACGTTTGCCTCCTGTCCGTGTTTATAGGCCCGGCGAAGATCCAGTTTAAACAGCTGGATGAATGAAAGCAGGAAAAGTCCAACGATCAGCATCGCAAGTTTTTTATAGAGCTCGATCTTTCTATCAGCAATAACTAATATCAGGATTAGCCCGCTCATGTACGCGATAATGGTAAACATGCCGGAATTGAATGCGTCGAGCAGAATAAATCCTACGAGTCCGGCGAGCAGATACCATTTCCATGGAAAATCTTTATAGAAATAGATATAGAAGGCACATGCAAAAAGGCTGTAATAAAGAAAAGTATTCAGTTGCCTGATGCTATCGGGCAAAAAACCTGAAATAAAATACGCTACAATTGCTGAAGTGGTAAGTAACAAAATCACCGGCGGCCTGATAGCGAGCACATCAATTCTCAGGTGTCGCACTATTCGTTGTATCGCCGGCCTGTCATCTGATGAAGAACCCCTGAACAAAAAGAAACCCCATCCCATTGCGACCACGGCAGGAATATTAAATGAAAAATACTGTTCCGCCGGAATAGGCATGATACGAACCCAAAGTATCAGTGTCTTGATCTCGTTGTAAAATTTATAGCCCAATAATGGCATCAGGAGGCAACTGAATGCGGCATAGATATGTAACAGTTCCAGGAAAAATGAACCATTCCCAATCTTGAGAATCAGGCGTGCAAGGCAAAGTAAAAACAGGATAACCGTAACTTCCGCATACATCCCGGGAAACAGGATGACCACCAGCAGCAGCGACTGAAGCAGAGTAATTATCTTGGAGGGAGACTTAAACATGTTCAGACGGCAAACAAATTTGCATTTTTCCCTTTAAGTGTTGTTGAGAATGGCTCTTCGACAAGCTTAAAATCGTGATCAAATTGCTGCAATTTATATCCTTTTGAAAGAAGAATCGATTGAGCCTCGCCCGCTTTGTAACCCGCTTCCGTTTCGGCCCATTCAGAAAACTCAAATATCACCTTCGGTTTATCTGTAACCGCTGTTTGCTTCATTCCATTAAACACCGACGCCTCAAACCCTTCGACATCAACCTTCATAAAATGAATCGCTGGGAGACCGAATTGTTTCTTTACATCGTCAATCGTTATGGTTTGAACCATTTCACCTTCACTTGTATAAACGGCTTTGAGACTTCCTTTACCGAAGAGATCGCGCGGGGCATACATAGGCATTGAAAGACCCGACTGATGATAAACGGCAAAATTTACAGGAGTGATATTCTCTACCCCGTTTAATTCGACGTTTTTCTTAAGATACCGGAAAATCCATGGCGAGGCCTCAATTGCGATGACTGTTATGTCTGGCCGCTGCCTTGCAACGGGAATACAGATAGAGCCTATATTGGCGCCGACATCAATAAAAACACCCTCGCGGGGAATTTTTTCAACAAGAAGTTTAACGAGGCCTTTTTCGTAAAAGCCAAACACGAAAAGGTCGAGTGAAATGCTATCGCGGAGATTAGGAATAAGAAATGTTCCGGCTTTTGTTTTTACTACAAACTCTTTCTGCTTCGATGCACCGGAAAAATTCACAGCCATACGTCCCAGGCGACCCTTGCCGCGAAATGAAGGCAGCGCCTGCAGAACCGAACTTAAACCCTGGATGCTAGCCATTCACCTGTTTTAATATCTTACTTAAAATCTCAGGATAGCTATAGCCCCCCTCCGTAACTTTTTTGAAACCGTTCTCCGTTATTGGCAACAGCTTATCTCTTTTAAGAACGTAATGTTCAATCTTCTCAATTGCTTCCTCCGCATCATCATAATAAATAACCTCATCGTCCGAAAACACGGAACCGATTTCCGGATTATGTTCAGTGACCAGGGCAGTGCCACACGCGGGAATTTCAAACGTTCTTGTAGTGTGCAATTCAGGTACCCAACGCGAAAGCAGTCCTAAACCAAGCAGCGCGGCCGACAACTCCTTTGCATAGTCGTCGCCAAAAATACCCTTGCCCTTATAAATGAGGTTGCTTTTATGTTTTCGCCTGGCAGAAAATTTCTCCCAGTGGTTACCCGCGATCGTGATCTTAATATTTTTCTCCACCAGCTTTGATACGATATACTCGCGCTCTTCTTCTTTATGCCCGATAAAAACGACACCCTGCTTTTCGCGTGGCGTGTGGTGCGGCTTGTGCACCCTGGGATCGAAGCCCTGTGTGCAAAATATTGTCTTCACGCCAAACGCCTTGTAGGATTCAATCTCAAAAGATTTCGTTGTTACACAGTAGTCGTATTGCGGAAGCGCTTCATAAAAAAGTCGCGAACGGTGGTAAGTAAATGCAGGGTCGGGGGTAAAATGGACGAGGCGACCAGAATTATTTTTCAGCGAAAAAACGATTTCCGGATCAACGAATACACCTTTGTCAATCCATACCAGGTCATAACTGTAATTATTTGAGAGTTGTTGCCGGATATAATTATTTATATTCCTGATTAGTGGACCTTTTTTGTAGCGCCAACCTATTGAGCGCATGATTTTTGGTGTCGCGTTCAAGGGGGGATCAATATTTATTACAGTGAATGTACCGCCGGGTAACAACTCTTTCAGGTATTCGCCTCTCATTCGCGAAGTACTTCCTACATCATAGTGTCCGATATAAAGTACTCTCATCGATATTACTTTCTGCTGAGCCTGTGACCGATTTTCTTTTCAGCATCAAGGTAGATGCCTGCAAGCGAGTCGCCGATCTTTTTGAAGCCACCAGCTTTGGAGTAATAAAAATCCCTGTAAAAGTTTAGAATATCCTGCCGGGGCAGGTCTGAAAATTTCAAAGCGCTCATACCGGCCCAATGTATAACAAACGGGTAAGCATCTGACCGGGATTTTATTTTTTCAAGATCGATAAAATCGGCGCGTGAGCCTTCCGGCCACACCATCAGGTTTATTCTTGAAACGGATACCTTTTTCAACCGCTCCATTGTATGCAACACGTAGTTCAAATGTGTTTGATCGTTATTAAAAACGATGTCCGCTTTCTTGCTTTCCGGTGGCTCCGACCAGTTCAATGTCGTCTTGAAATCCTCTCTTCTCAACAAACCCGATGTCCCAAACCATTGACCCGTGTTAAAGCTATATCCCGGGTAAACGTATTGCAGATCGAGTTCGTGAATTTTATCGAGGCGAAAATATATTTCATTAAAACGCGCCGCCGGTTGTACTTCCTTGTCAACAATAAAATCGGCCGGATTAGTTTCTACGGTATCGAGCACCGGCCCCGTGATCACGGCGTCAGCATCTATCACAAAAAACGAATCAGTGTTATTCAAAAAAAGCGTTTCGAGCTTTCCGTAACCCCACCCGAATTTCTTGCGCGGCAGATCAAGTACGTTTACCTTCCATAAGTTTTCGTCGTAGCTGGTGTTAAACGATCCTTTGTTCTGGTCTTTTATCAGAAAAATTGGAATGTCAGGATACCAGTACCGAATGCTCGCGATGCATATCCTCGCAAAATAAAAGTCGTATCGGTAAGTGTTTATGAACACCCGCTTAACGTTCATAGAGACTGATCAGCCGGTTTATAGAATTATGAATAGAAAATGGGGAGTTAGCGACGACCGCTGCGTATTTCCTTCTGTTGATCGGTAGATGAAGCGAAACGATTGTGTCTGTCCATTCGTCCGGTGTATCTGAAAGTGATTTTAAAGTAACGATATCTTTGGCCACAATGGCTTCTCTTGGCACCGCATCGGACATCAAGATGTTAAGACCAGCACATTGTGCTTCGACGGCCACCATTCCCAATCCCTCCCACAAGGATGGAAAAACAAAAACATCGGCCGCCGACATGATTTTCGGGATGTCCTGGCGGATACCCAGGAATTTAATTCTTTCCTGCTGGTTGAGCCCGATCACTTCTCTTTCCATCCTTTCGCCCGTTTCGCCTTTAAAGCCAACAAACAAAAATTTCCAACCGGGGTTATTGACAACAAGCTTCTTTGCAATTTCGAATGCGAATTCAGGATTTTTCTGATTCGCGGCAGTGTCATAGCTCTGTAATCCGATGCGCCCCACAAACAATGCTATCTTAGACGCAGTATCCCATTTAAGCTCGTTGCATATAGTTGCTTTGGCATTTTCGTCGTACAGAAATTTTTCCGTATCAAAACCGCAGTATGCCGGTTTTACTCTTTTCTCAACAAAAGGTGGTTTATCATAACCATACTCATCCATTACTGAATCGGATGTGGCAGTGATTTTACCTGTTAACCTCGCCATAAGTCGCCTGCCCATTTTGAATGAGAACCGCCTTAGAGGGTTTACGACGTAGTTGTGAACGAAATTGTACGGGTTATGAAGATGCGATACCCTCACTGAAGGCAAATATTTTCCACCGAGCCAAAAATGCCATCCTGAAATAAAATCTTCATGATCGTGAATGGCTATGTAATTATTTTCTTTCAGGATAGCCCTTAGTTTTTGCCTGAAGCTTGCAAGCGATTTATAAGAATAGCGGGCGTAAAAAATATTGCTTCCGTACGACTTTACCTGTTCATCAAACACTTTGGGTGAACCGCCTGTCGCAAGAAAATCAAACTGTATGTTGAGTTCCGGATGTTCATTCAAATATTTTACACAAGCCAGCAACCATGTTTCAACACCGCCTGGCCCAAATCCGTGAATAACATGCAGCACCTTTCTTTTCACGTTTCTATCAGTGCTCATAAAGGTCAACCAGGTTTCTTGCTGCTGCACCTAATTCAAATGCGGAATTCTTCATCAGCTCCAGGCTTTCCTCGGGTGAAATTGGTAATGATTTGTTGAGCACTTCGTTTATCTGCTCTGCCCATTGCTTTGGATCGTGGAGGCTGTTTACGTGTGCGAGTTCAGGAATTACAATCGCATCAGGTACTATACCTTCGGTGATAAACATCGGTAGTCCCGCGGCCTGTGCTTCAACTACAACAAGGCCCAATCCTTCTTTGGGATATTCTTTGCGGGGAAAAACAAAAACATCGGATGACTTCATTAACACAGGCACGTTATCGTACCAACCAGGTTGGCGGATGTGACTCGTAATGTTTAACGTTTGTGCTTTCTGGATAACGTTTTTCTCTTTGTCGCCGCTCCCGATAAAAACAGCATATACATCCGGGCGTAACTTTAATAAATGCATAAGAACATCCACCACAAATTCGGGATTCTTCAAATCGTTCATCCTGCCCGCGTAAAGTAAGATCCTGCTGTTTTCCGGGAGATTTAAATTTTTTCTTACCTCCGAGCGTAATGCAGGTACATTAAACCGGCTCATATCGATTCCATAATAGAGAATCGCGTGCCTTTTTCCTATTTTCTCCGAACCGGTAAATTCGGCAAGCGTATTTTTTGATATTCCGATTATCGTGTCGCTGAGATAACTGCCGATTGTTCTGAAAGGCCGCAGCAATAAATTATGAACAGTTTTATTTCCGACGGGTAACGCCTTATCGGTATTGTGAACATGAAGAAAACGCCTCCTGAACTTTATACCTGCCGACGCAAGCAAATAAAAACCGCTAAGATAATCGTGATGAGAATGAATAATGTCGTAGCGACCGGCCCTCAACACATTGCGAAGATGTTTCAGGAATTTAGCTTTGTGACTTATTGTAACAGGAGAATAGATTATTTTTCCACCCGCATTTCGCACTCGTTCATCCAACCTGCCTTCTTTGCCGAGAATACAGTAAAACGTCCAATCCCATTCGGGTCTGATCTTTCTGCTTTCAATGAAAATATTTACGAGCCAGTTCTCAACAGCGCCTTTATCAAGATTCTCAACAATATGAATGACCTTCAATTCTGTAGTTTATCATTTAACGGCTTCAACGTACAGGCTTTCCTTGTTGTACTTCGAATCATCCAGAATGATATCCCGGACACCTGTTCCTGTTTCTCCGAAAGATGTTTCCCCGGCGGATTGATACCCGGCCTGCAGCAGGGAATCAACAAGCAATGTCGCATCATAAATACACTGATGCTCGTAACGCTGATAAAAGAAATTGTTCACTGCTTCCATTGGAAACCCGGACCGAACCTCTTTGTATTTTACAATCCCTTCCGGGTCGTTCAAATACCACGTCTGTATTTTTTTTCCGTCAGGAACTATAATCCGGAGCACACCACCCTGTTTAAGAATTCTTTTACACTCTTTCATAAGAGCCCGTCCATCGTCATATGTAAAATGCTCCAGCACATGCTCACAAAAAATACCATCAAATGTTTCGTTAGCAAAAGGGAATGGACGGTTAAAATCGCACAGGTAATGGACGTTGGTATCCATGAACCCGTCGATGTTTACCCAGTTATCCGATGAAAGTCCCCTTGGTCCACTGCCTAAATTGAGGTATAATTTACCTTTCGCTTTTTTGATTCGTTTTAAAAGCCTGCCCGGCTTATTGAAAAGTGCATTGTTGAATCGAATCTTCAGGAAGTGTATGTCCCACCTGATCAGGGCAAGGGTACGGTGTGAAAAAAAGAAAAGTAGAATTTTCCTCATCTATTCCAGTTTCCTGATTCAATGATTTTTGCTGCGTCTTTTAATCCGTTCCTGCATGACCGCTGAATGATCCTGTCCTCCTTTCTTTTCATGAGACTCACCTGTAAATAGTGCTTCACTCTCTGGCGAAAAGTATCTTTATCTATTCTTCCTGTTCGCATGTACAACAAAACCGCGTAAGAGAAATATATTCCGTATGCGAGTCTCGACAAATATTCGAGGCTGAATCTTTTTGCAGGCGTATAGTGTCTCAGGTGCAAATCTTTGAAAAGACCCATTCCTTTTCCTATATCGCATGCGCACATTGCGAGATCGTTATCGCCGCCAGACAACAATGATCCCTTAGAGCGATCAAGCACGAAATTTCTATTTCCTTCATCAAATAATTTTACATAGTGACTGGCAACATCCCGCGTGATGCATAAGCCGGCTCCATTTGGCATCGTTTCATTGTTAAAATGCAGGTTCGACCAAACATCCGACTGTAAATCCCGGTAAATCAACATGCCCCAATATCGTTTTGTCCAACTTGCAGGTTCGGTGTCGTATTCAAGAGTAACACGACCGCTATATGCGCCAATGAAAGAATGGTTTTGCGATATTTCAGCGGCTTTGGAGAAATAATTTCCGTCTATAAGATTGTCGTCGTCGATAAAAATGAGAAGTTCGCCCATGGATTCATGAATTCCTCTAAGGCGAGCATGCGTAAGTCCCTGCTGCCTCTCAACTATTACCTTAGATTGAGCCAGATTATCTAAAAAACCTGCGACATAATTTCTCGCACTTACCGGATCGGTTGAATTGTTGTCTACTATAATAATTTCAGCAGGGTTATATCCGGACGATGCAACACGCACCGAGTCAAGGCATCTTTTAAAAACCTCATCAATCGGGTTAAACGTGCAGATAATTACAGAAATGCTCTTACTTCCGGTCGTCATTCAGGAGAGTGATTCCAATATTTGATCACAGATAATTGTCCCTGTTCTGCTCCATGAAAAATTATCGTTGATATGAACTTTTGCATTTTCTGAAAATTTCCGATGCGTTGCTGTATTTACAATTACTTCATTCATGGCGGCAACCAATTGCTCGTGGATGGGTTTGACCGGATCTACCAGCAACCCGGTTTCATTGTGCTTTACTATGTCAGGAATGCCGAAATTATTCATTGCAATTACCGGGCACCCTAACGAAGCCGCTTCCACCAACACCAATGGCGTCATGTCTTTGCTGGTCGGCAAAACAAAGCAGTAGGCGTTTTTGAAAAGATCAAGCAGCTGTTTTGCCTCGTCGTGATTGGACTTATTGAACCTGCCCGCATATTCAACATTTGGTATGGAAAGAAAATCAGGCGGCGGCTTCTCACCAACGATTTTAAGCTTGAACCCGGGATGAAGTTTCTGCACTTCGGCAAATGCCTTCACCAGCAGGTCGCCACCTTTTCCAAAAAAGTCCAACCCGGCAAAAAGAAAATATTTTTCGTTGCTGTACTGGACGGTTTCGGTAGTCAAACCACCTCCCAAACCTGCTACGTAGAAATTACGTGCCTGGAGATTATAACTGTTTGCGGCCTCGTCCATCGCCCATTTGCTGCTGAAAAAAACGCACAGAGCGTTGTTCAGAAAATCCCGCTCTTTATCGAAAATGTATTTCAGTTGTCGCGCGCTAAATTTTGACTGATCATGATAAACGCGGATGTAGGTCGCGAAGCAGCAATCGAGATACATCGCGTAAGGAACATTATTTCCGGTCAGCAGCCATGGGGTAGCTCCGTGATAAAAATTCAAAGCGGCTTTATCATCGCGTTTCGATGACACTTCATCGGCTATCTGTTTGAGTCGCCTGGCTGTGAATGCGGGAAAAGTACGTTTTAGGCCCAGAACTTTAGCTGCCTTCGACGCATATACCACTCGCGGTGAGTAAGGTGGGTTAACTTTCTGAACAGTGTGCACTTCAAACCTTTTCTTTAGCTGCCCGTACACGTTATGGTTCATCCCCGACCAACCTCCTGAAAATTCGTTTACATCCAGGTTCGTGATGTAGTTAATCCGAATCATCGGCCAGATTGTGCCGTCTTTACATGATCGTTTACAAATGTTTCGATCCTTCTGATATTCTCAGCATATGAAAACTGCCGGGCGTACTTCTTCCTTACTTCCTGCTTGTCCTTCGAATTGTAAAAACCAAGATCTTTAACTACCGCATCGAATAACTTTGGAAAGGCGTCGTTGTTATCAGTGCTTTGCGCCATCACGAGCAGGTCAGAGGCAGCGTCCTTATATGAACTGAGATGATTTGACACTATAGCCTTTCCCGTTCCCAGGTACTCCAATACTTTGTGGTGATTCTGATCATTTTTTATAGAATAGCAAAGAAACAAGCAGTCCATTTTTTTCAGACCGAGTGCGAGCGTTTCTGAGCTGACGGGACCGTGCATTACCACATTGGGCATGCTCTTTAGCGTCTCGAGAAACTTTAATGTTTCCCGGCTAACATCCTGCGGAAGGTGCATATTCGATTTCCTGAAATCATTCTCGCCCCAGAATTCAAATATCTTGTCAGGATGACTTTTCACCAGGTGCAAAAAACATTTCGTATCAAGGTCGTTGCGAACCAGGCTGCCCGAATATCCAATGCGTATTTTGTCATTCGCCACTCCGTTCACATGATCGTCAAGAAATACCTGGGCAACGCCATGGTTAACGAGTAATCCCGGAATCGGAAACTTTTTAAACACGGATAATATTCTTTCGGTCACAGAAATAATCACATCAGCGCCTTTTACGGCCCTCATCTCATGTTTATGTCCGAACGGTCCGTCAACCGGCATTAAAATTCTCAGCTCGCTTTTTGGAAAATATCTAAGGGGGATTGTATTTCCTGTGTCAAACGACCATACTATTTCCGGATAAAATCCCACAGCTTTGATAATCTTCCTGATGTGCCATGAAATAGTCAGGTTATACAGCCAGTTGGCCTTAAACTTCAAAAAATACGGATAGAACAACCGGTGCTTCACTTCAAAAACGTTTATTGCATCCGTTTCCAAAACCCTTACCTCGCCACGTCGCAGCTCGTAGCGTTTGTCGGGATGATTAATAAAATAAACTTTATTGCCTGCCTTGCCAAGCTCAATTGCATAATGATGCTTAGACATACGCATTGCACCCCAGTTCTCGTACGATATGATGAAAATAACTTTGTCCTTAAATTTCACTTCCCGCGGTTTGTACTTTTGCGATTGATGCACCAATTACTTTCGATATAAATTTTCCGGCGTATCCGTTTCCATACAATTCAGTCCAGCTGCTCCGATCAACATCAATATTCGCGGCTTCCCTGATGGCTGTTCGTTCAGGGCTGGCGAGAATATTCCAATTGTCATGCAATGTTTCAACCCACTCGGTCTCCGACCTTATCGTGATACACGGTTTTTTTGCCCAGTATGCCTCTTTCTGCAGACCCCCGGAATCGGTCAGTACCCGCTTTGCGCCATGAAGCACCACCATCATTTCAAAATAAGAAAACGGTTCGAACAGGCGTACATTCTGCGGCACATTCAATTTTGAAAGAGTCGCTTTATTTCTCGGATGGACAGGCCACACGATATCTGTTTTCACTTCACCAAGCGCTGCCAGGATTTCAGTAAGATTGCTGATATTATCGGTATTAACCGGTCGGTGAATAGTAAGCAACATATAGTTGTTCGCAATACCGGGAGGCAGTATTTTTTTGAGATCGAATTTTTTATGCGCGATCTCCGAATAGGTATTGAAGGCATCGAGCATAATATCGCCCGAAACGTAAACATTGCCGGCTATCCCCTCTTTTTCCAGGTTTCTTACTCCTTCATCGCTGGAGCAAAAGAGCAATGAGGAAAGATGATCGGTAACCACCCGGTTAATCTCCTCCGGCATCTCCCTGTTATAACTGCGAAGGCCGGCTTCCACATGCACGATTGGTATATTCAGTTTAGATGCAGCAATCGCTCCGGCCAATGTGCTATTGGTATCACCATAAAGCAGAACGTGCGTAATGCCTTTTTTAAATTGAATGAGATACTTTTCTATTCCTGCCAGTATTTCCGCAGTCTGCGCCCCATGCGATGATGAGCCCACATTAAGATTGATTTCAGCACCGGGCAAACCGAGTTCAGTAAAAAAAACTTCACTCATCTTGTAATCATAGTGCTGACCTGTATGAATAATCACTTCTTTGATGCCCGCGTCAGCGAGATGCTTCGACAGCACGGCTGCCTTAATAAATTGCGGCCTCGCGCCGATTACCGTTCCCACCATTTTTCGGGTACCAGGAGGTTTTTAATAGGACGAAATATTTCAAGAATAGGAAAATCCTGTGTCAACGTTCTTGTATTACCATAAACCGAATGGTCAACCGCAGGTGCAGCCATGTATTTATCGAATTCCTCTTCTGTAAAGCCCAGCTTTTTCAAAACAAACGGCTTGTCTATTGCCAGTTGTTCCGGCGGATAAATTGGCTTCTTCAACTCTTCAACGGCAAATTCTTTAGTGATCTGTTGCGAAAATATAAGGTTCGATAAATGTGATTTCCGTTTATCTGCCCTGAATTTAACAGGAAGGATATATCCCTGGTAGAATCGCGTAAACACCGACTCATAGTGCTTGCCGCCATAGTCCTTCCAGTCGAGCTTCTCCATTATTTCCTTCTTCGCCTCCTGTTTGTTGTAGTCAACATAATTAAGAAGAGTGATCGTATAGTATGCACGTCTAACTGCATCCAGGTTTCTTTTCCATCGGCCGATGAGCGGAAAGGTTTTAAGCGGCACGGTTCCGAACTTTTTATGAATGTTAAGCATGTTGCCCAGGTCTTTATTGATCCAGGCGGCTGGAATCGTTTGTTCGGTGACCACATTTCTTCCGTCGAGAATATTTTTCAAGCCGTATTTGGCGCAAATTCTGTCAAGGCTCAGAAAAATGGCAATGTCATTCACCGCCTCGATATCTATCACATTTGCTTTAAAATAGGCGAGTTGAATGTCCCTGAATTCCTGCCAGTCGTTCACATAAGTATATAAATCAAACCCACAACGCGAAACGATATTTTCAATATTCTTTACAGCAAGTTCTGAATCCCAGCCATTGTCGAAATGAACACACAGGACCCGAAGTCCCAGTTCTTTCGCCTTTAGCGCGAGATAAGTGCTATCTACACCGCCACTTACACCCAGCATGCAGTCGTATTTTTTCCCTTTACCGTCCTGTTTGATAACCCTGACCGTTTCTTCCAGCTTCTTTTTGCCAGCGTCTCCCCTGAACACTAATCGTTGTTCCGCATCTTTGTATTCGTAATAATAATTGCAGATGCCATTCGCGTCGAATGTAATATTCGGATCGGCAATATTATCCATCACGCTTATAGAACACTGCCTGTACCCCGGATCCTTTTCAGATAATATCATTGCTCTTTCTTGAATAATGTTTTATCGAACTCCTGTTGACTCGGATAGTTAATCAACACTGCCTGGTGCGGGCGTTTAAAGACAAACATGCTTCCTGCGGCCACAGCTGAAGCTCCACTTTCCCGCGCTATCCTGAAGTCATCAAGCGAGCTTGCGCCACCCACTGCTACAACAGGAATACTCACAGCATGCGAAACTGAATAAATAAGTTCATGGTCATAACCCTTGTATGTTCCATCCCTGTCTATCGAATTAAGTAAGATTTCACCTGCACCCATCGACTCCATTTGCTTTGCAAATGATGAAGGACTCAATCCAGTATCATTTTTACCGTTGTCGGTAAATACCCTGTGTCCTTTAAACATAGTTTTCTTTACATCTATGGAAACAACGATACTCTGGCTTCCGAACAGCTTTGCGCCTTCACTTATCAACTGCGGTGTTGTGTGAGCGGATTTATTCACTATAATTTTTTCCACTCCACTTTGAAAGATCTTTTTTAACTGATCCGGTTCACAAACACCGCCACCATAAGCCACAGGCATGAATGCCTCTGATACAATCTCGTTTATCAAACTATAGTTCGGGGAACGCCTTTCTGCTGTTGCCGAAATATCGATAATCGAAATCTCGTCGGCTTCTTTCTCATTGAAAATCTTTACCGCGTTTATCGGATCACCTACGTACTTATAATCTTTAAACTTTACCGATTTCACCAACCCGCCCTTGTGCAACAACAAACACGGAATCACACGTAAATTCATCTCACGACCCGCGGTTTTTTAAGATTTTTTCGATCGCCTTTGTCGTGGAGAAACCATGACTGCGATCAACGTAGTGTATCGGGATATTCAGATCGCCTCCTGTAATATTCTTTCCCTTATAGTCATCACCGAGGAAACGCACATTTATTTTGTTCGATTTTAAAATCTGGTACAACTCCTCTTCGGAATTATATTCTAACACCTGGTCGACGTACCGGCTGTTCGCCACCACCATTTTGCGCTCGTCGAATGAAAACACCGGCTTCTTCTTCCCGGGATTAATTTCGCTGGAAATGTTCCCGGCCCTGTTTACAGCCACAATCAGGTAATCGCAGTGCTCTTTACATTCCTTCAGCATCAGCACATGGCCGGCGTGAAAAACGTCAAAAACGCCACATGCGAATCCTACCTTCATGACGCTGATTTTTTTTGAGCAACAAGAATGTACCCAAGTGGAAATGCTTCGCGGGTTTTTTTGGAAAACCGCTTCACAAACTGTCTGCGATACATGAACTGGCCAAGCAATTTCCACGCATATAAAAAACCTCTTCTGAGCGGAATGTTGTAATAAGTAAATCCTTTGTGAACAAGGTCGTAAAGTATTTCCGGCAAGCCTCCGTACTCCT
>JAEUVS010000077.1 GCA_016786745.1 Chitinophagaceae bacterium | reverse complement strand
AGGAGTGGCAGGGTCGCTGCCTGTATCACTAAAAGCTCTATTTACCTGTTCAACAATTTGCGGTTCAACAGGGGCGGGCCGGCAAAAATATTTCGGCGTAAAAACGATTACCAGCATAATCGCAATAAGAGAAAGAATGCCATTTCGCTCCCTCTTTGTGAATGTCAGATATTCCCTCACTTTCATTTTCATCTTTTAAGCAAGGTATAGCTATGCCATTCCGCAGAAATGGGATTTTCGCGCAAATTTTACAGTGAAATCACAAGGCCATCGTAGGCAAGTTCTATTTTCGGCGGAAGCTCTTTGGATACCTCATCATGCAGTCCCATCTGGTGACTTAGATGTGTGAAATAAGTTTGATTCGCATTCAGCCTTTGTGCAACTGCAATACCTTCCTGTAAATTGAAATGCGATATATGCGCTTCCTTTCTCAGTGTGTTCAGTGTAACATACTCTGACCCCTGAATTTTCACCATCTCGCTTTCTTCGATCCGGTTCGCATCCGTGATATAAGTAAAGTTGCCGAAGCGAAATCCAAGCACCGGCATTTTCATGTGCCACACCATTATGGGCACAACAGGAATATCTCCGACTACAAAAGGTTCGAACGCGATCGTATTAAGAATAATGTCGGGAACGCCCGGATATTTTGTATCGGCAAAAGCATACGGAAACTCCCTGATGAGCACGGCCTGCGTCATTTCATTGGCAAACACATTCATGGGCCTGCCGCTGAAAAAATTATATGCGCGAACATCATCGAGCCCGGCCACATGATCCTTGTGCGGATGAGTAAAAACAATCGCATCGAGATGCATTACTTTTTCCCTCAGCATCTGGTATCTGAAATCCGGCCCGGAATCGACAACAATAGTGGTGGTGGCTGAACGAACCAGGATACTTGACCTTAACCGTTTATCTTTTTTGTTAGTGGATGTACAAACCTGGCAACTGCATCCGATCATCGGAATGCCTCCGCTTGTGCCTGTGCCGAGAAACGTAATGGTGAGTGAAGGATAAGCCACTTTCCAAATCTATAGAAAATCAGGCTTTGGCGTGAATCATGTCCAGGGTTTTACGCGCCTCACGCGAAAGAGTCCCGGAATTCACTATTAGTTTAGGGATAATGTCGGCGAGCGTATTAATTCGACCCTCGAGTTGCAGAAATTTATTCAGCACAACTACCTTTTTTTGTTCAAGGATACAATAACCACTCTGAAATGTTCCGCGTTCGTAACGTACGACGTATTCCAGTTCTCCAAGTAGCTCCTCCAGTTTATCGAGGGTGTGTTGGGTATATTTCATCGGGGCAAATATAATTTATTAAACCTTTGGCCCCATCCTGATCACCGGGATAATCATTTCTTCCATGCTTACCCCGCCATGCTGAAAAGTATTCCTGTAGTAATTTACATAATAGTTGTAGTTATTCGGGTAGCACAGGAATATGTCTTCTTTCGCAAAAATATATGACGAGTTCACGGTCGGCACGGGCAAACCGGCCTCTTTCGGATCCCTGAACGCCAGGACATCTTTTGGTTCATAATTTAAATTCCGACCGTGTTTATACCGCAAATTTGTCGTCGTTTGCTTGTCGCCGATCACTTTCACCGGAGATTTTACCCTTACACTTCCATGATCTGTCGCCAGCACCAGGTTGATTTTTTTATCAGCGATCTTTTTCAGCGCCTGGTGAAGGGGTGAATGTTCGAACCAACTTTTTGTTACCGAACGGTAGCTCGTTTCATCACTCGCCAGCTCCTTGAGAACTTCCATTTCGGTACGTGCATGGCTAAGCATATCCACGAAGTTGTAAACGATTATGTTCAGATCATTGCCCAAAAGGTTGTGCATGTTATTCACAAGCTCCTGCCCGGACTGGTAGTTCAATACTTTCGTGTACGAACATTTTATATTTTCTTTTTTGAGTCGCTTTATCTGCCCCCTGAAAAATTCTTCTTCGTGTAAATTTTTTCCGCCTTCATCGTCATCATTTTTCCATTGCTGATGAAATTGTTTTTCAATATCCATCGGCATCAATCCTGCGAACATTGCATTCCGGCTATATTGGGTAGCGGTCGGAAGAATACTGTAAAAAGTATCTTCCTCAAGAATCCTGAAACTTTCAGCGAACACCGGTTGAATCGCCTTCCACTGGTCGAAACGCAGGTTGTCTATGAGCACAAAGAAAGTGGGGACACCTTTTTCGATGTGTGGAAGCACTTTAAACTTGAGCAGGGTGTGCGACATAATCGGACCGTCTCCTGATTTTGGATCCACCCATTTCGCGTAATTTTTAGAAACGAATTTGAAAAACTCTGTGTTGGCCTCACTTTTCTGAGCATGCAGCACATCGGTCATTTCGGGGCTGTCGCTCTTTTCCATTTCAAGTTCCCAATACACCAGTTTTTTATAGATATCCATCCATTCGTTATGGTCGGGATTACTGTTAAGCGCCATGAACAGGTTCCGGAACTGTTGCTGATATGCAGTGGTGGTGCGTTCCGCAACCAATCTCCTGTTGTCAATTATTTTTTTCAGGCTTAATAAAACCTGGTTGGGATTGACAGGCTTGATGAGATAGTCGGTGATCTGGCTCCCGATCGCATCGTCCATCAGGTTTTCCGTTTCGTTTTTTGTGATGAGCACAACAGGGACGTGCGTGTTCACCTCCTTGATTTTGGCGAGCGTTTCAAGACCTGTAATGCCCGGCATCGTTTCGTCGAGCAGTACTACGTCTACGGGATTTTCCTTGAGATAGTCCACCGCGTCGAAGCCATTGGTAAGCGAGCTTACTTCGTATCCCTTATTCTTAAGAAAAAGAATTTGCGATTGCAGGCTCTCCATTTCATCATCTACCCAGAGTATCTTTCCTAATGCCATAGGGAGTGGTTTAATGAACTCTAAATATAATCTTCCCGCTTTACTTATTGTATTTTTGATTCAATTGAGCGGACTATTTAACAATCCGGCAACAGGAATGATCAATCGCAAAAGAAAAATTATCAACGATCCGGTTCATGGATTTATCACAATTGATGATCCATTGGTTTCCGATATCATCGCACATCCATATTATCAGCGTCTCAGGCGTATTATGCAGATGGCATTCGCGCACCTGGTGTACCCCGGCGCGATTCACACGCGCCTGCATCATTCGCTGGGAGCGTACCACCTGATGTGCATGGCGTTATCGGAACTGAAAAGCAAAGGCGTGGAAATAACGCCCGAGGAAGAAACAGGCGCGCGCATCGCCATCTTACTGCATGATTCGGGGCATGCACCTTTTTCGCATGCACTGGAAAAAATTCTCATACCGGGAATGCATCATGAAAGCATTTCGCTGCTGATGATGAAAGTGCTCAATGAGCAATACGACGGGAAGCTTACAACAGCGATAGACATATTTACCAACAAATATCCGAAACGATTTTTACACCAGCTTGTGTCGGGCCAGCTTGATGTTGACAGGCTCGACTACCTGACGAGGGACAGCTTTTTTACAGGAGTTTCGGAAGGAGTGATCGGTTACGACAGGATCATCAAGATGCTCGCGGTGCATAATGGTGATTTGATGGTAGAAGAAAAGGCAATCTATTCGATAGAAAAATTTCTCGTGGCCAGGAGACTTATGTACTGGCAGGTATACCTGCATAAAACTGTTGTCGCCGCCGAAATGATGCTTGTGAATATTGTAAAGCGGGCAAAAGAACTTATTTCAAACGGCGCAAATGTTTCATCCACATCGCATGCGTTTGACTATTTTCTGAGAAATGAGGTAGTGATGGCCGCCGGTCCACAGTTCGAAAAATTTTGTTTGCTGGACGATTATGATGTGATGGCAACGATCAAAAACTGGATGGATCACGACGACATGATTTTATCAACACTATGCCGGTTCCTGATTGATCGTCGTTTATTAAAAGTTAAATTACGTGGTCAACCGTTCGATGATGCCCTTGTTGCTGACATGCGGAATGTTATTTGCAAAAAGTTAAATATCACTGAGGCTGAAAGCAGATATTTTATTTTTACAGGGGAAGCGGAGAACACTACGTACGACCCTTCCGAGGAAAGGATAAATATTTTGTTTAAAGACGGAAGCGTAAAGGATATCTCGCAGGTAGACAATGCCCTGATACACCAAACTCTGTCAACGCCTGTGAAAAAATTCTATATTTGTTTTTTTAACGCATAGCCTATGCAATTCACTGCTGCTCAGATAGCCTTAATAATAAATGCAAGGGTAGAGGGCAACCCCGACGCAGTGGTAAATTCCTTTGGTAAAATTGAAGAGGCCAAAAACGGCCAGCTCGCTTTTCTTGCCAATCCCAAATACGAAGATTATTTATATACCACCGGGGCTTCGGTGATCATTGTAAATGAAACCCAGGAGTTGAAGGGTCCGGTAAATGCAACAATGTTACGAGTTTTGGATCCCTATTCCGCATTCGCTACGTTGCTCGCGAAATACCAGGAGATAGTCGCCCAGCAGATGGAGGGCATACAGGAACCAACTTACATCGCCAAAACTGCGGTACTTGGCAGCAAAGTTTACGTCGGCGCTTTTGCGTATATCGGCGAAAATGTGAAGGTTGGGAATAATGTCAAGATTTATCCAAACGTATATATCGGAAACAATGTGACCATCGGCGATCATTCGATTCTTCATCCTGGGGTTCGCATCTATCATGATTGTGTAGTTGGAAACCATGTGAGTATACATGCCGGAACTGTGATTGGCAGCGATGGATTTGGCTTTGCACCCCAGGCCGACGGAAGTTTTAAAAAGGTTCCGCAGATCGGCAATGTGGTGATAGAGGATAACGTGGAGATCGGCGCTAATTCGGCAATAGACCGTGCTACGATGGGATCCACGTTGATTAAATCCGGCGCCAAGCTCGACAACCTGATACAGGTTGCCCATAATGTTGAGGTGGGCCACAATACCGTGATTGCTGCACAGGCAGGAGTTAGCGGTAGTACCAAGATCGGTAACAATGTAATGATTGGCGGCCAGGCCGGAATCGTAGGCCATATACAAATCGCCGACAATGCCAAGATCAATGCCCAGAGTGGCGTGAGCAAGTCCATCAAAGTTCCTCATACCGCGGTAACAGGATCGCCGGCTTTTGAATATACCAGCGCGTTGCGAAGCCAGGCTGTTACCCGAAATCTCCCCGAGCTCGAGAAGCGAATTATTGAGCTTGAAAACCTTGTGCGCCAACTCCTGATAGAGAAGGCGGTACCATAATTCTAAATGGATTTCCCTAAGTATTCATACTTTCGTGGCTATGGAGAGGACCACCAGCAACGGAGATCATTTTCAACATACTATAAAATCTGAGATCACTATTTCGGGCGCAGGAATTCACACTGGTCAGGCCGTTACCATGCGCCTGAAACCGTCGGAACCCAACACTGGAATTATCTTTCAACGCGTTGACCTCAAAGGAAGTCCTACCATTAAGGCTGATGTGGATAATGTGATAGAAACGAACCGCAGTACGACTCTTGAGTCGAATGGCGCACGCGTTAGCACCATCGAGCATCTGCTTGCCTCTCTTGTAGGCATGCAGATCGATAACGTGCTGATAGAAATAGACGGAGAAGAAATCCCCATCCTCGACGGAAGCGCCGAGCCTTTTGTGGAGGCGCTCGAAAAAACAGGCACTGTTCGCCAGGAAGCCAAAAAGATTTTTTACGGTATCGAGCACAACATCACCTTTGTGGACGAAGAGAAAAAAGTGGAGATGGTGGCGCTTCCATACAATGAATATCGTATCAATACACTTATAGATTTTAATTCACCTGTTCTCGGCACGCAACATGCAGCATTAAAAGATATCACCCAGTTTAATAAGGAGATCGCTCCCTGCCGCACATTTTCGTTTTTTCATGAACTCGAGTGGCTGCTGGCAAACAACCTTATAAAGGGGGGCGACATCAACAACGCGATAGTGGTTGTAGATAAACCTGTAACCGAAGACCAGGTAAAAAGGATATCGAAAGTTTTTAACAAACACGATGTTAAAGTAAGTGAGGAGGGCATACTGAATAATTTGAAACTTCGTTTTCCAAACGAACCTGCCAGGCATAAACTGCTGGATGTGGTAGGCGATCTTGCACTTGTGGGGTTTCCTTTCAAAGCGCATATCATCGCTAACCGTCCCGGACATGCGTCGAATGTACGCTTCGCGAAAAAGATTAAGGAGCACATCAAAAAGTATAAGCACCGGCAGGACATTCCGAAATACGATCCAAACAAACCAGCAGTACTCGATATTCACGCTATTGAAAAAGTTTTACCCCATCGTTACCCTTTTCTATTGGTTGACAAAGTAATCGAACTCACCGACAGGCATGTGGTCGCCATTAAGAATGTGACTTATAACGAGCCGTTTTTCCAGGGACATTTTCCCGGCAACTGCGTTATGCCCGGCGTTCTGCAGGTGGAGGCCCTTGCACAGGCGGGCGGATTTCTTGCAATCCCGAGAGGTACAGAAGACCAGTACGACACTTACTTCCTGAAAATTGAAAATTGCAAATTCAAACAGAAGGTAGTTCCCGGTGACACGTTGATATTGAGAATGGAACTTTCTAATCCGATCAGACGCGGCATTTGCGAAATGAAAGGCACGATCTTTATTGGAGACAAACTCGTAACCGAAGCAGACCTTGTAGCACAAATTGTAAAAAGACCTAAAGCGTAAGTATGATTAGTCCGCTGGCGTATATACATCCTAATGCAAAAATCGGGAATGACGTTACTATTGAACCTTTCGCAGTCATTCATGATCGCGTTGTCATTGGCGACAATACGCATATTATGTCGCACGCCGTAGTCCAGGAGCTCACCACCATCGGACGCCATTGCAGGATCTTTCCCGGTGCCATTGTGGGTGCCATCCCACAGGACCTGAAGTTTGTCGGTGAGGAAAGTACGGTGGAAGTAGGTGATTATACTACGATAAGAGAATGTGTGACGATCAACCGTGGTACCAAAGACAGGTGGAAAACTGTAATTGGAAATCACTGCCTCCTGATGGCATACTCACATGTTGCCCATGATTGCATCCTTGGTAACAACGTAATTCTTGGCAACGCAGTTCAGCTCGCAGGACATGTTACCATTGATAACTATGCCATATTAAGCGGCATGGCGGGCGCGCATCAGTTCACGCACATTGGCGAACATACCTATATCGCAGGACACACCGTTATTCGCAAAGACGTTCCTCCATTCATTAAGGCCGCACGCGAACCGCTGTGTTATATGGGAATTAATATCGTCGGCCTCCAGCGACGCGGATTCTCCAAAGAAAAGATCAACGAAATTTCCGATATCTACCACGTTCTGTTCGTAGAAAAAAACACTACCTCTGGCTCACTCGAAATTATAGAGAAGAACTTCGACCCAAGCCCGGTGAAGGATCAAATCCTCGAATTCATCAACAACTCCAAGATCGGAATCATCAGGAGACCTTCCAAAACTGCTACAGATGCAGATTTCACTTTCTGAAACCGGTAAGCGATTCAACCGCGACTGGATTTTTCGCAAATTCTCATTTCAATTTGTCTCCGGCGCCAGCTATGCGATTACGGGTCCCAACGGCTCAGGAAAATCTACGCTTCTCCAAATAATCGCCGGCGCGATTGTCACGAGCGAAGGCTCTGTCAAATATACGAGTGGCGATAAAGTTATAGATGGCGACATCATATACAGACATATCTCGATCGCGGCACCCTACCAGGAACTTATTGAAGAAATGACGCTATCTGAATTTCTTGTATTTCACCAGAAATTCAAACCATTCCTGGCTGGCTATTCAGTAAAAGATATCGCCGAAATGGTAAATCTTTCTGCCTCGGCAGGAAAACAGATGCGATATTATTCTTCCGGGATGAAGCAGCGGGCAAAACTTGCGCAGGCTTTCTTTTCCGACACGCCCGTTCTTCTTCTCGATGAGCCTTGCACTAACCTGGATGAAGATGGCATTGCATTGTATCACCGCCTGATCTCTGAATTTTCTGCTGATCGTACTGTTATAGTCAGTTCAAACAGTCATGAGGAATATGGCTTCTGCAAGGAGCGTATTCTGATGAGCGATCTGAAATGATTAATGCGTTTTGTTGCAACGGCTTTTATTTTGAGACCTTGTTTCAAGCATTAATGAATATGCTTTTCGCGATGCGGGTTAGTGCAATGTCGTTGTAAAAATGCGTTTAGAACTGTGCTTATTTGTTACCGCACTCGCGCTATCTCTGGCTCGCAATAAGAAGATTCAGATCTGTGTATTTTAAATCAAACCGCTGGCTCAGGTGAAAATTCGTGAGCGCCCCTTTAAAAAGATAGATACCCGACCTGAGATTAACCTTGTGCCATATCAGGTTTTCGAATCCACCGCTGTCGCCAGCTTCAAGAAGCAGGGGCATCAATACACTGCTGATCGCCTGCGAAGCCGTGCGAGCGAAACCTGATGGAATATTTGGAACACAATAATGGATGACTCCGTATTTCATGAAAATCGGGTGTTCATGTGTGGTAATTTCCGCTGTTTCAAAACATCCACCTCTATCAACACTTACATCTATTACCACGCTCCCGGGGCGCATATTGCTAACCATTTCTTCCGTTACAACAACGGGCGTTCTTCCGCCCTGGGATCCAAGCGCTCCTACAGCCACTTCACACGTTTTAAGCTGTTTGGATAAAATGCGCGGTTCTAAAACCGACGTCCATAGCCTGTGCCCGATATTATTCTGCAACCTTTTTAGCCTGTAAACACTATTGTCAAAGACCTTTACTGAAGCTCCGAGTGCGAGCGCTGCCCTTGCGGCGTACTCACCCACAATACCGGCTCCAATGATGATAACTTTCGTTGGTGGAATTCCAGAAATTCCGCCAAGCAGAACACCTTTACCGTGATTTGCCGAACCCAGGTACTGAGCCGCAATAAGCATTACGGCGCTACCCGCTATTTCACTCATGCTTCGCACGATCGGATAAGTACCACTATCATCTTTCAGCGCTTCGAAAGAGATTCCTGTGATCCTTTTCTCCATCATCTTTTCGAGCAGTGACGCCTTCATCACCGACATATGTATCGGTGAGAAGATTTGCTGATTGTATTGAAGGAACGGTAGGTCCTCATCTACAACCGGAGCCGATTTCACGAGTATGGGCGACCTGAAAACTTCCGCCTTTTCGTAGACGATCCTTGCACCCGCTTCGCTATAATCCTTATCCCTGAAATGAGTAGGCTCGCCGGCGTTATGCTCAATTACAACCTGGTGGCCGTTGCTGACCAACACCCCTACCGCGTCCGGCGTAAGCGCTATCCTGTTTTCCTGGAAAGCGGTTTCTTTCGGTATGCCAATATGCAGTTGGGCGCCTTTAGGCTTTACATCCAGCTTCTCCTCCAGGGTTTCATAGCTGAAAGAGGTACTGATGCGCGGTTTTGGATGAGACATTGATGTGATTCGGTTTGGCCGTACAATTTACGACTTACAATCGGCTTAAATTTAAATCGCTAATATCTGATTTTCACCTGATTTAAGTGACAGAAATCTTCCTCCTACCCTCATCTTTTTCGGTTAGGCTTACCCGTATTGTTTCTTCAGGAAAAAGTGACGGCGCCTTTTCCGGCCATTCGACCAGGCACAGGCATCCAGAATAAATGCAATCTTCAACTCCCGCACGTATCGCCTCCTCTTCATCGCGACACCTGTAAAGATCTATATGGAACACCGGACCTCGTTCACCTTCGTATTCATTAATAATAGAAAAAGTGGGACTACCCATATTTCCTTTAACACCCAGCTGCCTGCATACCGCGTGGATCAATGTCGTTTTACCTGACCCCATCTCTCCTGAAAATGCGATAACATTTCTTTCACCAAATGCCTTTAACACATCGGCAGCAACTTCATTAATATCATCCAATCGATAAAGGAGTTCCATGCAGCAAATATAGAACGGCGTGTAATCAAACAAATGATGTTTTCCTCCTCGTCTAAGTGATATTTTTACTGCAGTCCCGCCGTGTAAATGCAACAGCGTTTAGATATTATCCCTTTCGTGGGAATCTGCATAGTGGTAAATTTGCATAATGGAAAAGACAAATTGGAAAGTTGAAGGCATGACTTGTTCCAACTGTTCATTGACCGTGTCCAGGTATCTTGAAAAACAGGGAAAACGCAATGTGAAAGTGAACCCGATAAGTGGCGATGTTGTATTTGATAATGATGATAAAAATGACAGCGAGAAAATAATAAAAGGAATAGAGGAGCTTGGATACACTGTCAAAACCGGCGAGCATAAAGAAAAGTCCCGGAAAAAGGCACTTTTCAAAAATCACCTTCAACGATTTTTGTTTTGTGCGGTATTTACTATACCGCTCATGTTGCACATGCTCCACCGATGGATCGACGTTGCATGGCTCATGAATCCTTACGTTCAGCTGGCTCTTTGCATACCGGTATATATTGTTGGAATGGATTTTTTTGGAAGGAGCGCAATCAAAAGCATCAGGAACGGAATGCCGAACATGAACGTGTTAATTGCAATAGGTGCAACGGCCGCATTCGTTTACAGCCTCGCAGGAACATTGTTCTTTTCGGCGCATGAATATTTATTTTATGAGACAGCAGCTGCGATCATCACGCTCGTTTTCTTAGGGAACTATCTCGAAGATGCTTCGGTGGAGTCGACCCAACGTGCGCTTAACAAGATTGCAAAATCTCAGGTGGTTATGGGAAACATGATCGCTTTTGACGACAAGCATGAAGAAGTGATATTTCCGGTAGATAACAGCCAGCTGAAGCCTGGCGATCTCATACTGATAAAAACGGGAGAACAGGTTCCCGCTGATAGTAAAATACTGACGGGTACCGGAAGTGTCAACGAGGCAATTATTACAGGAGAAAGCCTGCCCCGCGAAAAAGGTCCGAAAGACAATCTTCTCGGAGGAAGTTTGTTAACTGATGGAATAGTTAAGGCCCAGGTAACAGCCGAAGCAAAAAATTCAGTCCTTGCTAATATCGTTAACCTGGTGAAACAGGCTCAGGGAGAAAAACCACCGGTTCAACAAATGGCCGACCGCATCAGCGCGATTTTTGTTCCGGTTGTTCTCGGTATCGCGGCGTTGACATTTATTATTAATATCATCGCGACACAGGGATTGACAACGTCTCTTATGAGATCAATCGCGGTGCTGGTAATTGCGTGTCCATGTGCAATGGGATTGGCAACGCCCGCGGCAATTGCGGTAGGATTAGGCAGGGCCGCTAGAAACGGAATACTTTTCAGAAATGCGAAAAGCCTGGAGTTATTCAAAAATATCAGGCAGGTGGTATTTGACAAAACAGGCACACTGACGACCGGGAATTTTATAGTCGGAAATTTTCATTCGGCTATTGACGAGAAGGAATTCAGATCGATAGTGTATTCCCTGGAAAAATTTTCGAATCACCCGATTGCGAAATCCATATCGAAAGCGTGGAAAACGAAGGATGAAATCAGGTGGAAAAAGACAGAAGAAGTTAAGGGTGTCGGGATGAAGGGCGTAACGAAAGATGGTGACAGTTACGCGGTGGGCTCATACAGGTTGGTGGAAGGAATCAACGAAGACAGATCACACAATTTGTACGTAACTAAAAACAACGAATTGTTTGGATGGATAGATATAAAAGACGAAATAAGACCGGAAGCATTTGATGTCGTCAGCTACCTCAGGAATAAAAAAATAAAAACAATCCTGCTGAGCGGCGACAAACTCGAAAGCTCCATGCTGGTGGCTGAAGAACTAAACATTGACGAGGTGATAGCTGAGCAAACGCCTGAGCAGAAACTCGCGAAAATTGCAGAGTTGAACGCGGTGCAACCGACAGCGATGATCGGTGATGGTATAAATGATGCCCCGGCTTTGGCCAAAGCTACAATTGGGATTTCGATCAGCGAAGCGTCGCAGGTGGCTGTGCAAACAGCGGATGTTGTGTTAATGGATAATGGTTTAAAACATTTAACGCTTTCCCTTGGTTTAGGAAAACATACCTACCTGACAATAAAACAAAATCTCTTCTGGGCTTTTATCTATAATATCGTTGCTATACCTGTTGCGGCGCTCGGCTGGCTCACACCGACCTTTGGCGCACTGGTAATGGGCATGAGCGACGTGGTTCTTGCAGTAAATTCTGTAAGATTGTACGTGAAGAAGGTTGACTGATGCAATCCATTCACGCTATATTAAAAGACTACTGGGGTTATACAGGTTTCCGACCGTTACAGGAAGACATAATTAATTGTGTGTTGCAGGGCGACGATTGCCTTGCCCTGCTGCCAACTGGTGGAGGAAAATCGATCTGCTTCCAGATTCCGGCAATGGCAAAGGAAGGGTTGTGCCTTGTTGTTACGCCGCTCATCGCGCTGATGAAAGACCAGGTAGAAAACCTGCGACGCAAAGGCATCACATCATTCGCGGTTTACTCGGGGATGACGAGAAAGGAGGTGATGGCAACGCTGAAAACCGCAGGAAACAGTAATTGCAAGTTTTTGTATGTGTCGCCCGAGCGGCTGGAAACGACAATGTTCAGGGAGTTTCTTCCTTCACTTGGTGTTTCATTGATAGCAGTGGATGAAGCGCATTGTATTTCGCAATGGGGATATGATTTCAGACCGTCGTATCTAAGGATAGCGGACCTCAGGCAGGAACTACCCGGCATACCGGTGCTCGCGTTAACGGCATCGGCGACGCCTGAAGTGCAAAAGGACATCTGCGAGAAATTATTGTTTAGAAAATTCAGTGTATTCAGACAGTCGTTTGAAAGACCGAATCTTTCTTACAGTGTATTCAATGTGTCGGGAAAGGTGAACAAAATCATTGACGTTTTGAACAAAGTGCCCGGAACAGCTATTGTTTACTGCAGGAGCCGCAAAAAAACCAAAGAGATCAGCGACCTCCTGGTGATGAAAGAAATCGCGGCGGATTTTTATCACGCCGGCCTTTCGCAGGATGTGAGAAATGAAAAACAGGAAAACTGGCTGAAAGATAAAACGAGAGTCATTGTTTGTACCAATGCTTTCGGAATGGGCATTGACAAGCCTGGCGTGAGAGTAGTGATCCATGCGGACGTACCTGAATGCCTGGAGAACTATTACCAGGAAGCAGGCAGGGCGGGAAGAGATGGGAAGAGAGCATACGCCGTTTTACTCGCAGCCGAAAAGGAAGTCAGCAAGCTGAGTGAAATTGCAGAGATAAAATTTCCGGGTAAAGAAGAAATCAGGAATGTCTATAAAGCATTGATGAACCATCTGCAGGTTCCCGCGGGTTCCGGTCAAGGCAACTATTACGAAATCGATCTTTCGAAATTTATCAGCGACTTCAAGCTCAAATCCAATGTCGCATTGTCGGCGATGAAAATACTGGAGCAGGAGGAAGTGCTGTACTTCAGCGAACAGGTTTTTATTCAATCTAAAATTGAAGTGCTGGCGGACAGGAGAAGATTACTCGAATTTGAAGAAGAACAGGAGAAACTTGAGCCGGTACTGAAAACACTTTTAAGGACATATGAAGGAGTTACGGATCAACCGGTAAACATTAATGAGAGAGTTCTGGCGGTTGCACTGAAAAAAGACATAACTGAAATCGTTTCGCAACTGAATGAACTGCACAAATACGGCATCGTGAGTTATGCGCCGAGAAAAGAAAAACCGCAGGTTTACCTTTTTCACAACAGGGAGAAGGCGGCAGATCTATATATTGACATGAAGCGCCTGGCTAAGCGAAAAAAACAATTTAGTGAACGCGTTGGGGTCATGATGAAATATGTTCAAGCGGAGAAAGAATGCCGGAGTGTAATCATCGGAAATTATTTCGGTGATAATAACATACAGGCGTGCGGAATTTGTGATAATTGTATTGAAAGAAGAAAGAAGAAATTGGCGTTGGGTGAATTCGAGGAAATCGGCACACAAATAATGAGTGAGCTTGCGCGGAAAGCAACTTCGCTGGCGGAACTATTGTCCAACCTGAAAATTCATTCGAAGGAAAAAGTAAAAGAAGTTGTTTACTTCCTGATGTCAGAGGAAAAGATATTCTCTGACGACCTGGGAAAGTTTCATCTAAAAAATACTTCTGCTTCGACTGCGACTTCTGCTTCGTCCACCTAATCCTAACGCGCCAAGTAACGTGCGGGTGATGATGCTCGCGGCAGTTCGGCCGACCTGCCGTGTAACGGAGTTGTCTAAAATTTCTTCAACGGTAGATTTGCCCTGCCGTTGAGGTTTTGGAGTCGCTTGCTTTTCCTGGACCGGGGCAGGAGCCGGACGTTCAGCAGCTTCTTCGAGCTTTGAATTCAGAATTTCATAAGCGCTGCGGGAATCCACTTCCTGGTCGTACTTATTCTTGAGTTTGGATCTCGAAATAATATCTGTGATTTCCTGTGAGGTGAGAACGTCCATCCGCGAAGATGGTGGAATCAGCATCGTATGAACAAGCGGTGTGGGAATTCCCTTTTCATCGAGAAGGGTAACAAACGCCTCACCTGTTCCGAGTTGAGTCATCAACTCGTCAACATCATAGTATTCGGTTTCGGGATAGTTTTCAGCGGCTTGTTTAATCGTTTTTCTGTCGGCAGCGGTAAACGCACGCAGCGCATGTTGCACCTTTAAACCGAGCTGCGCGAGAACACCTGCAGGAATGTCCTGCGGGTTCTGCGTACAGAAAAATATTCCGACGCCTTTTGAACGGATAAGCTTCACTACGGTGAGGATCTGTTGAAGCAGCGCGTTTGTCGCTTCCTGGAAAACAAGATGCGCTTCGTCAATAAACAAAACAAGCTTTGGTTTATCCATGTCGCCCTCTTCGGGAAGGGAACCATATAGTTCCGCGAGCAGGCTAAGCATGAAAGTAGAAAAAAGCTTGGGGCGGTTCTGCATGTCGGTAACCCTAAGTACGCTTACCATTCCACGGCCGTCATCCGAAATCCTGATCAGGTCATCTACTTCAAAGGAAGGTTCGCCGAAAAACACGTCGGCGCCCTGCTGCTGAAGCTCGATCACTTTTCGTAAAATAGTTCCGGTGGTTGATGTGGATATTTTACCATACTCTTTCTCGATTTCTTTTTTTCCTTCGTCGCCGATGTACTGGAGGAGTTTGATAAAATCCTGGAGATTGAGCAGCGGAAGACGTTTGTCGTCGCAGTATTTAAAGATAAGAGAAACGACCCCTTCCTGGGTATCATTAAGGCCAAGAATTTTAGAAAGGAGCACCGGTCCGAATTCAGTAACGGTTGCCCTTATACGAACGCCCGGCTCATTACTTATGGTTAAAAATTCTACAGGGCACGACGCGGGTTTAAATTCGCCACCGGTATGAGAAATCCTTTCAACAATTTTGTCGTTCGACGTGCCGGCAGCCGCGATGCCACTCAGATCGCCTTTGATGTCCATCACGAGTACAGGCACGCTCGCTTTGCTGAGGCTTTCTGTGAGCACCTGCAACGTTTTCGTTTTACCCGTGCCGGTGGCACCTGCGATAAGGCCGTGGCGGTTTAAAGTTTTAAGGGGAACATTTACATCAACCCCTGTAACCGGAATTTTATCGTAAACGGCAACACCAATTTTGAAGTTCTCGCCTTTAAACTGGTAGCCGTTTTTTATCATTGAAATGAAAGCCTCCTTGTTCGACATAAACACTTATTATTGATGTAATGTACACATATTAACAAAAAATTACCCGCCTGACCGGATAATGGCCAAATTGATTAAATTTATTTGCCGTATGTTTATTCTCAACGAAATAAATTTATCGTATGGAAGGCAAAAAAACGAAAATACTGTTATGTGAAGATGATCAGAATTTGGGAATGGTGCTTAAAAATTATCTTGAACTGAACGATTTCGACGTAACACTTGAAAGGGATGGCCGGCTTGGCCTCGCCGCTTTTCAAAGGGAGAAATTTGACATCTGTCTTTTAGATATAATGATGCCGAACATGGACGGGTTTAAACTGGCCGAAGAAATTCGTGATGTTGACCCCGATATCCCGCTGTTTTTTCTCAGCGCGAAAACCATGAAAGACGATATTATCCAGGGTTATAAACTCGGAGCCGACGACTATATCACCAAGCCATTCGATAGCGAGGTGCTCTTGTTGAAAATCCGGGCGATCCTCAAACGCAACGAAGAAGGTAACAAAGAGCAGGAGAACAGGGAATTCGACCTCGGGTCTTATCACTTCAATCCAAAACTCAGGGAATTGAGCCACAACGGCAAAATGCAGACCCTGTCACCGAAAGAAAATGAGTTACTGAAACTTCTTGCCGAACACCTCAATGACCTTCTACCCCGCGAGCATGCCCTGAAGAAAATCTGGGGCAGCGACACGTATTTTAACGGCCGCAGCATGGACGTGTACATTGCCAAGCTGAGAAAATACCTGAAAGATGACACGAATATTGAAATCGTGAACATTCACGGTAATGGCTTCCGGCTTGTGGTGCCTCAGAACGCTTAAAATAATTCTCCGTGCTTTGGTTTCCCTAAATGTGCGTAGGCCTGGGGAGTGGCCTCTCTCCCACGCGGCGTACGCTTGAGGAAACCTTCCTGTATCAGGAAGGGCTCATACACCTCTTCGATTGTACCGCTTTCTTCACCCACGGCTGTCGCAATGGTGTTTAGTCCTACGGGCCCCCCCTTGAACTTTTCAATTATCGTAACGAGAATTTTATTGTCCATATCATCGAGGCCGTGTTCGTCGACATTGAGAGCGCGAAGAGCATGTTGAGTGATGCCCAGGTCGATGACGCCATTATGAAGCACCTGCGCAAAATCCCGGACCCGTCTTAAAAGGCCGTTCGCAATTCGCGGAGTTCCCCTGCTGCGCCTCGCGATTTCATGGGCGGCATCAGAGGTGATCTTCACACCTAATATTTTAGCCGAACGCATAACAATGTCGTAAATCATGCCCGCGCTGTAATATTCGAGTCGTGATTTAATTGCGAACCTCGATAACAACGGAGCTGATAGCAATCCACTTCTTGTTGTGGCGCCTACCAGCGTAAATGGATTAAGATTCAACTGAATGCTTCTCGCGTTCGGACCGGTATCTATCATTATATCTATCCGGTAATCCTCCATTGCCGCGTACAAATATTCTTCGACTACGGTACTGAGACGATGAATTTCGTCAATGAACAGCACATCATTTGGCTCGAGGTTCGTAAGCAATCCCGCGAGGTCCCCGGGCTTTTCAATTACAGGGCCGGAAGTTTCACGGATGTTCACACCCAATTCATTCGCCACAATCCGGCTGAGCGTCGTTTTACCCAGGCCGGGAGGTCCGTGAAAAAGAACGTGATCCAACGCTTCATTACGAAGTCGCGCCGCTTTGATAAAAATTTTGAGGTTTTCTATAATTTGATCCTGCCCGGTAAATTCAGAGATGACTGAAGGACGAATATTGTTTTCAAAATCCCTGTCTGATGGGCTTAACGATTGGGCGCCGGCATTGAGATTGGCGTTGGACATATTCATAAAATTAGGACTAATTTTAAAGATGACTTACGATGAATTTATAAAGAGTCTCGCCGCCGAACAACCACCGTCAAGGCTTTCAGATGAGCTGAAAGCTTTGTGGTATGATGGAAAAGAAAACTGGGAAACATCACACAATATCGCGCAGGATATCGCCGACAGGAACGGCTCATGGATTCACGCATACCTGCACAGGAAAGAGGGCGACCTCTTCAATGCGCGTTATTGGTATTCGAAGGCTGGAAAAAGCGAGCCCGCGGGTATGTCATTGAAAGAAGAGTGGGAAGCGCTTGTAAAAAATTTTATCCGACTAGCTTGATACCTGTCTTTGTAAACTCAATTTTACGTTGCTTGTAAAGGTTGCCGGTGGTCATCTTAAACGTTTTCTTGCTCATTCCAAAAAAAGAATAAATGTCTTCCGGGTCTGATTTGTCGTTGTAAGGGAGATAACCGTTATTTTCTTCGAGCAGTTGAAGTATTTTGTGCACTTCATCTTCAACTTTCTGGTAGCCGGGTTTTCCAATCACCACATCTATTTTATTCCCCTCATGGATTTTTTTAATAAATCCACTGAATGAATCACCCACCCTTATATCCCTGAATATTTCATTAAAATGAAGCACGCCCGTATGCTTGTGATTTATCGCCATTACATATCCAATTTGTGAACGGCGAAGCACCATGAGATGAACCATGTCCATCTCTTTCACGTCAAGCGACTCGTTACTTAGAAACTGGTCGATTTTTTCAGTGGCGGCCATCCTGCCGGTACGTTCATCAATATAAATCCTGACGATGTATTCCCCACCGGGCATCATCCGGGTAAGTTGCTGCGATTTGGGCACGAACAGGTCCTTCATCAGCCCGTTGTCGAGAAAGGCTCCCTGGTGTGTCGTGCCCACAGCTTTCAACCGAACGATGTCTCCCACTTTTCCTTTGGGTTGCTGGGTGGTCGCGATGAGGCGGTCTTCTGAATCATGGTAAAGAAAAACTTTTATCTCATCTCCCACCTTTGCATTCTCCGGAACGAATCGTTTCGGCAGCAGTATCCCTTCTTTGCCATCGTCGAGGTAAACGCCGAAGTCAACCTCCCTGCTGATCTTCAGATGATTATATTCGCCTACTTTTATCACGATGGAAAATTAGGATTTAAACCCGAAAAGTAAATTGACGCCTTAACTTGTGGTATGAAAAAAATTCTTCTTGCGCTTGCGTGCGCTTTCGTGATGATTGTGATTCCGAAATTATTGTTTGCACAATCGAAACCGGTATTGAACCATATCGCGCTGTATGTAAAAAATCTGCAGGTGAGCACCGCTTTTTACAGTGATGTTGTAGGAATCGATACGATACCTGAACCGTTTCATGATGGTAAACATACATGGTACGGAATTTCCGCGAACAGTCATCTTCACCTTATCCAGGGGGCGAAAGAAATTACGAGTCA
>JAEUVS010000061.1 GCA_016786745.1 Chitinophagaceae bacterium | reverse complement strand
TTGATTTTTTAAAGACACATTTCTGCTGATCCCTCACACTCGCTTCGCTCGGTTCGGGATGACGCCAGGGTCTTTGCTGTCATCCCGAGCGCAGCGAGGGATCGGCGGAGAAAGCAAATTTCAAACTGAGACACTACCCATATTGAAGGTATGAGGGCAAATTCAGAAAATAGTTGGAACTTTAAAGGAAATAATTTTCTATGGAGAAGATAATCTTGGCGTTACTTGTGCCCGCACTGATCGCGTTGAAAGCAATCGCTCCATCGGATCCGCTTGCTATTGGTTCGGTAATGCCCAAAGCTGATGTGAGCATGCAGGATATTTCAGGAAAATCAGTCACGCTTGCCGGTGCAAAAAAAGAAAATGGATTACTGGTGATGTTCAGTTGTAACACCTGCCCTGTTGTAATCAAAAACCAGGACAGAACGAGAGCGATCGCCAGGTTTGCGCTTGACCAGAATGTGGGAGTGATACTACTCAATCCAAACGAAGATTACCGCGATAACGGCGATTCACATGCAGACATGGTGAAATTTGCACAGGCCCAGCAGTACAACTGGTACTATGCTGTTGATAAAAACCATGTGTTAGCCGACGCGTTTGGTGCGAAGCGAACTCCTGAATGTTTTTTGTTCGATAAAAACAACAAACTCGTGTATCATGGGGCCATTGATGATAATCCACAGGATGAAGACAATGCGAAGCGTCAGCACCTGAAAGAAGCGATTACTGAAATGAATGCAGGAAAGCCCGTGAATGTTGCGGTTACAAAAAGTGTAGGTTGCGGCATCAAAAGGAAAGGCTAATTGTTCAGCGACCTCAGTTGTTTTCGTAGTTCGGTTGGAGAAATTTGTTCTTCGAGGAATTTTCTATACCCATTTTTCTGGTTGACGAATAATGTAGCCGGAATCGATCCGCCCCATTCAGGGTCGATGCGCGGGCAGAACTCATCTGCATTTGTTTCATTCAGCCAGATAAAGGTGGCCTTAAGTTGTTGCCTGTTGATTATGTTTTTTATCTGTTCAGGATAAGCGCTTTTGCTATCAAGACTCACGAAAATCAATTCATTTTTAACTCCGCGGTATTCCGGCACAATCTTGTTGAACCAGGGCATTTCTTCAATGCATGGGGCGCACCAGGTGGCCCAGAAGTTAACGACAGCTGCGCCGGGACGCGATTTGATATAGGCTTCGAGTTCATCTATCTTCATCGACTTTATTTCCTGGGCGGATGAAGCAAGAGAAATAAAAAGGCTAATTATGAGGATTGGGATTTTCATACCGTTCAAGTTAAACACACTGTATCAAAATAAATCATTCCTGTATCAATAACGAACAGAAGAGACGTTAAAGTGTCAGTTAATTGATTGGCAATCTTTTACTTATCAGCTGGCATACTTTTACCGGGAATTCAGAAGTTTAAAAGACCAGCCATATGTTTAAAAGCTACTGGAAGATTGCGTTCAGAAGCCTGTGGAAAAATAAACATGTCACATTCATCAATATTTTCGGACTTGCTATTGGAATTGCCTGCAGCCTGCTGATTTTCTTATTTGTGCAGGATGAAAACAGTTACGACCGTTTTTATAAAGACGCCCAGAATATTCACCGTGTTGTAAAAGACTTTATTAACGATGATGGAAGCAGAATACCGGATGCTACTTCACCGGGACCGTTAGCCACTGCGATAAAAAGAGACATCCCGGAAATTGAACACGTAACACGTTTGTTTCCCGCCTGGGGCAACAACCGGTTAGTGAAGTATAAAAACAAAAAAATTAATGAATCTCGCTATTTCAGGGCAGACAGTACCTTCTTTGATGTGTTCAACCTTCCTTTTATTCGCGGTAACAAAAAGACAGCGCTACCAGATGCTGAATCGGTTGTGATTACGGAAAGCATTGCGAAGAAATATTTTAATAATGAAGATCCTCTTGGCAAAACCCTTTTGTTCGACAGCGAAGAGCCCTTGAAGGTTACAGGCGTAATCGCGGATGTTCCATCCAATTCGCATATTCATTTCGATTTTCTTGCATCCAACAAGCAGCTTGGTGTTTTCCTCGACACCGCATGGGGGTCGTACAATCACTACACGTATATCAGGGTGAAAGAGGGACCAAACATGGCCGGGCTGGATGATAAAATACAGGCGGTATACGAAAGATACCAGTCGTCGAGATACAGCGATTTCTATACACAACCCCTTGTGGACATACACCTGGCATCGCACCTCAAGTGGGAAATCGAGCCGAACAGTGACAAGCTATATGTTAACATATTCACTCTTATTGCTGTATTTATCCTGCTGATCGCTGCAATTAACTATATTAACCTGGCAACAGCAAAATCGTCGCTGAGGGCAAAAGAAATAGGGGTGAGGAAAGTTAGCGGCGCACATCGAAGAATGCTTGTGATGCAGTTTCTGTTCGAGTCGGTGATTATCTGCGCGATTGCGTCGGTTATTGCTATTGTCCTGGCGCATGCGCTTACGCCTTTCGTAAATAATCTTACACTGAAGAATCTTTCGGTGCTCAATAACAAAATGGTTTGGTTATACCTTCCGGTTATCACGGTGCTGATTGGGGTGATAGCTGGATTGTTTCCATCGCTTTACCTGTCGTCGTTCAAACCCGTAATTATCCTGAAAGGCTATAAACTTAGCGATAAAAATACGCTCAGCTTACGGAAGGCTCTTGTGGTGGTTCAATTTACAATATCCATTGCACTGATAGTCGGTTCGCTGATTATCGTTCAGCAAATGAATTATATCTCCAATGCGAAGCTGGGTATTGATAAAGACCAGGTGGTTACTTTTAAAAATACATTTTCGATGTCGCGGTCGCAACTGAATAGTTTTGTGAGTCAGGTGAAGCAATTACCTGAAGTAAAAAATGCTTCGCCGGCGGCCAGTGAATTCGGTGCGCTTTTTGGCACTAACCGGCTCAGGAAAAAAGGATCGGATAAGGAAAATCAACTGAACCTGATGGGGGTAGGATTTGATTTTCTTGATGTACTGGGTATCGAGATCAAAAATGGAAGGGGTTTTTCAGGTGCGAGGCCATCTGATTCGATGATGCTCCCACAGCAACGTAACGCAAAAGAAATGGTGCTGGGCGGTATTGTGATCAATGAAAGGGCCGTAAGAGATTTTGGCATTGATTCACCTTATGTGGGACAACAATTTGTATGGAACAAAATTGGCGACACTTCCCTGTATGTAGAGGTAATAGGTGTAGCGAAAGACTTCAATTTCACTTCCCTGAGAAATGAGATCAAGCCATTTGGATTTGTGGTTCGTCCCTACCAGTATTCAAATGTTACGGCAAAATTGTCCACAATGGATATGAAGGCCACGATTGCGAAGATCGAACGTATCTGGAACGGACTTTCGCCTGAATATCCATTTGAATATACCTTTCTTGACGAAACGTTCGCGAAGCTATACAGCGCGGAGAGCAGGTTCAAGACCGTATTTATAATTCTTGTAGTAATCAGCATTGTTATTTCGTGTCTTGGACTTTTCGCATTAGCGGCCTTCTCGGCAGAACAGAGAATAAAGGAAATTGGCATACGGAAAGTGCTTGGCGCGTCGGTGACAAACCTGGTAACATTGTTATCGAAAGACTATCTCAAGCTGGTGATCATTTCATTGGTGATTGCCATTCCTGTATCATGGTATGCCATGAATCAATGGCTGCAGGACTTTGCATACCGGATCAATATACAATGGTGGACATTTGCATTTGCGGCGGTAATCGCCGTGCTTATAGCGGTTGCCACTGTCAGTTTCCAGGCAATCAAAGCTGCTTTAGCCAATCCGGCCAATACGCTCAAAACTGAATAACTTTTTTTAGGAAGGGAATTTTGGAATAAATTTCCCCGATGAAAATAGCAACTTACAATGTCAATGGAATATCCAGTCGTTTACCGGTTCTTATAAGATGGTTGAATGAAACCTCTCCTGATGTGGTGTGTCTACAGGAACTGAAAGCTCCGCAGGAAAATTTTCCCGAAGCAGCGATAAATGAAGCCGGGTACAATGCTATCTGGCACGGACAAAAAAGCTGGAACGGTGTGGCGATCCTCACCAGGAATCTTCCCATTGAAGAAATATGCCGCATACTCCCCGGTGATCCTGAAGACAGTCATAGCCGCTACATGGAAGCGAAGGTGAACGGTATTATCGTTGGTGCGTTATACCTACCGAATGGTAACCCGGCACCTGGTCCCAAGTATGACTATAAGTTGAAATGGATGGATCGGCTCACTCTGCGCGCGGCGGAGTTGATGTCGCTCGATGCGCCGGTATTGTTAACGGGCGATTTTAATGTTATTCCCACTGGGTTTGATGTATATAAACCTGAACGATGGGTGAAGGATGCGTTGTTCCGCGAGGAAACCCGTACAGCGTTTGAACGATTGATGGGCCAGGGATGGACGGACGCGATCCGCAAACTTTACCCGAATGATGTTGTTTATACCTTCTGGGATTACTTCAGAAATAATTACGAGCGCAACGCCGGATTACGAATTGATCATTTTCTGCTCAGTCCGCATTTGATAAACAAACTCGTGGCGGGAGGGGTGGACAGGCATGTAAGAGGCTGGGAGAAATCGAGTGATCATGCGCCTGTTTGGATTCAATTAAATGACGTTTTTTAAGAAATCATCCAGCTTCTTCTTAAAAAAATAAAAAAATTATAAATCAACGGCACAGCGGAAGCCGATCGTGGAACACCTGTCTAATCCCGGGTACATCATCAAAAATTTTGTAGCGAGTGAAGAGTGGACAGGGCCTCCGCTTGTGTACCACATCGAATCTTTTGCGTGATAATATGAACCGCCTTTCAATATGCAAAACCGGTTATGCTCGTCTGCATATTCGCTTTCCGTGAACTCCCACGTATTCCCACACATGTCATAAACGCCAAAAGGTGATTTACCTGCAGGATGTGCATCTACAGGTGTGGTAGAAGAAGTGTCGTTATAGCAATCCTTTTTTAATTCTTTACCCCAGGGATAACGTAGCTGCTCATAACCCTGCGCCGCAAATTGCCACTCGGCTTCCGAGGGTAAACGCATTCCTTTCCACTGTGCATACGCCCTCGCATCTTCCAGGCTTACATATACCACTGGATGATTTTCTTTTTCAGCCGGTGGATTACCGTTGCGCCAATGCCTGAGAAAGAAATGTTTTTCTCCGGGCTCATACATTGTCGCCCGCAGAAATTCAAAATATTGTTGATTGGTAACGGGATATTTATCTATTGCCATGTGAGGAACATGTACCATCCTTAGTTGCAGGTAAGGATCGTTGAGCTGATCCGACACGTTTACATCCATTGCCGATTTAAAATCACCCACTTCACGCACAAGGAGTTCAACTTTTTGGTTAAAGGTGTGAGGGTGCAGCTCGATCATGTCATTGGGCATTGCATTGTTTCTCTGCAGATCCCTCGCTGCGCTCGGGATGACAGTATGGTTGCTTGAGAGATCCCTCGCTGCGCCCGGGATGACAGTATGGTTGCTTGAGAGATCCCTCGCTGCGCCCGGGATGACAGATTGCCTGGGAACTAAAGTTGGAAATGATGAATCGTTATTGTATTTGTTGTGTAAATTTTTTTGATTTAAGAGAAAATTGTTGAGATCAGCTGATTCGGGAGCCGAAATAAAACATCCGATTGACCTCGCAGATAGTGTTCCGCTGAGAGTACTGTTTTTTAATTTGTCTCCTGAAATCAGATTATAACAGGTTTTTTCATTTGTATTTATAAAATCTCCTGTTATGGAAAAGTTATGCCGGTTTACCAATGTCCACAATTTAATTCCCTTACCTTCCCACAACGACGCAAATACCCCCTCCTGTAACGTTTCAACGAGTGGCGTCCAGCTTTCCCCGGCAAACAGTTCATGGAACCGACGCTGGATGGGCAACATCAGGCGTAAAATCGATTTATCTCTTTCATTCCATCCGATCCATTGGCCAAATACATTTTCCCAGATCATTACGCCGCTGCCATTCATCCAGGCCTGGTGTAATTCTGTAGTGTGATCGCGATCCCATCGCGCGATCTGGTGCTGCATGTGTCTTCTTTCAAACCATTTATTCCGCAACACACCAGGAACATATTTGTCGCTGAACCATTGGGCCCAGGAGAGATGGTTTGCAGGAATATTTTCTATGTCGGCCGCAAACTCGCCTTCGAGTACAATTCCCGGTTTAATACCGTTAAGTTTGTCGCGGTAAACGGCTTCAACTTCTTTCAGTGTATCGAGGAAAATACCATCCGCATCAATGGCCCCGATCAATTCGACCAGGGCATTCACATCACTTTTGCCTTCCCGTTTAGTGCTTGTATCCCATGGATTGTAATTAACAAACACTTTTATGTTTTCCGCATGAAACTCATTCACCACTTTTCTTATCCCGGCCAGTCCACCGGGCATATCACGGTAAAAGTCGAACTGGTTTCTTTCATCTATTCCTATGCGGGGGTAGGCATGCCACAGCACAACACTATCATAACCGCCAAACTCCTGCTTGCCCCGATCGATTACTTTTTTGATCGTGTAGGTGTTTGACGCGGGATCGAAAAATTCGAGATCGTACATCATCAGGAAGCAGCACGAATAGTTCTTCGCTGCCCATTGAAAAGCTGCATCATCATATGATGCGCCGGTGTAACCAATTGCTTTTTTCTTTGCCTTGCGCCATTCATGCAGCCGCTCCCTGAACGCCGGCCATTGCTTTGCATCTTCCGGTGCCTCGATCAACCTGGGTAAAACGTCAACATACGGCGCATCAAAGTTATGTACATCATATAGCGCCTCTTTGGTTACAAACGGAAATGTGCTTAGCAGCGAAACTTTCTTAACGAAATCCCTTCTTGAAGATGGCATCTCTAAATTTACTGTTATTTCCCGTTCAAGCTGCCGGCCGGCTTATCTGAAAATACGATGTAGTAATTGGCGTTGAGCATATATCTTTCGTCGGGGTTAATTACTTTGATGTTGACCTTATGCCTGCCTTTCGGTAATTCATATTTCCAGAATAATTCGAGCTTGCGTGTAGTATAACTGGTTGGGAATTTACCTGTTTCTATTTTTTTGTCGTCTATATACAGGTCCGCTTCAATGGTGTGATGAGGATCGTTGTCGTTTTTCATATCCGCATCGCCCGAAAGGATAAATCCTGTTCCTTCGAATTCGAACGACAATTCTTTAAGGTTATCTTTCTCTACCGAAACCATGTTCACCGGAAATATTCCGGGAAACCCCTGTTCGAGTTTAACAGTTTCAGGGGTTTGCACCGCGATCGTAATGTTGTCACCGCTTACCTTACCACCATTTCTTTCAATATTCTGCAGGGCGTGCTTCAACCCAATTTCGTAAGCCCTGTTAAGTGAAATTGTAGTGTATTTGAAGTCTATATCTTCCGCTTCTTTCAATCCCATTTTCCAGTATGCGGGTATTTTATCATAGCCGAGCACTGTACCCAGGATTCCACCTGCTGAAGATGGGTTGCAATCAGCATCCTGGCCGGCACGTGTGGCGATGTCGAGTGTTCTTGTAAAATCTCCCTTACCATAAAGCAAGCCAAGAACCACGTAAGCGGAGTTGATCTTCGCATCTATGTTAAAGGGTCTGAATATCCCATCAGCGCACGCAATATCGCTCGACCACTTTTTCTGAATTTCGAACCAGTTCGCGTGCCAGTCGTTCGGGTATTTTTTATGCCAGGTGATAACGTCCTGGATGCATTGATAAAAAGTCGATTGCCTTGGAATCGTTTTCAATGCTTCCGACACAATGTAATTGATGTCTTTCGACAAAAAGGCCAGCGAATACATCGCGCCCATAAACACTCCACCGTACCAGCCGTCGCCATAGTTCATGATGTGGCCGATTTTATCGCTGATGGCCGAAGCGGTATTGGGCATTCCGGGACTCATCAGTCCGGCGTAGTCTGCTTCGATTTGATAGTCGATATCTTCGGAATGCGTATTATGCTTCCAGTGTCCTGATCCTGGAGCTTTTATTCCGTTGAGGATATTATATCTCGCGGCCTGGTTGGCGTGCCACAGCATGTATCCTGCATGTGCAAAGGCGTTGGCAAATGAATCTACCGGCGCATCAAGTCCATATTTTTCAAATACATCTACAAATGTCAGATCCATATACAGGTCGTCATAGAGCCCGGGATTATACAGCATGTTTTGTTTAAGATAACCATCTTCCCATTTAAGCGGTTGATATTCCTGGATGAAGGTGCCGTTGAACCTGAATTCGTAAGGACCACCGAATGTTACACCGATGGTTTGTCCCGCCCATCCGCCTTTGATTTTGTCGTGCAGCTCCTGCTTTGTCATGCTGATGGATTTTTGTGATTGTGACCGGATAGATATGCCTGCCACAATCACAAGCAATAAAATCTTTTTCATTGATTTGTTTTATGATGTTGTTTAGTAACCGGAATTTTGTTCAAGGTTTTCGTTTCTGTCTATTTCATCCTGCGGAATAGGAAGGTAATAGTAGGCGTCGTTCCATACACGTTCATCCATTTCTTCAACAGAATATGCGAAGTTGCCGTTGTCGTTTTCGATAACCATCTTATATACTGGTCCGCCATGTAAATCGGGAGCGGTTTTCCAGCGCCTGATGTCAAAGTAATGATGTTCTTCAAAAGCCAGCTCTATTTTTCTTTCATTCATATATCTCTCCACCAGGTCATCGCCCGATACTCCGTTACCCAGTGCAGGTTGATGAGCGCGTTCGCGAACCATGTTAATGTAATCCCTTGCTTCTTCTTCATTGCCCAGGTTGAGTTGCGCTTCCGCGTAGTTAAGAAGGATTTCGGCATACCTGATCAATATCCAGTTCTGATCTGCGCGGTAGTCCTGGAAGATAATCGGGTTTGTTTCTTCATTCTCGCTCAGAAATTTTCTTATATAGTAACCCGTCATATGCGCCCCGGTGCTGTAGGTATCATATACACCCGGGCCAAACAAACCATCGTTAAAAGTTTCAATTGTTACACCGCGCCACTCAACGCCGTTATAAAGTACCGATCCATAAAAACGCTCGTCGCGGTTTTCGTATGGATTGCCAGGATCGTAACCCGAGGTGGGATCGGTGATTGATTTACCGTTTGTCATTTCGTAACTGTCAACCAGGTTCTGGGTTGGCCTCGAATTACCAAAAGCGCCATTTAATCCCTGTGGGTTCAGCGTATAGTCGTTAGCGGTAGTTCTGAAAGGAAACTGGTACTGGATGTCGAAAATTACTTCTTCGTTGTTGTCGTTTAGAAAAAGCTCGTTGTAATTCGGATAGAGCGCATAATTGAAGCCATTAATTACTTCGAGGGCCGCATCCGAGGCCGCCTGCCATTTCTCCATGTCGTTGCCCGGATTATGTAACAGGCTTGCTGCGTACAATAATACCCTTGATTTAAGAGCGAGCGCCGCGCCACGGTTGGCTCTTCCGATTTCCGCATCTGCGGGGTCGGGCAGGAGCCCAGCCGCCTGGTCGAGGTCGCTGAGGATAAAGTCCACGCATTCGTCATAGGTGTTCCTTGAAACCAACAGGTCATCGTCCAGGTTTTGCACTTCCTTAATGATGGGAACACCGCCGAACAAATCGTTCAGCTCCCTGTAGAAGAATGCACGAAGAAACAAAGCCTCTCCCCTGAGCCCGTTGACTGCTTCTTCCTCCCCGTTTTCGGGATCGAAATTTTCGAGGAATTTATTGATGCGTGCGATTACCGCATAGTATGTGGGATAGGCTTCCGACAAGGGAGAGTTGAATGCAGTTACCTCACCTGCCGCGTACGTCCACGTATCGTCTTTGTTTCCATCTTCAATTTCTGTGGTGCCGTCGAGGTCCCGTTCGATGCTGCCAGGCAATGCTGCATATATTTCGTTTACATAGGCCTGTCCAAGATTGAAATCTTTCCAGACGTCTTCTTCTCTTATTACATCGAGCGGGCCTTTGTCGAGTACGTGTTTTTTGCACGAGGCGGCGACGCATAGCAGTACTGCCGAAGCGATAAATATTTTGAAGGCGTTCATAGTCTTTTCTTTTTAAAATGAAATGTTTACACGGTAAGAAATCATTTTTAAAATTTTTCTTTTTGTTTCATAGCCTGCATTTTTAGAATGAAACGTTTACACCACCAAAAAATCCTTTCTGCTGAGGATAGAAGTAAGGCAATCCTGATGGCGCCTCGGGATCAAAATATTTTACTTTGCTCCACGTCAGAATATTTGTAGCAGTGACGTACACCCGCAACCTCGTTATAGAATTCGGCGGGAAAAGCGTTGTTGGAAAGGTGTAACCCAGTTCAATATTCTTTACCCTTATATAGGCAGCATTCTTTGCCCAGAAAGTTGAGTTTTCCTGTTTGTAGTTAAATTGAAATAGTGACAGGCGGGGATATGAAGCGCCAGGATTATCCGGCGTCCATCTATCCAGGTGATGCACCCACGCCTGGCTGTTATCAACGAATTCAAGTATGCCGTCTTTATAATTTACGGTATAGCCGCTCGCACCCTGGAACAGCACACTGAAATCGAAACCTTTGAAACCGGCGGAAAGATTAATTCCAAAAATGTTTTCAGGTATATCCGATTTTCCAATGGCAGTAATGTCGTCATCATCAATTATTCCATCATCATTAAGATCGCGGTATTTTATATCTCCAAGCTGGGGATCCACGCCCGGAATTTTTGCAGAGTTATCAACCTCGTCTTTTGTATTGTAAAATCCTTCGGCGATGTATCCGAAAAATTGCTCGAGCGGCTTGCCGGTTTGCTGACGGTATCCAGGTATGTTAGACGGCTCGTCTATAAATACAACTTTGTTTCTTGCATGAGTAATATTGAATCCTACTGAATAGTTAAAGAGGCCAACATCTCCACTATGACTCACTTCAATTTCAAATCCTTTGTTATTTACTTTCGCGAAGTTTTCGACGGGTAATGCAAATCCATAGGTACCTGGCACCGACCTGTTGCGCGTTCCGAGAATGTTGGAACGTTTTTCGAAGAAGATATCGCCCCTGAAGTTGATGAGTGAACCCTTGATATCCATATCCACCCCGATATTTGTTTTCTTCGCTCTTTCCCAGGTTACAAAAGCATTTGCAGGATCGCCGAGCGCAACACCCTGCACGGGCTGTCCGCCAATTACGTATCCGTCGGAAAAGTTTACCGTAGGTATATACAGGAATCGCCTGTCGTCGGCTACCTTATCATTACCTACCTGTCCGTATGATGCTCTTAACTTCAGGTTACTGATAAAAGGAGCTGCTTTCTCAAAAAAATCTTCACGCGAAATCACCCAACCTGCGCCGATAGCGGGAAAGAACCCAAAACGGTTACCGGGCGGAAAATTGTCGGAGCCGTTGTAACCAAAGCTTGCTTCCAGGAGATATTTCTGGTCAAACCCATATGTAATTCTTCCTACAACACCTTCAACACCGCTCTCGGCAGCGTTGCTGTTATTATCTTTATTAGCGTCGGGCCCGGCCGATAACTGATCCACAGCAGACGTGAGGTATTCCCTGCGGAAAGCGGTGAATCCGTTATTAAAAAACTGCGACTGGCTATACAGCAACAATCCGCCAACCTGGTGTTTTCCGAACGTGCGATCGTAACTGATGTGCGTTTCGAATGTGGTATTGTCGTACTCACCGAAATTTTCTTCAAGGCTTGGCGCGGAGCGGTTAAATTGAGGTTCAAGTTCGCCATCGGCCCGTGAATACGAAGTGTACGACAGCAACCAGCTCTTATCGTGATTGTAACCGAAATCTTTCGCATAGACCACTTTTGCTGAAAGCCCCTTCGTAATGAAATCGAGGTTCTGCGTAATCGTGAACGAAGTTTGCAACTCGTTGTTATTTTTCCTGATGTAACCTGAGTTGTATATTTCACCGATCGGGCTTTGTCCCCATATTGACGAAAGCGATCCGTCTTCGTTTCTTACCGGGAAAGCATTATTCGGTATATATGTGATCACTGCATACAAACCTTCTCCCTGCCGCGACGCATCAGGCACCCCCGGCTCAAGTTTTCGTTGAAGGCTGCCATACACGCCGGTTGAGAGTTTCGTGGTTTTTGTAAGATCGGCATCGAGGTTGATGCGCAGGTTGTATTTTTTAAAGTTTACGGTCCTGTACATTCCGTCCTGGTCGAACAAGCCAAGTAGCATGAAATATTTTATCCTGTCTGAACCGCCGGTTACTGAAAGGGAATGTCGTGACTGTGGCGCGTTGCGGTCGATAATTTCTTTGAACCAATCCACATCGGGATAATTGTAGGGATCGGAGTGATCCCTGTATTTCTGGAGATCTTCTTCAGAGTATGGCGGATCTGCGGATGGATCGTCGTTAAACTGTGCCTCGTTGAACAGTCGCGCGTAATCATAAGAGTTGAGGTATTTCGGCACCTGTGTTGGATTCTGCCATCCGTAATAGGCATTGTAGTTGAAAGAGGGCTTACCTGTGCTTCCTCTTTTGGTTGTAATGAGAATTACTCCGTTACCGCCTCTTACACCGTATATCGCTACTGCCGATGCATCTTTCAGAACGGAGATGGATTGAATTTCGTTCGGGTCTATCTGGTTGAAATCGCGCTGAACGCCATCTACCATTACCAGCGGACCATTATTGTTAAGCGTTGCGCGGCCCCTGATTAACACTTCGGCGCCATCAAGGCCGGGCTCAGCGCTTTCCTGAAGCGTAATGACACCTGGTAAACGACCGGCCAAAGAGTTGGTCAGATCACCTGCATTGCTTTTTACAAGTTCATCGCCTTTAACGGTAGCGACGGAACCTGTGATCTTGTTTCTTAGCTGGGTGCCATACGCAACCACTACCACATCCTGCATTGATGACACGCGCGTTTTAAGAGTTACTGCCACTTGTGTTTTCCCATTTAATGGCAGTTCAAATGTTTCGAATCCGATACTGGAGATGATAAGTGTGGCTTCAGCATTTTCTGTACGGATCAGAAAATTTCCATCGACATTTGTAGAAGTTGTTACCGGAGTGCCCTTTACATTTACTGTTGCGCCCTCCACGGGCTGACCCTTTTCATCTGTCACCCTGCCCCTGATGTCTATCAGCACCGGAGCCGGCTGAGAAGCCGCCGAAGAAAAAAACGCTGTTTCTGTTTTTGTGATAAAGATGGTGTTGCCCTGGATTTCAAAACGGAACGGCTGTTTGGCGAGGATAACCTTCAGCGCGGAATCGACCGGCAAATTATCTATCGCGACAGATACAGGTTGTGCATCACGAAGATCTTCTTCCCTGTAAAAAAACAGGTGACCCGTTTGCTCCCTGATAGAAGCAAAAACTTTTTGCAGCGTTATTGATTTGGCATGCAGCGTTACGGTTTGTGCCGTTCCATTTGCTCTTGCATTACAAATGACGGCAAGCAGAAGAAAGACTGTTAGTTTCATAAAAGAGATTTTCATTTTGAAACAATGACGAGCTTGTTTCTGTCTTCTAACCTGTATTTTATTTTTGTAGTCGTTAATCCTTTCAACAGCTGGTTAAGTGTGAGGCTGCGGCCGATTTCTCCACTAAAAGTTCCGGCCGGGATTTTTCCTTCATAAACAACATCGAGATTGTACCAGCGGGCAAGCTGCCGCATTACAGTCTGGAGATCGGCGTTCCTGAATGCAAACGAACCGTTTTTCCAGGCTACATCCATATTTACATCGGCCTTAAAAACTTTTCCGTTCGAAAAGGCCTCGCCCGGTTTTAATTCCGTATTACCAATCCAGACCGACCCTTCGAGTAACGAGGTTTTTATTTGTTGTTCATCGGTGTAACTGTTGATATTAAATGATGTTCCGCGAACGGTGATTTCATCTCTGTAAGTTTTTACGATAAATGGTTTCGCCGCGTTTTTTGTCACCTCGAAATAGAGTTCACCGGTTATTGATACTTCCCTGGTATTGCCGGTAAACGAAGTAGGATAGGTGATAGAAGATGCAGCGTTTAGCCACACCTTTGTTCCATCGGGAAGAATGAGATGATACAAGCCCCCGCGCGGAGTGGTCATGGTGTTGTAAGACGTGTGAGAAGTAAGAGGGGAGAGGGGAGAGGAGGGTTGGAGGTATGTGATCTGGGCGCCGGATTTTGAAATTTTTGATCCCTGCTGTTCGGCCAGTAAGCCGTTTGCTGCGTTATCCAGTTCTATAGTGGTACCATCGCTAAGCGTAAGTATGGCGCGTTGGGTTCCGGGTTGAATGTCTTTTAATGGTTCCTCCCGTTCATTCGTTGTTGCTACCTGCGGGCTGGGTGTTGGTTTCAAATAAAAGTACGTAGCTGCGGCGAGACCGAACAGTAAGACGACGGCTGCGGCGTAGCGGACGAAATTGATTCTTACAGGTCGGCGATTGGCGAGACTGGTGTCGTGAGACTTTTTGAGGATATTCTGCAGGATAAGTGATTTTGATTCCTCATCCATTTTCTCTTCCATTAAGTTGGCGTAGTCAATCGGAAGAAATTTCTGGAGTTCTTCGGTGGAATGGTTTCTGATTATACTGAAGAGTTCTTCGGTTTCTTCTTTTGTGGCGGCACGGGCAGTCCATTGCGACCACAGGTATTTGAGCCTGCCGGCGTTAAAAGTCTGTGACATTATTTATATGGCGGAGAGAAAGGAGAGATGTACTATCGGGGAGGGATTTTTTTATTTTTTTGTTTTAAAAACTCATTCAGTGTTCTCTTTCGCCGCTGCCGATTGCCTTCGGCACTCGAAGGCGGCCACGGAGAACAGCTGTTTTCGTTTTTATTTTAAAATGAAAAAGAATATTTCGCTTCCCTGGGGGGTGGGTTTACAAAGCCAGAAGTATAGCAATAATAACGGGAGATACGCGATTGGCTAAAAGAAAAGCTCTTATTGTCTGAATCGCCTTAGCGAGTTGGTTACGTACGGTATGCGGCGAAACTTTCAATTGTTCAGAAATCTCGTCATAAGATAAACCGCCGGAGGTTCGCAACTGGTAAATAATTTTTCTTTTTTCAGGTAGCAAACGTATGGCCTGTTGCAGTATCGCCTCACTCTCTTTGTAATTTAACAGCTCATCTGAGGCGCAGGTGTATTCAATTTGTTTAAGATGATAAACGCGTATTGCTTTTTCGTTGGCGCGAAGAATATCTATACACCGGTTGGTGGCCATCCTGAATAAATAAGCTTCGGGTTGCTCAACAGCCACAAGTTTTTCACGGTGCTGCCACACCTGGGTGAAGAGATTCTGTACCGCTTCTTCGGCCCAGAATTTGGTGTGAACTATCTTGATCGAGTAACTGTAAATTTTATCCGCATACCTGTGAAAAAGGAGAGTGAAAGCCGATTCATCTCCCGCCGAGATTTGTTGAAATAGTTGAGCAGTTGTTAATGAAGGGCCATTCACAGCAAGCAGTTAGTTTAAGCGGTCAGGATACTAATTTAAGTTTTTTTGATTGTTATTGACCGGTGTAATAAATCTGTCCATCTCACAGTTGTCGCAAAAAACCTCCTCTTTGCCGTTTTTACACATGCTTGCATATCAATGACCGCACTAAGTTTGTGTAACAAATAACAAATAACATATGGAAGCGACAAACAAAACAAAAATCACAATTGAAACAACAGTTAACGCACCGGTTGAAAAAGTTTGGCGTCTTTGGACAGCTCCGGAGCATATTACCAAATGGAATTCTCCTTCGGAAGAGTGGCACACACCAAGAGCTGAAAACGATGTTCGGACGGGTGGCAAATTTTTTTCGAGGATGGAAGCCAGGGACGGCAGCATGGGATTTGATTTCGCAGGAGTATATGATAATGTAAAAGCAAATGAGCGCCTCGAATACACCATTGGTGATGGCGGCAGGTGCAGGTGAGTTTTTCTCCTGAAGGCGATAAAACCAGGGTTGTTGAAACGTTCGAAGCGGAAACTGTTAATCCCGTTGAAATGCAGCGCGGTGGCTGGCAGGCCATTCTCGACAACTTCAGGAAGTATGCCGAGAACAATTGATAATGCGTTAAAATTTTGAAATATGGATAGTAAGAAATTAACACCCTGCCTGTGGTTTGATACGCAGGCAGAGGAGGCAGCGAAGTTTTATGTTTCAATATTCAAAGATTCGAAAATCGGTGACATCAGCCGTTATCCCAAAGAAGGCTCGGATGTGCATCATATGGGCGAGGGCACAGTGATGACAGTTGATTTTGTTCTGAATGGACAGCCTTTCCTGGCACTTAACGGAGGGCCTGCGTTTAAGTTTAATGAAGCGATATCATTATCCATCCCTTGTGAAACGCAGGAAGAGGTGGACTATTACTGGAACAAATTAACTGAAGGCGGCGAAGAATCAATGTGTGGATGGCTGAAGGATAAATATGGCTTATGGTGGCAGGTGGTACCCACAATTTTGCCTGAGTTGCTGAAAGATCCACAGAAAAGGGGACGGGTAATGAGCGCGTTTATGCAAATGAAGAAGTTTGATATCGGGAAGTTGAAGAACGCGTAGCTTTGCGACGATGAAGCATCTTCGTTCCCTCAATAAATATTTTTGGAAGTACCGCTACCGGTTTTTTTTCGGAATATTTTTTGTAATTCTCACGAACTATTTTGGTATTCTCGCTCCGCAGATGACCAAGTTCATCTTCGATATGTTACAGGAGCAGTTAGGCAAACCTGTACCATCGCGAAACATACCATACGATCCGCTCGTAAATGTGTTTATCAATTGGATGAACAGTTACGAGCTTTCGTTTTCGGGTACTGTCGCCACTTTCAGTATTGCCATACTTGTTTTCGCTCTTGTCTCGGGCTTTTTCCTGTTTCTTACGCGGCAAACGATCATCGTGATGAGCCGTCATATTGAATTCGATCAGAAGAACGAAGTGTTCAGGCATTACCTGCTGCTCGATACTAATTTTTATAAAACACACAGCACCGGCGATCTCATGAGCCGCATATCGGAAGATGTGAGCAGGGTGAGGATGTACACCGGCCCTGCGCTGATGTATCTTGTGAACCTGCTGTTCCGCATTTTCTTCTGTTTGTTTTATATGTTCCGCACCGATGTGGAGCTGACATTCTATGTGCTGTCTCCCCTGCCAATTCTGGCGCTGACAATTTATATAGTAAATAATGTTATCCATAAAAAGAGCGAACGAATACAGGCGTTGCTTGCATCATTGACCACTAATGCGCAGGAGTCGTATTCAGGCATACGGGTGATTAAATCGTTCGTGCAGGAAAAAGCGATGCTCGGCTTTTTCAACAGGAACTCGGAGCAGTACAAAACAAACGCGATAGGACTCGCGAGGCTGGAAGCGATTTATTTCCCTTCGATGGGATTACTGATCGGTTTAAGCACACTGCTTACTATCCTGATAGGGGGAGTGTATGCAATTTATGGTTCGCACGGTACAACCATTGGTACCATCACCGAGTTCGTGATGTATATTAATATGCTGACATTCCCGGTTAGCGCCATCGGGTGGACAGCTAGCATGATACAGCGCGCGTCGGCATCACAAAAAAGAGTAAACGAATTTCTCGACACAAAACCGACGATCACCAGTACGCCGGGAGCTATTAAAAAGAACGTTGAAGGGCACATCGTTTTTGAAGGGGTAGATTTTATTTATCCCAATACTGGAATACACGCGTTGAAAGATTTTAACCTGGAGATTAAAAAAGGGCAGAAGGTGGCCATTATCGGGCATACCGGCAGCGGTAAGACGACCCTGGCGCAGCTGCTCCTGCGTTTATATGACAGGGATAAAGGCAAAATACTGATAGATGGAGTTGATGTTAAGAACATTGATCTCGAACACCTCCGCAAAGAGGTGAGTTATGTTCCGCAGGACGTTTTCCTTTTCAGCGACACCATTGCGAACAACATCACATTCGGATTGAAGGACGCATCGCGTGAACTCGTTAGCCAGGCGGCCCGTTATGCCAGTATAGAGAAAGAGATACTTGGCTTTCACGACAAGTTCGAGACGATGGTTGGTGAAAGAGGCGTAACCCTCAGCGGTGGTCAGAAACAGCGTATTTCCATTGCGAGGGCGCTGATTAAAGAGCCGCGGGCCATCATATTCGACGACTGCCTGAGCGCTGTTGACGCCCGCACCGAAAAGGAAATCCTTGGTAACCTGACCGCCTTTCTTAGCGACCGGACGGCGATTATCATCACTCACCGCATCCTTCCCTTTTTCAAGTTCGATAAGATAGTGGTGTTGGAAGAAGGCAGGATAATAGAAGAAGGCACCCACGACGAGCTATTAGCCCTCAATGGCTACTACACCTACCTGTACGAACATCAGCAAACCGAAGAAGAAACCGAGTAAAAGTACGATACGCACGGTTGTAAAAATTTTGCCAATACTAAAACAATATTATATTTGTAAAACTTACCTTAAACCAAAACTTAAACTGTAAAACACAAATTTGTGGCGTACGACAATAACGAAAAGCGCATGGAAAGCGTTTATAGCAAACGCATAAGAGCCGGTAAAAGAAGAACATACTTTTTCGATGTAAGAGCAACCCGCGGTAACGATTACTACATCACCATTACCGAATCCCGCAAAAAATTTAATGAAGACGGTTACGACAGGCACAAAATCTTCCTGTACAAAGAAGATTTCAACAAATTTTTGAAAGCGCTTACAGAAGCAGTTGACTATGTTAAGACTGACCTGATGCCGGATTTCGATTTCGACGCCTACAACCACGACCAGGTTGCCGAGCATGACACTGAACATGAAGAGAATTCAGTTCCTGAAGTGGCAATAGCAACTCCAGTTGGATCAACCCCAGTGGTTCCTGTTTCTGCTCCTAATACTTCTGCCAGCGAAGAAGTTGATAAATGGTAATGCGGCCGGAATTATTTCAGCTTCACTGTAGCTGATTTTACTTTCTCTCCGTTCTTTCCAAATACTACCACGAAGTACATTCCTCTCAAAAGGTTACGAACCCTGAGCGTTTCCACATGCCTGCGTGTGCTTACATTGAATTTCCTTACCAGCACCTGCTGACCAAGCGCATTGTAGATAGTGGCGCCGTATGGACCGAAGTCGTTATTTAATATTTCAATGTTGATTACACTTATTGCAGGATTCGGGGAAATCTTCATCACGAATTCGTTCTCCGACCTGTTCAGCGTAACGACATCCGAATATTGAATCAGGCCTGATGAATTTTCTACCCTTAAACGGTAGTAGTTAAGACCGGGCAAAGGATTGAGATCGGAGTATTGACCCATCTGCTGTTGCTGCTGGTCCAATATCTCTTTTATTTCTTGGAACGATACACCATCTTCACTTCTTTCAAGCACCATGCTGAACACGTCGAATGTAGGATCGGTTACCCATCTCAGTTCATTATACGCACCCACCACCAGGCCGGTTAATTCAGTAGACTGTACCGGCAAAGCGGTTCCCGTAAACTTAAGATCGAAAATGGCTTTTGTATTCTGAATTCCGTCGACAGCTACGAGGTAAGTGCTGCTGGCGGCGAGGCCGTTTATTACCGGCAGTTCGCCATCGCTATTGAATAACTGGTAGTTGATCGGAGTAGGGAAGGATCCACCGGTAGGACAGGAATTCACTTTATAAAGCGAAATTTTTACGCCTTTTGGAGGTACACCCGTAGAGCCTAAAGGGCAATCGGCGATAGCTGCCGGCGTAGTGATGTAATTCATCACTTCGAGTGTGAGGTTGCCACCGGTTTGATTTGTTTTAAAAGCGTAAAAAGCAGTGTTGGTAACGTTTGATCCTGTACCATCTGTTTTCCACTGATTGAATGCAGGGTCCGAAAACTTGTTGCTCGTAGCATGTGCGAGGTCGAAGTTTACGACGGTTGCGGTGGGAATAGTACTTATCGGAAATGTAGCGGGACAATCATCTTTCGCTTCAACAACCGGTTCAATCGGCGCCATTGCGGGGTCGCCAACAACGCAGTTCCCAAAATTATAGCCATGGGGCGTTACCTGGTAAAGGCCACCTGTTTTCGCGGCATAATCGAGGCTTATCCTTCGTTGATTATAAGCGATCGAAAAGTGCATCACCTTTCCGGGAGATGCCGTTCCTGCGCCCGCGCCCACCAGCGGGTCCACGATGTGTCCAAGGTTAAGCGCATGCCCGAGTTCATGCAGCAATACAGTTTCCAGGTCAACCACGTTCGAGTTTTCTGAAAGAGGAGGGCATGGGCCCAATGTAAACGGCGTAGAACCGGAAGAATAACCCGTGTTGCGGATCACGATATCAAAACCTGTTTTACGCGCAGCGTTAGCAGGATCGTTGGTACAAATAGTAACACCGGAATAGCACGTAGCAAGCACGCCATCGGAGAGGGGGCCGAGACCGGTTCCGTCGTTATCATACTCAACAATATTTTCACCATCGTCGGGATTTACTGATTGCTGGGAGGTTGTTCCTCCTTCAATAAAGTTCAGGCCAATACTTTCTTTCCATGTATTCATCGCACGGAGGAATGTTGCCTTTGCAGGGCTCGAATTTATATTCAATCCGCTATTCGCTGTCGACGTACTGAATTTTACAGAGTAACCTCCGCTTCCATTCATGTTGCCGAGATTAAACTGTTTAATACCGATCGCACCACCGAAGTCTGCGGTCAGTACGCTATATAAAACATTAAGCGAAGTCGAAGAGTTTACAGTATTACCGGCGTTGTCAACAACAGTAATCGGTCCCGTACCTGCTTGTGTAGGCACGCGTACACGTATCTGGGTCGATGACCATGAAATAATAAATGGGCTCGAGAATTCAACCGGGTATTTATTACCTGCGCCTAAATCGGCATGTTGAAAAAGAACCGCGGCATCACCTGCGCCTGAGCCAAAACCGCTCCCGTTAATCGTTAACACGTTATTATCCGGATCCTGTAATGCTCCTGCTGTTACAGTTGACGGAGAAAAATTACTGATTAGCGGCGCGAGTGTTGAATTGTCCGATTGAAATTTCGATTTAGCTCTTTCGATGCTAAACTTTGTATTTTTTATTTCGGGACTCCTTCCCAGTTTCGCCCTGAGGTCTTTGTAAAGAAGTCCTTCTATGTCGGTGTATTCAATAAAAGGAGCGGTTGCTGTTTTTGTTGACAGGTTATATTTAAGAAAGCCCTGCGAACTACTATACACTTCGAGTGCAGTGTTGAACGCGGGAGGAGCAGATTTCGCAGTGTGCGGTCTGCAAAAGAACACGCCTATATCATTCTTGCTGAGCTCAAGCATGTGGCTGGCCTGGATAGCATACCCATCCACGGCGCCACCGACGGTGATAATTTCAACAGTATTTTTCTGAACGGAACCTTTGAAAACTTTATACACCTCAACCTCGTTGGTCGTATAGATCATGGTATGCTTTGCGTTCCATGCCGACTTTTTGCTGATCACCTTTCCCTCGATAATAAGAGAAGATTTGACGATTTTTTGGTCGGTGCTGATAGGATAAAGTCCCTGTGCGCGCGCAATGTTGCAATAAATGGTGAGACAAGCTAAAATAAATCCAGCGAGGCCGGTATAACTTCTCATAGGTTGTATGAAGTTGAAATTTTCCCTGAATCTATGATTTTAACGATTACATTCAAGTTTAATTGTTCGCTATCATATTCTTATACGCATTTATCAGCCCATTGGTTGAACTATCGTGCCCAACGACGGTTTTATCGTCAGCAAGCTCGGCCAAAACTTTATTGGCAAGTTGTTTTCCAAGTTCAACACCCCACTGGTCGAAGCTATAAATGTTCCAGATAACGCCCTGAACGAATATTTTATGCTCGTACATGGCAATTAACCGGCCAAGATTGTAAGGAGTGATTTTTTTTATGAGAATTGAGTTGGTGGGTCTGTTACCGCTGAATTGCCTGAATGTCATCACGTTCGGATCACTGCCTGATTCCTGTTTCAGTTCTTCAAGTGATTTTCCATTCATCAGCGCTTCGGTTTGGGCAAAGAAATTAGAGAGTAATTTCTGATGATGGTCGCCAATAGGGTTATGGGAGATGGCCGGCGCGATAAAATCGCATGGCACCATAACGGTTCCCTGGTGCAAAAGCTGGTAAAAAGCGTGCTGGCCATTGGTGCCGGGTTCGCCCCATATAACCGGTCCTGTAGGGTAAGTAACCTTCTCACCATTGCGGTTAATAGACTTGCCGTTGCTTTCCATATTACCCTGCTGGAAGTAAGCCGCAAACCTGTGCATGTACTGATCGTAGGGTAAAATGGCTTCCGTTTGTGAACCGAAAAAATCGGTATACCAAAGGCCGATAACCGCAAGCAGCACCGGAATATTTTGTTTGAAATCCGTTTGCCTGAAGTGATTGTCGGTTTCAAAGGCTCCACGTAATAGTTGTTCGTAATTATCGTAACCTATTGACAGGGCGATAGACAAACCGATCGCGCTCCAGATAGAATATCTTCCGCCAACCCAATCCCAGAACACAAACATGTTCTCCCTGGCTATACCGAATTTTACAACGTCCTTTTCGTTTGTCGATAAGGCTACGAAGTGTGTGGAGATATCGTCTTCGCCGGCATATCGTAAAAACCACTCGCGTGCGGTTTGAGCGTTGGTCATTGTTTCCTGCGTTGTGAACGTTTTTGAAGCGATCAGGAAAATGGTTTCTTCCGCTTTTACCTTTTTCAACACTTCCGTGATATGCGTACCATCGATATTCGAAATGAAATACGATTCAATACCTTTCACAAAATAAGGTTTAAGCGCCTCGGTTACCATGTACGGACCAAGATCGCTTCCACCAATGCCGATGTTTACGATGTATTTGATTTTTTTGCCGGTGCAACCTTTGTGCTCACCTGAATGCACACGATCGCAGAATGTTTTCATCTGGCCCTGTACCCGGTGAATATCTTTCATTATGTCGGAGCCCTCCACTACAAGCGGCTCGCCGGAAAAATTTCTAAGTGCGGTATGCAGTACGGACCGGTTTTCTGAACGGTTGATCCGTTCGCCGGTGAACATCGCCTCGATTGCTTCTTTCAACTTGCATTCGTTCGCGAGGTCGATTAATAATTCAAGTGTTTTTTCGGTGACGATGTTTTTACTGTAGTCAACCAGTATATCGCCATTTCTTATTGAAAACTTTTTGAACCGGTCCGGATCGTTTTTGAAAAGGTCTTTTATACGCCAGGTCCGCGCTTCATTGTAGTGATCACTTAACGCACGCCAGGCCGTGGTGCTATCCGGATTTACAGATGGGAACATCAAAAAAACAATTAGATATTTATCATTTCTTCTTTAAACGCTTTTCTTGCGGTAAGCCCAAGAAGATCGAACATTTTCATATCGTCGTCGAAGGAAGGATTAGGTGTTGTGAGCAGTTTTTCGCCTGCAAATATTGAATTGGCGCCTGCCATAAAGCAGAATGCCTGTTCGGCTACGCTCATCTGCGCGCGGCCCGCACTTAGCCTTACCATGGTGGCCGGCATCAGGATTCGCGCGGTGGCAATCATGCGAACCATATCCCAAACATCTACGCGTGGTTGATCGGCCAGCGGAGTGCCCTCTATGGCAACGAGCGCATTGATAGGAACGCTTTCCGGGTGTTCGGGAAGCGTGGCGAGGGTATGAAGCATCCTGATACGGTCGTCGTGCTTTTCACCGAGCCCTATTATCCCGCCACAGCACACCGTTACGCCCGCCTTTCTTACATTATCGAGGGTCTTCAGCCTGTCGTCGTATGTCCTGGTAGTAATGATCTCCCCATAATATTCGGACGATGTATCGAGGTTATGGTTATAAGCGTATAGTCCCGCTTCTGCCAGCCGTTCGGCCTGGCTCTCGGTGAGCATACCGAGTGTGCAGCATACCTCCATACCCATTTCATTAACGCCTTTTACCATATCGAGAACCCGGTCGAAGTCGCGGTTATCGCGCACTTCTCTCCAGGCCGCGCCCATGCAAAACCTTGTGGAACCCGCATCTTTTGCCTTACGGGCGTATTCGAGTACCTCTTCCTTCTTCATCAGGGCCTGTACATTCACGCCGGTGTTATAGCGTGCCGCCTGCGGGCAATAGGCGCAATCTTCCGAACAGCCGCCCGTTTTGATGGACAACAGCGTACAAACCTGTACCTCACCCGTATCGTTGTATTGCCTGTGAATAGTAGCGGCACGGTGAACCAGTTCGAGAAGCGGTAAATTGTAGATGTCGTTTATCTCTTCAATCGTCCAGTCGTTCCTAAGGCCTTCGTTCATACTCAGTTGGTTTAGCGCAAAAGTATTAAATATTACCTCTTTTCCATGAGGTATATCACCCTCTGGCTGCCGGGTATGGGTTCGCGCCTCTTAATAGTAAAATACCGCAGGAAGTGCTCCTCAAAATGTTCTGCGGTATAATCGTCGAACACGTCTTTGCGGCTGGCGAGCATAAGCTGAACTTTTTCATCCTGCTTCGGTACAAACTCGATAATCAGCTTCTCAGAAATATCGCCAAACCACGACGCAAGAACACGCAGGGAAACATTTCTGCCAATTACGAGATGATGAACAAGGGCCAACGCGATAACGAGGTTCGGCCCGAACCTTTCATGAAATCCTGGCCTTTCCCGGTTATTAAAGCCTGTTGCGGGCGACGGATTGGCAATATCTATCACCAGTGGAGTAATGTTGCAGGATTGCGTCGCCTTTGTTTCGTTGTATAATTTTTGGATCGACTGGCTGTCGTTGTCAATTGCTACTACGTCGTAACCGTTCGCTGCCAGTATTTTTGAAAAGTATCCGTCATTTGCTCCCAAATCGAGCGCGGGGCCACCACTACCGGCAGCGGTCATCATTTCCCGGAATATTTTCTCTTTCTCGCCAAGGTATTCTTTGCTGCTGATCGTTTCGCCGTAATAATTGTTCCATTCTGAAAGCCTGTATCTGCTTTTGATGTTAGCTATGGTTCTTTCAAGGTGGTCAACCAGGTTCATCAGCTTTCTCCTGTTGAATTTTCCTCCGTCTTTCCTGCCGTCGGTGCTTCTTGAAACAGTATTCTGTAAATAAACATGCAGCCACACGCCGAGACTCGTCCTGCTCCTTAATGGCAACAGTTTAGAGGTGATGTCGACAGGTATGCCGTCGGGATACACCACGAGTGTTTTTTGAATATCTGTTCTGAGATAATGCTCCAGGTAGAGTGGAAACAGGAACATGTTGCAGAATTGCCGGTAGGCTACCCATGCATTATCTGCGTCGTATTTTTCAAATGAAAGCGTGTCTATAAAAACCGGTACGCATTTATAAAATTGAATATTGTAAGGAGTGGCGTCTTTTATGATCATGCCGTGATCAACGGCCTCTTTCAATATCGAAATCGTGAGCAGCGCCGCGTCTTTCAACTGATCGAAGCACCATTCATACGGATAGGAGATGTGATGCAGTTGTAGTGGTAGTAATGTTTTATACCGGTTGGTAGGATCTGCAATTATTTCATCAGTTTCCGAATGTTCGATCAGTAATTTTTTTTCTGTGAGATGTTTGTACAGCCCGGAATTCATCAGCAGATCGTAATCTTCTGCATAGATCTTATTTACCTGGCGGTAAATTTTTCCGTTCCATTGAAACACGAACCCTGAAGGATCCCTGAATGAAGCGGGATGAATTATTGGATCAGGCATTTAGATTGTCATTCTTCGGATGTGCGTCCTTCCTCTTTCTTGTAAAGAACGCTTTTATTCGCCACCACATGGACTTGAAATAAAACAGCGCGCCAAGAATCGCTGCAATAATTACCTGTACCAGGTAACTGCCACTGCCGGGATCAACATACAGTAGTATGGTGTTTACAATCACAGGTAACTGAAATTTGTTTTCGGCGTCAGCGCGAGCACCGTTTCATACATCAGCCGTATAGTTTGTTCAATATCGTCTCTATGTAGCATTTCCACTGTTGTATGCATATAACGCAGCGGTATCGAAATTAGTACCGAAGGACATCCGTCATTAGCATATGCGAATGAATCGGTATCGGTACCTGTACTTCTTGAAACGGTCCGCATCTGAACGGGAATTCTTTTTTTGTTGGCCACGTCAACCACAAAGTCGAGCAGTTTGTTGTGCACAGCAGGACCAAACGCGAGGCTCGGACCTCTTCCGCACAATACATCGCCTTCAATTATTTTGTTTACCATCGGCGTGTGCGTATCGTGCGTTACGTCGGTGATGATGGCCACGTTCGGCCTGATGCGTCGTGCTATCATTTCCGCGCCGCGCAACCCGATTTCTTCCTGCACCGCGTTTACCACATATAATCCATAAGGGAGTGTTTTTTTATTTTCTTTGAGCAGTCTTGCTACTTCCGCGATCATGAATCCGCCAACGCGGTTATCAAATGCGCGGCCAATGTAATGTCCGTTTGCGAGTTCATCGAAGCCGTCCTGGTAGGTAACAACGGAACCGATCCTTATGCCGAGGTCCTCTACATCTTTTTTACTTCTCGCGCCACTATCGAGGAATAAATTATCTACTTTAGGCTGCGGCTCTTTTGTTTCAGGACTGTTTATTCTTGTATGTATTGCGGGCCACCCGAATACAGCCTTTACCGGACCTTTTTTCCCGTGAATGAAAACGCGTTGCCCCGGCGCGATCTGGTGGTCCACACCGCCGTTTCGCTTCAGGTAGATGACACCTTCGGGAGTAATATAGTTGACAAACCAGCTGATTTCGTCGGCATGTGCCTCTATCACCACCTTGAAAGGCGCATTGGGATTTATAATACCAACAGCGGTGCCATAAGGATCAACCATTGTTGTGTTCACAAAAGGTTTTACGTAATTCAGCCAGAGTTTCTGGCCGCTGCTTTCGAAGCCTACCGGTGAAGGGTTGTTGATGTAGTTTCTTAAAAATTGGAGAGAGTTGTTCGTTAAAACAGATCTGGACTTTACAGTTTTTGCCATCAGGAAATTTTATATGTGCTTTTGAAAATTACTTCGCTCGTTCAACTATTGTGCCTGTACTTAAGGTATCACTTACATTGCCCTCAGCATCTTTCACGTAGAATTTGAAAATCATTGTATCGTTTACCGGCACAGCGGGAATAGCAGGTGTTGTGGGCGTAGCAGGAATTTCAGGCGTTCCCGGATCTTCATCCATAAATGCGTAATCTATTTTCACCTCGATGTCGCCAGTAGTTGTTTTTGGAAAATCGGGGAGTGGCCTTTCCACGGTGTCGGTTTTATCCAAAAGCGGGTCGAGGGGTGTGCCGTTTAACCTGTTGCGTACGTAAGTAACAAAGCCGTTGCCGAGATCACCTTCCTTGTCTTTGTATTCCAGTGTAACTATCAGTTGCTGACCCGGAAAAACTTCCGAGGTATTAACATTTTTTATTTTTAATGATGGTCTGGTTTCAAGCTTATTTTTGTCACACGCTACAACAACAACCGCAAAAGCGAGGTAGGGCAGATATCTTTTTAACATACAAAAAGTTATAAATACAAATTTAAAGGCTTGCCGCTGAATTACTGAATATGATTTGTGAATTAGAAGATAAAATTTTTGATGTACAGGAGCAGGATTTCCAGCAACTTGCGCTCGAAATTTTCAATCTTCAATATTCACATAACGGTGTATATCGCGCATTCACCGACGCACTTCGTATTGATCCGCGAACAGTAAACAATGTTGCATCGATTCCATTTTTACCCGTAAGCTTTTTTAAAAACCACGAAGTGGTTACCGGAACTTTTACGCCCGACGTGATCTTTGAAAGCAGTGGCACCACTCAAACGGGTAATAGCAGGCACATCGTGAAGTCGGCCGGCCTGTATCGTAAAAGCTTTAGCCGCTGCTTCGAACTTTTTTATGGCTTAGCTAAAAACTGGTGTATTATCGGCTTGCTCCCTTCGTATCTCGAACGAAAAAACTCGTCACTCGTAATGATGGTGAATGAACTTATCGGCCAAAGCGGTCATGCCGACAGCGGATTTTACCTCGATGATCTTGAAAAACTCGCGGATCTGTTAAAGGCAAATCAACGTGCATCGCAGAAAACATTGCTCATCGGTGTAACATTCGCATTGCTGGATCTTGCAGAAAAATTTCAGTTTCCACTTCATCACACCACTGTAATGGAAACAGGGGGAATGAAGGGGCGGAGGAAAGAGATAACAAGAGAAGAGATGCATAAAAATCTCAAAGCGGCCTGGAGCCTAAACGCAATTCACTCGGAATACGGAATGACCGAACTATTGTCGCAGGGTTATTCTTTTGGTGAGGGCTTGTTTAAATGCCCGCCCTGGATGAAAATTATTCTGCGGGATGAAGATGATCCGCTTACTGTAAAGGAGAGGGGAGAAGGGAGAAGGGAGAGATCAGGACTTATCAATGTAATCGATCTCGCCAATATTCATTCCTGCTCATTCATCGCCACAGATGATATAGGCAAGTTACATAACAACGGAACATTTGAAGTTTTAGGGAGAATGGACAGCAGCGACGTACGCGGCTGCAGCCTCATGTACACATCGTGATTAAGAAATAACCGCATTCAGGATCATCACACCAATTAATCCCATCACTCCGACTATCGTTTCCATCAGCGACCACGAGCGAATAGTGTCTTTTATACTCAGGTTAAAATATTCTTTAAACAGCCAGAAGCCCGAATCGTTTACATGAGAAAACAATAAGCTCCCGGCGCCTATGGAAAGCACCATCAGGTTTGGATTAACATTCGATTGCACCATCAGCGGGGCGATGATTCCTGCGGTCGTCAATCCCGCGATTGTAGCGGAGCCGAGGCAAACACGTATCACCGCTGCAATGAGCCATCCTAACAGCAATGGAGGAATATTTAAATCCATTAGCATATGCCCGATTTGTGAGCTCACACCGCTGTCGGCAAATACCTGTTTGAGCGCGCCCGCGCCGGAAATAATGAGCAGGATCACGGCGATGTCCGCAACAGAATCCGCATAGATCTTCATCACTGTTTTCATTGATTTGCCGGTGAAAATTCCCAGCGTATACGTTGCACCGATCAATGAAATAAGCATTACAATAACAGGATCGCCAAAAAAGAGGATATACTTATAAGCGGGACTATCGGCGCTTACCGTAAATGAAAGTATTGTGGTGAGCACAAGCAGCAACACCGGGAATAATGAAGTGAGGAAACTGTTCGCGGCGCCGGGCAGCTTACTGTTTTCAACATCTTTTGGTTTGAATGTTTCCAGCGGCCTGGCCTGAATATTTTTTAGTGTCGTGGCGAACAAAGGTCCGGCCACCACTATTGTAGGAATCGCAATAACAAGTCCATACAGTAAAGTGATACCCATATTCGCATCAAACTGCTGTATTAACGCCGCGGGAGAAGGATGCGGCGGAAGAAATCCATGCGTAACCGACAATGCAGCGAGCATAGGCAGGCCGATATATACGGCAGGCAGCTTATATTGGTACACAACAGAAAAAATAAGTGGCACCAGCAATACAAAACCCACGTTATAAAACAAAGGAATACCCACCACGAAGCCCGTTACCATCAGGGCCCAGTTGATGTATTTTTTTCCAAACACATTGGCGAGTACGGAAGTTATTTTTTCGGCCGCGCCGATTTCGGCCACGAGTTTTCCGAGCATCGCGCCAAGGCATATGATGATTACCAGCGAACCCAGCGTGTCACCGATACCTTTTTGAACCGACAGGCTCACTTCATTTAATGGAATTCCCAACGCAAGGCCCGCTGCGAGCGAAACGACGAGAAAAGCGATAAACGCGTTTACCTTACCCCAGGTAATAAGCAGGATAAGAAAAATGATGCAGATAAATATGATAAGCAACGTCATGCTACCTGAATTGTATGGCTTTTACCGGTTGAATTCTTTTTACGATCAGGGTAGGTATCATCAAAACAAGGAAACAGATGATGAATGTAAGCACGTTTACCAGCAATACCTGCCACCATACAAGATGAACCGCTGCTGTAGAAATATAGTAGGCCTCTTCCTGGAGCTTGATGAAGCCATATTTCGCCTGCAGCCAGCATACAAGAAGGCCGAGAATATTACCACCAATCAATCCCGCGACGCTGATAATTGCGCCATGATACAGGAAAACCTTCTGCACCAACCAGTTTTTTGCTCCTATGGCCTTCAACACACCGATCATTCTTGTGCGGTCGAGCACGAGGATTAACAGGCATGTAATAAGGTTCAGCGTTGCGATCACCACCATTATGATGAGCACGATCACGATCGTTTGGTTTTGCAGGTTCAGCCAGTCGAATATGTTCGGAAAAATCTGTTCGATGGTGCTGCTTTTGTATTCAATCGGGATCTTGTACATGATCTCTTCACTAAGGCGATCCATGTCGTGGTAATCTTTCAAAAAAACTTCATACCCGCCTACTTCATCCCCGGCCCATCCGTTCAGGCGCTGTATCAGCTTCAGATCGCCTATAGCGATCAGCTTATCATATTCTTCAATACCGGTTTTAAAAATTCCTGCTATGGTTAGCCGCCGTGGCCTGGGAGAAGCGCCGCCTGATTGGATAAAATAAATGAGCAACTGATCGTTTACGTCGAGCTTCAGTTGTTTGGCGATAGATTCAGAAAGATTGATTTCGTTACTGTAACCGCTGTCGGGAAAATTTATCCACCTGCCCTTCACCAGGAACTTATCGATGTTCCTGAAATCGTAGTCGTTTTCTACACCTTTGAACAGAACGCCTTCGAGACTTTCGGAAGTTTTCAGGATGGCGTTTTTGGTAGCGTAAGCCTGGATGGACTTTATCTCAGGAAAAGCTTTGGGAAGGCTGGTAATCGAGTCGTTTCGCACGATCGGTGTTTCTTCGGCGATAGACACCCTGACCGCTTCGAAGTTATGGATGCGGATATGTCCCCAGAAACTGAATACCTTGTCGCTGATGGTCTTCTGAAACCCGCCGGTAAAGGCCAGGGTCACAATCATTACCATCACACTTATTATTGTCGCCGACACCGAAAGCCTGATCACAAATCGCGAAAAGGATTTTTGCTCGTTAAATGCGATCCGTTTCGCTATAAACCCGGAAATGTTCAATCCGCAAAAAGATTTAGGCTCAAAAATAGACGGTTTTATGTTATTATTGATGTTATGTGCCGAAGGAGCCTCTATCTTTTAATATTACTCATTACAGGAATACATGGATTTTCGCAGATACCCGAGCAGGTGTATGCGCCAAATATCAAATCGGTACAACTATTTACCTACGGCAACCAGCTCGGTTATCCCATCATCCGCCTCGGTTCCTCCGATCAGCTCGAACTCCACTTCGACGACCTCGATGCGAACGTAAAAAACTATTCATATACTTTTCAGCTGTGCAATGCCGACTGGACGCCCGCAGTGTTAAGTCATTTTGATTTTATCAAAGGATTTTCACAGGTGCGTTTGAGTACTTACCGTATTTCATCGATAGCGTTTACAAGGTACACACACTACCAGGCGGTGTTGCCCGACAGGAATTGTGTTCCATCGCGTTCGGGAAATTATATTCTGAAAGTTTTTTTGAACAGCGACACCTCGCAGCTGATCTTTACACGAAGAATGCTTGTAGTGCAGGAGCTGTCGGCAATATCCGCGCAGGTACAGCAGCCGTTTAACGGGCAATATTTCCGGTCGCACCAAAAAATACAATTCAAGGTTGGCCTCAACGAAGGCCTGGATGTTGTGAACGCGCAGCAGCAGGTGAAAGTGACGCTGATGCAGAATATGCGCTGGGATAACGCGATCACCGGTATGCGTCCCACTTTTTTTTCGAGACGAACACTGGAATACAACACAGAAAACGAAGCGGTGTTTCCGGCAGGGAAAGAATGGCGCTGGCTCGACCTGCGTAGTTTCAGGTTGCAAAGCGACCGGGTTGCCGATGCACGTTATACAAACAAGAGCACTGAAATTTTTGTGCGACCGGACGTGGAGCGTCAGAGCCAACGGTTTAATTTTTACCGCGATAACAACGGCAGGTATTTTCTTGAGCCCACCGAAAGCATAAATCCGCTATGGCAGTCGGACTATGCTACCGTTCATTTTACCTTTGTTCCTACAGGCAATACGCCTTTCCCCGACAAGGATGTGTATTTGTTCGGGCAGCTTACCGACTACGATCTGCGCGACCAGGCGAAGATGGAGTACAATGCAGACAAGGGAGTATATGAAACCAGCTTATTTTTAAAGCAGGGTTACTACGATTATATGTATGTGACGGTAGGAAAAAATGACCCGAAAAGAAAAGCAGGTTTTGAAAATACCGAGGGCGACCTTTGGGAATCGGAAAACGAATATATGATACTCGTATATTTCCGGGAACTTGCAGGCAGGGCCGACAGGTTAATTGGATACGCCAGGATAAATTCGCGTTTAGCAACTAAATAAAAAAAGAACAGCATTATGAAATTGATCAGGTTCGGACAAACAGGAAAAGAAAAACCTGGAGTGATTATTAATGAGAAAAGGTATGACGTATCGAAAGTGGTGAAAGACTATGATGAAGAATTTTTCGGGTCGGATGGTATATCGAAGCTGAAGGAGTACGTCAACAAAAATCATGACAAATTAACACCTGTTGGTGATGATGTAAGATTGGGCCCGCCGTTGAGCAGACCTTCGAAATTAATTTGCATCGGGCTTAATTATGCAGACCATGCGAAGGAAACAGGCGCAACGCCTCCCGCTGAGCCTATTATCTTTTTCAAGTCAACCACGGCGATCTGCGGACCGAATGATGATATTATTATTCCGAAGAACAGTAAGAAAACCGATTGGGAAGTGGAACTGGCTGTGGTGATCGGTAAAAAAGCATCTTATGTGGAAGAAGACGAGGCCATTTCTCATATTGCAGGTTACTGCCTGCATAACGATTACAGCGAAAGGGCGTTTCAGCTTGAGAGGGGAGGTCAATGGGTGAAAGGCAAAAGCTGCGACACCTTTGCCCCGCTCGGCCCGTTTATCGCACTCACGAGCGACATACCCGATACAGGCAATCTTCGGCTGTGGCTAACCGTTAATGGCAAGATGATGCAGGATGGATCTACATCGAACCTAATCTTTAATATTCCGTTTCTTGTACATTACATCAGCCAGTTTATGACGCTGTTACCCGGTGACGTTATTTCTACCGGAACGCCGCATGGAGTGGGACTTGGAATGAAACCCGACCCGGTATTTATTAAAGAAGGTGATGTGATTGAGTTAGGGATTGATGGGTTAGGAACGTCGAGGCAGGTAGCGAAGGGCTATAAATAATCTTATTTGTCAGGGTTTTATCTGATCTATTTTGGAAGCCAGTTTTTTATCTCTTTCGGTTACCACATCACCCGCATCGTGTGTCGAAAGCCACACCTCTACGGTGTTCCACACATTCTTCCACTCGGGATGATGGTTCATTTTTTCTGCCTCGAACGCAACGCGGGTCATAAATGCGAATGCTTCAGTAAAATCTTTAAACTGAAACTTTTTATATAGTTTGTTGTCTTTTTCTTCCCACATAGCTAATGAATTTACAAAAATTCGTAAAATGCACCCTCCATTTTTTCAATCAAACATTTAACGGATGACCCGATTTCTGCCATTTGCAGTTCTTACATTTTCATTTTTCATTTCCGTAGCCCAGCAACCCGCAAAGAAAGTACTTGTGTACAGTGGCGTCAACCGGTACTATCATCAATCAATTCCTGCCGGACAGGCAGCCCTGCAGAATATCGGAAAAGAACTGAACATCCATGTAGATACAACTTCCGATCCAAAATATTTCACCGAGGAATTGTTGAAAAATTACGCCGCTGTGGTGTTTCTAAGCACTTCGGGCAATAACCTGCTCGATACTTCGCAAAAAGCAGACTTTGAACGTTTCATACAGGCAGGTGGCGGGTACATGGGTATCCATGGCGCTGCCGCCACAGAATACGGCTGGACGTGGTACGGAAAATTATTGGGAGCAGTGTTCAATGGCCATCCTGAACCGCAGGAGGGCGTGGTCAGGCTAGCGAACAGGAAACATCCGTCAACAAAACATCTTCCTAAGAAATGGAAACGCTTAGATGAATGGTACAACTATAAAAACAGGTTACCCGATCTCAATGTCCTGCTAACCCTTGACGAAAAAAGTTATAAAGGCGGCACCGACGGTGAATATCATCCCATAGCATGGTATCATGAGTTCGACGGCGGCCGTTCGTTTTACACAGGTCTCGGTCATACCGCAGAAAGTTATTCCGATCCGAAATTTTTCAAACATCTGAAGGCAGGCTTGGAATACGCAATCGGTAATAACGTAGCGCTGGACTATTCAAAAGCAAAAACGCAGCGTATTATACTCCCGTCTCACAGGCTGCTGGTTTTTTCAAAAACGAAAGGCTGGCACCATACTTCAATTCCTTTTGGTATTAAAGCCGTTCTGAAAATAGCAAATGACAACAACTACGCAGTTGACACAACGGTTAACGCAGACGATTTTAATGATAAAAATCTGCAGAAATACGACGCGGTTATTTTCATGAGCACAACAGGTAATGTGCTGAATGCCGAACAACAGGCTGCGTTTGAAAGATATATTCAGTCGGGTGGCGGGTACGTCGGCGTACATTCCGCTGCGGATACGGAATACGACTGGCCGTGGTATGGCAACCTGGTGGGCGCCTACTTTGAAAGTCATCCGAACAATCCGAATGTGCGACGCGCCACCGTCATGGTCACCGATAAGAATCATCCGGCATCATCAATGTTGCCCGACTCGTGGGAGCGCACCGATGAGTGGTATAACTATAAATCCATTTATTCAGGCATTAAGGTGATCATGAAACTCGATGAAGGCACCTACGACGGCGGAACTAACGGCGCCGATCACCCGATAAGCTGGTATCATGAATACGACGGCGGCAGGGCTTTTTATACAGGTCTCGGTCATACTGATGAAACTTATTCAGAACAACAGTTTATTGAACATCTCACCGGTGGTATCAAATATGCAATTGGAAATGATAAAAGAGATACAACAAAATCGTACTCGCGCGTTACGCCCGACCAGAACCGTTTTGTAAAAACAGTTCTTACAGACCAGCTCGACAATCCCATGGAACTGGCCGTGGCGCCGGATGGGCGCATATTTTTCACGGAGCTGCGCGGCCGCTTTTTCATGTTCGATCCGAAAACGGAGAAAAGAAGGTTGCTCTATAAGTTCCCGATAACATTTGAAGGAGGAACAGGGTTGATTGGAATTACCCTGGATCCACAATTCATGACCAACAGGTGGATATATTTATATTATGCGCCGGGTGGTTTAACGGAAGAAAATCTTCATTTCAATTTGTCGCGCTTTACGCTTAACGAGGACAATGCGCCGGATTTAAAATCAGAAAAAATATTGCTTACGGTGCCTGTGCAAAAAAACAGCGGCTCTCACCACGGGGGTTCACTCGCGTGGGATAAGCACGGAAATTTATTTCTCTCAACCGGCGATGGCACTACGCCGTTTCCTTCTAACGGCTATGCGCCGATTGATGAGCGTCCCGGAAAAGAATATTACAGCATGGATGCGCAGCGCAGCGCGGCTAATACGAATGATCTGAAAGGGAAAATTCTGCGGATACATCCTGAGCCTGACGGTACGTACACAATTCCTGAAGGAAATTTATTTCCGAAAGGAATGGAGAAAACCCGGCCGGAAATTTATGTGATGGGTACAAGAAATCCGTATCGCATTGCTGTTAATCCTGTTACTTCGGTTGTGTATTGGGGTGAGATTGGTCCCGATGCGGGCGAGGATTCCACGCGTGGCCCGAAGGGCTATGATGAATTTAACCAGGCGAAAAAACCAGGAAATTATGGCTGGCCCTACTTTGTTGGTTTTAACAGGCCGTATTCCGAATGGGATTTTGCAACGCGCACAGCAGGGCCGCTGTACGATCCGAAAGCGCCTGTAAATAATTCTCCAAATAATACGGGTTTGAGAAACCTGCCTCCTGCAACGCCCCCGTTTATTGCTTATCCGTATGTAGCGTCGGAACAGTTTCCTGAACTGGGCTCGGGGGGCCGCTGTGCAATCGGAGGAGATTTTTACCAGTTTGATAAAAATTTAACTTCAGTAAATAAATTCCCCGAATACTACGACGGTACACTTTTCATTGCCGACTGGATGCGGAACTGGGTGTTTAATGTGCAGTTTGATAAAGATGAGAACTTCAAAAGAACGGAACCCTTCATGCCGCTTACCGGCGATTTTCGCAGACCGATTGATATGGCTTTCGGAAAAGACGGGTTGCTCTACATGCTTGAATACGGATCGGTGTATGGCGCCACGAATCCCGATGCGCGGCTGGTGAAAATTGAATACAACAGTGGTAACCGCGCACCTGTGGCCAAAGCGAATATTGTTGATTCGGCAATGATAGATTCATTGCAAAGAACACGTTTTCTTACTAGTGAGGCCAGCAAACTGCCTGTAGTAAGAGAAATAGCAGGACAGGCGCCACTCAGCGTGAGGGTGAGTAGCAGGGGCAGCCGCGACCTCGACGATGATGACACTGTTTCGTTTGAATGGTCGTTCGGTGATGATGAACCGGTGGTTACAACCCGCGATGCACGGCATACATATAGTGAGCCCGGCATCTATACTGTTTTGCTGCAAGTTTCGGATCAGGAAGGTCTTGCTGCAACTGATACACTTTCGGTAAAAGTCGGAAACAGCAGGCCCGATGTGAGTATTACGAGCAGTGGCAACAAATCGTTTGCGTGGAAGAACAAGCCTTTTAAATATTCCATTACGGTAAGCGACAAAGAGGACGGCAAAGTGGATATGTCGAAAATAAAGGCCTATTACTTTTATAATCCACAACCTTCGAAAGATGAGAACGCGCCGGTTCCTGCTTTTGTGGAGATAGATTACCCTGGAAAAAATATCATGGCGAAGAGCGATTGCAAATCGTGTCACTTCATCAATAAAAAAGCAGTTGGGCCGAGTTATATCTCCATTGCAAACAGGTACAAGAATCAATCGGGTTCTGTTAGCAAACTGGCGGATAAAATTATCAGCGGCGGCGGTGGCAGCTGGGGAAAAGAATTTGTAATGAGCGCGCATCCGCAGCTGACAAAACGTGAGGCCGAGAGTATTGTAAAATATATTTACTCGCTAACGGATAAAAAATCATCACAGAAAGCTATTCCATTGATGGGCCAGCTGAATCTTCCATTCTATGATCACGAACCGGCGGGACAATACACGATCGTTGCGACATACACTGATAAGGGTGGTAAGGTTGTTGGGCCGTTGAAGGGCACCGATGTTGTGACGATACGAAACGCGAAAGTGAACCCGATGTATGCAGATGAATACCCGGGCTTTCCAAGATTTGGCGACAACCTTTCTGCCGGTAAGCATAAAGCATATATTCTGCTGAGGAATGTTGACCTGGATAACATCAGGGAATTTTCGTACCTGTATTCTGCTAAGAACTCGGATGGTTTTATCGAGGTGCGTTTGGATTCGCGTGCAGGGCCGGTTGTAAGTAAAACGCCTTTCAGAAGTACAGGATCCTGGTCGGAGAACAGTACGATTTCGGCAACATTGGATAGGCCGGTTTCGGGCAGGCACGATGTTTACTTTTTTGTGCTGAAAGACGGAACCCCGGATAATTCGGGCATCATCAACCTGAAAGAGATTAACTTTCAATGACGATGGAGCGAAACAACGTTATACGTATTAAATGCAGTGACCAGAAAGGGCTGATTGCTAAAATCGCGGGTGTGCTGTATAACAACCAGCACAACATTATCGTGATGAAGGAGTTTGTTGAAACGGTTACGGAAACGTTTTTTGTAAGACTCGAAATTTCCGGTGAACTGAATGAGGTGAAGTTGAAGAGTGAACTCGCGCAGGTGTTACCACCGAAGTCGGAGATTGAAATCATCCCGCGGAGGAAAAAGAATGTTGTTATCCTTGTAACAAAGGAACATCATTGTTTGAGCGACCTGTTGGTGCGTCATTATTTTAATGAGCTGCACGCAGAGGTTTCAGCTGTGATTGGAAATCATGAAACGTTGCGTGCATTTGCCGGGAAGTTTAATATTCCATTTCATTTTATATCGCATGAGGGCCGCGACAGGATTGGCTTTGAAAAGGAGTTGATGAAAGCGATACTTGTTTACAAGCCGGAATATATTGTGCTGGCGAAGTTCATGCGGATACTTTCTTCAGAATTTGTGGCGGCCTTTCGCGACAGGATCATTAATATTCATCATTCTTTTTTACCGGCGTTTAAGGGAGCGAATCCTTATAAGAGGGCCTTTGAAAGGGGAGTGAAACTTATTGGCGCTACCGCGCATATTGTTAATGATGACCTTGATGAAGGGCCGATCATTACACAGAAGATTATTCCTGTGCACCATGATGATGATTTGAATGATATGATTGAAGCCGGTCATGAGATTGAGAAGTCGGTGCTGGCCGATGCGTTGAAGATGGTGTTGGAGGACAGGATTTTTGTGTCGGGTAACAAGACGATTATTTTCGCGTAGGGGAACGTGCGTTCGATGTCATCCCCATCGCCGCAGGCTAAAAAACTCTTCAAAAAGCTTTGAAATCTCATTAATTTCAAATTACTTTGAATTTCAAAGTAATCGTTATATGGACACCACGGGCCAAAGCAACCTCGACGCCATTAGGGACATCCGCAAGATTATGGAAAGGAGCAGCCGCTTCATCAGCCTCAGCGGGTGGAGTGGTATAGGAGCAGGGCTGTGCGCGATAATCGGCGCGATAGTAGCGAACCGTACCATGCAGCAGTACTACGACGCCGACCGGAACGCCTGCTTCCAATGCCTGGTAGCAGACCTGGTCCTTATCGCTTCGGCAGTCTTTGTCGCAGCACTGATTGTGGCGTTCCTGTTCACCTACCTGAAAAGCAGGAAAGACGGGGTGGCCATCTGGGGCACAGCGGCCCGCCGCTTATTATGGAACACCATGCTCCCGATGGTTGCAGGCGGCATCATCATCTGGAAAATGCTCGACCTCGGATATTATGAACTAATCGTATCGTCTGCGCTCGTCTTCTATGGTCTCGCATTGGTAAACGGCAGCAAATACACAATGGGGGAGGTGCGCTACCTCGGATACGCGGAAATTGCAACCGGTGTAATCAGTCTTTTCGTTATTTCGCGTGGCCTTTACGTCTGGGCCTTCGGATTTGGCGTCCTTCACATAGTGTATGGCATTTCAATGTGGTGGAAGTATGACAGGAAAACGGATCAATGAATTAATGGATGAAAAACCCGATTCAGCATTTAAACAAAATCTTTGACAGCCGTGTGAGGCTCGGCATCATGAGCGCGCTCGTGGTAAATCCGTCCGTCAACTTCAATGAACTGAAAGAACTGATCGAAGTAACCGACGGGAACCTGGCCAGTCACCTCAAAACGCTCGAAGAAAACGGTTACGTGAAAGTGGAGAAAGGTTTCATCGGCCGTAAAACAAACACAACCTATAAGATCACCAAAGCAGGAGAGAAGGCCTTTAAAAACCATCTGGACGCGCTCGAAAAAATGATCAGGTCCATCAGCTAAAATTTTTTTATTCACATACTTTGAAATACAAAGCACTTTTTTAAACTAAACACTATATGGAAGTTCCAGTTCAACCGGCACAAAACTATTTTCAGCGCAACCGCGTATTTTTTAAAGGCATAGCCATCGGTTTTCTCATGCTCATTATGCTGATACCTACAGCCTTTGTCAACTCGCTCGTTTATGAACGAAAGATGAGGCAACAGGAAATTGTGGGAGAAGTCAGCAGCAAATGGGCCACGGCACAGCGGCTATCAGGACCCTACCTGTCTGTTCCTTACGACCATGTAACGTTGCTTAATGACAACAAAACGGAAACGGTAAAGAAGAACTTTTTTATCCTCCCGGAAACGCTCGATGTGAATGGCACCATTGAACATGAAATTCGCAAACGCTCAATTTATAGCGTACTGCTGTATAAAGCTAACCTGAAATATATCGGCGGGTTTGCCATCAGGTTGCCCGAAGGTGTGGACAGTATGAATATAAGATGGAAGGAGGCAAAGCTTTGTTTCAACCTTTCCGATTTCAGGGGAATAGAAGAAAAGATAGTTGTCAATTTCAAGGGTAAAGAGTATGAACTCGCACCTGGCGTTCCCTCCGAATATTTTGGAACGAAAGGTTTGTCTGTTCCTGTAGAACTGTCGGGGCAAGACATCTCGTCAATCATTTCATTCGGCACAAGAATGAAGATAAAAGGCAGTGAAGACATCAACTTTGTACCGCTTGCAGGCAACAGCCGGTTCAAAATTACTTCCGTATGGCCGAGTCCTTCTTTTACAGGAAGTGTTGTACCGTCGGACCGGGCCGTATCTGATTCAGGTTTTACAGCCAACTGGAAATTCAATAAAGCCAATCTTCCATTCAACACTGTAATAGTAGACAATAACAAAGAGGCCGATTTCGATTTTGATTTCGGCATCACGCTGCTTCAACCAACGGACCAATACGCCAAAACAGAGCGATGCACCAAGTATGCAATACTTTTTATCGGGCTCACGTTCGGTTTGTTTTTCATTGTTGAAATAACGCGCAAAAAACCTGTGCATCCGATTCAGTATATTCTTGTTGGTCTTGCTCTCGCCATTTTTTATACCCTCCTCCTCTCCATAAGTGAGTTTATCCACTTCGATATCGCTTATCTTATTTCTGCTGTGGCGGTGGTTACGATGATAACGCTCTACAGCAGGCAACTGTTTAAGAACAACCGCTCGTCTTTGCTCACGGCGACGATTCTCACGCTGCTGTACTCGTTTATTTTCGTATTGATAAGACTGGAAGATACGGCGCTGTTAGTGGGAAGTATCGGCTTATTTATTGTATTAGGTATTGTGATGTATTCGAGTCGCAAGATTGATTGGTACGGCACCGCAGCATTAGAAAAATCGTAATGTGTAATGAACTATTATGTAAATGAGGATTCGATAGTCCGGCAGATCTGGGGTAAGGCCGACACCATACTCCTGATCTTCGCCGGCGCGGCAGCAGAGTTTGCGTTGAACAAAGCGGTCGATTGGCTGTATTTCACCGGCCGGCTGCCATCCGATCCTCTTGGAAGGCTTTTCTCGACAGTGTCGTATGCCAGGGAGATTATTTTCTCCACCACTCCGAGGGCCAACATGGCAATAGACAAGATGAGAGGGATTCATACTTCCGTTGAAAAAGCCCGCGGCACACACATTCCGGACGCAGCCTACCGCGACGTGCTTTTTATGCTGATACACTATTCGATTTCGGCGTACGAGGTATTGGAGCGCCGGATGACCGACGAGGAGAAAGAAGATGTGGTAGAAGTATTTTGCAGGGTGGGCCGCCGCATGCAGATAAAAGGGCTTCCCGCAAACTACGACGAATGGGTGATGCTCTATCATCACCACATTAGCAACAATCTTGTTCACAGCTCTTTTACAGATGATCTTTTTAAACAGTACCGCAAACACCTCGGGTGGATGCGGTACATAATTCTCATTGAATCACAGAAATTGGTGGTTTCAGAGAGGGTTAAGAACTTATTAAACTTTAAATCACCTGGTTTAATCCGTCCCCTTATAAAATTTTACAGGATGAGCAGGAAAATCAAAGCGGATCATATCTTGAAATTTCTTCTATTACCTCCGTTGTACAAGCACAGGATCAGGATGTTGGATATTCAGCCCGGTCAATGATGGTTATTCCCCTAATTATTGGTATTATTGACTAACTGAAGAGGTGCTTTTTTGACTATGAATAAACGATCAGGCTATGCCTTATGTGCGATTGCCTTACTGCTTGTAACTCACCTGGGTTGTGGAAGGCATGGAGAAGTAGCGTCCGGAGGATCGCCCGATAAAGTCAGCTACAATTTTCACATCCGGCCAATACTGTCCGACAAATGTTTCGCATGTCACGGTCCTGATGCCAACAAACGTGAGGCACACCTGCGGCTCGACATCGCCGACTCTGCATTCGCACCTTTGAAAGAAACAAAGGGAGCATTTGCAATAGTTAAAGGCAAACCCGGTCAATCGGAAATGTTCAAACGGATCAGCTCAACGGATCCGCACTACCAGATGCCCACGCCTGAATCACACATCGGCGCGCTCACAGAAGAACAAATTGCACTAATCAAAAAATGGATAGAACAGGGCGCCCAATATGAATCGCACTGGGCCTTCATCTCCCCAAAAAAATCTCCAGTTCCAAAAACGGACGACGATAAATGGTGCAGAAACGAGATCGATCATTTTATTCTCCAGCAGATCAAACGAAAGGGACTTACACCAAACGAAGAAGCGGATAAGGAGAGATTATTAAAAAGACTATCACTCGATCTTACAGGTCTTCCTCCAACTGTTGAACAGATGGACGCGTTTTTGGCTGACAATTCTCCCGGAGCTTATGAGAAGATGGTCGATAAGCTTTTGGCCGATCCTGCATATGGAGAAAAAATGGCCATTCACTGGCTCGACGTTTCGCGTTATGCCGATTCATACGGATACCAGGATGATAACATCCGCACGCAATGGCCGTGGAGAGACTGGCTCATCCACGCGTTCAACAAGAACATTCACTACGACGATTTTATTACGTGGCAATTGGCCGGCGACCTTCTGCCTAATCCCACCAAAGAGCAGGTGCTTGCTACTGCGTTCCTGAGAAATCACAAGTACACTGAAGAAGGCGGAGTGGTTCCGGAAGAATACAGGATAGAATATATTCTCGACAAAGTAAAAACATTCGGAAAGGGCGTAATGGGCGTAACGATCGAGTGCGCGCAGTGCCACGATCATAAGTTCGATCCATTTACTCAAAAGGATTACTACAGTCTCTTCGCATTCTTCAATAATTCGAAGGAGCAGGGATATGAAGGAGATGTGTCTGTTTCGAAACCCGCAAAAACGCCGTGGCTCACCATAAAGGAAACCGACATCAAAACGGTGATGAACTATATCAATAACAAGGATACCGGTTCGCTTACCGTGTCTGTAATGGGTGAACTCGAT
>JAEUVS010000059.1 GCA_016786745.1 Chitinophagaceae bacterium | reverse complement strand
CGAAAGGTGGAGCAAGTAGAAGAAAAACTGGCCATTGCTCTGTCGGACGGCGAACGGGTAAGAATCGTAGAAATATTTCTCGGAGAACAACTCCGGAAAAAAGTTGAAGATCAGCTGATCATTAGAGCCGTTACTCTTATTTATAGCACCAGGGGCAGCATCAGGATAAAAGAACTTCTTCAACAACTTCATATCAGTCAAAGCGCATTCGAGAAACGCTTTAGAAGACTTGTAGGCACATCACCTAAAAAATTTGCTTCCATCGTTCGCTTTAATACTGTGCTGAAAGATCTCGGAAAGGAAAAATCGCTTACAGAGATATGCTACGATAATAATTTCTTCGACCAGGCACATTTTATTAAGGATTTCAAACAATACACCGGCGATAGTCCCGAGAATTTCAAACGCCTCCTGTAAAACGACGATTTTTTACAATCCAGACCATATCTGCCATGATAGATTTGCATTCTAGATCAAATCAATAATATCAGTCGTGCTATCCTATTCAGGATTTCACGGCACAAAATGACAGTATATATGTTGACAAAAACATTACAATTCACGGCAGAACAAATTAAAGAAAAACTCTTGCAGGTGCAGACAGGTGCGGATTTCCCTGTTTTGGCAATGAACCTCAAAAAAATTGGCGTGACATACTATGAAACGAAAATGGAAGACTGTCGCACCGCTTATCATGGCGAGAACGGGTATGAATTATTCACCGGGCCAAACTATGATCCTATTGTGGTTGCCGATTGGGTAAACATCGAGCAGCTAAAATCAGATATTAGTAATCATCAGCAGGGAAAATCCGACTATTTTGAAATTAGCCGTCAGTCCGCGGAGAATGGAATTGAAAAATGGGCGGTTTGTTTGATAACGATGACTTGTAGCTATATTGACAAGAGAGGAAACAAAGTTTGGGTTGAGCACATTCCTGATGTGTCTGCTCAAAAATTACTATTTACGTTAGAAGATATTAAAGAAGCACACGGAAAAGTAAAATCGGGCGTTGATTTCCCTGCTTATATCAGAGAAATAAAACAGTTAGGTGTAACGGGCTATAATTCTTACGTGGCTGATGGACATATAGACTATTTCGGTGACGACAATCTCCAGGTAACCCTACCGCCAAAATATGATCCTTTGCCAGTTGCTGATGAAGGCGATATTGAAGCATTTAAGAGTGACCTTCAGGCCCATCAGCAAGGGAAAACAAGTTTTTTGGAATTCTGTAGAGATTGTGCAAAGTCGGGAATAGAAAGATGGTCGATTAGCATGAATAAGATGACCTGCACTTACTATGACAAGACAGGCAATACCGTTCTTGTTGAAATAATACCAGGGTAGAATTTGGGAAATTTGCCGTGGAAGGAAAATTCATGGAGATTCGCTCAGCATTTCTTTGACGCGCGTTCTCAATTCATCTCCGTATAAATCCATTCCTACAAGTATACCCTTCTGGTTTATGAGGTAGTTTGTAGGGAACTTGTATATTCCGTAAGCCAGGGCGGCTTTGTTTTTAGGTCCGTTGAAATCGGTTACATTCGGCCATGTCATGTGATCCTTTTCAATAGCGTCCAGCCACTCCTTCTTACCGCCATCTGCCGCAACTCCAAAAATTTCAAATCCCTGGTCCCTGAATTCTTTGTAAAGCTTCACCAACTCTACGTTGTTCTCGCGGCACGGTCCACACCAGGAACCCCAAAAATCAAGCAATATAATTTTCCCGGCATAATCCGACAGGCTAACATCTTTGCCCTCGGTATTCTTCTGCGTGAAATCAACATACGGCTCACCAATCTTTGGATTTTTATTCAGCGCGATATATTCTGCCACATCTTTACCGTAAGAAGTTTGTTTCATTTTATCGGAGAGCCGGTTGTACAACATCGACGCAGTATCCTTGCCCCATGTAGAAGCATATACACTCAGCACATGTGCGCTGATAATTGAATTCGGATGATCTGCGATAAACTTAACGGGTTTGAGCCTGTCGTTACCAGCGGTGCTGTCAAACAGATCTGCTTCAACCTGTGTTTTGGATCCCGTAACAACTGCGTTCCTGAATTTTCCCTTGGTACCCGTGATTTTGATTGTTGAATTCTCCAACCATATAAACTTGTAGTCTTCAAACTTTTTTGTCCTGATAAGCACATAAGAAACCGGAGCGTTTATCGACCCGGTAAAATGAAATCGCTGATTGATGATATAAGTTGAATCAGATGGCACTATTCCCCGCTGCGCATTCGTAGTGTCGAGAAAAATGAGTGTGCTATCGGCAAAACCGGATGCATATCCAACTATCTCAAACTTTTTACTATTAGTTTGCGCCAAAGCAAACTGCGCAGTTAGCAGAGTAAAGAAACCTGCGAGAAACAATTTAGACATATAGCCGGTTTAGTTATGTCGTAAGATTGAAACTAAATATACGAAATATATCGTATTTAAGCATTGCCCAATGAAAAATTCGGTAGTGTCGCAATTTAAATTTAAAAGATACATTTCCGCTGATTCCTCACGCTCGTTCTGCTTCGCAGAACTCGGTTCGGAATGACGTCAGGGTCTTTATGGTCATCCCGAACCGACGCGAAGCGTCGTGTGAGGGATCGGCGGAGACGCAAATTTCAAACTGAGACACTACTAAAAATTCCGCGAAACCACTAATACGAATTTAATTTGCACGCGTTGAATTTTGAGACCGAAAAAATTGTATCTTCTCTGTTCAAACACAAGCAGTAAAAGCCTTAAATATGAAAACAATCCAATGGCCTCTCAGGGCCTTTCTTTTTGTGGTACTATTACAAACAGCTTCCTGTACCAAGAACGTTGATGCAATTTCTGATGAAACCGCTTCCGCACAAACATCAAGCAACCTTACATTTCCTACTACAAACGAGTTTGCAACCTGCAAACTGCGCCGGATTTACCAGCATACTGTAGGAGGTGGCACTACCATTACCGCTGTTTTTACTTACGACCATAGGGGTAACCCGGTTAGTGTCCTTTATGAAAGTACTGATGTTATCTGGCCCAATGATCATTATTTTTCGTACGACAGGCAGGGCAGACTGAGCAAATATGTTTCCACTGGACAAGGAGATTTCACACACACCTACGCTTACGACGCGAACAACAGGATTATTCGCGACACAACCTTTATAGGCCCGCCAAATTCTCCGACAACATTTTATGTTTTTGTATCAACGTTGACTTATGATTCACAGGGCAGAATTATTAAGGAGAATATCAGGAATATTGCTACTGGCACGGACGATTCAGGAAATCAATTACCGCTCTTACCCACGCGCAACCCTACTTACACATACGATGCCCGTGGTAATCTTGCAGTAAAGGGATGGAAGTCGTCATCATACGATAATAAGGTGAGTATATTCCGGACGCATCCTGTGTTTCAGTTTATTCACAGGAATTACAGTATGAATAGTCCGGCGCCGCAGGCAAAATATAATTCGAGGGGATTACCGCTATCAATGAATCCCACCAATGATGCGTTTTTTAATACAAATTATGAAGGCATAGACGCATACCCTGTAACAAGAGCGATATACGATTGCGATTAAAATCGCTCGTTGTATTTATTTGTTAAGCCTGACTGCTTTTGGATGGTTGATCAGTCCACGCCAGTCTCTTGTGGAATCGGCCGCGCAACTAAAACCAACTTTGTTGATGCCTATTTTTTCGCCCTTGCGGTTGAAAATCGTTGCTCCCGCATTCTGGATCGGCGGACAAAATACAGTTGCCTCTCTAAAACCAATGACGGCGATATTCAATAACTTTTTCAATCCCTGTAATAGCTCTTTCGGATCGAAAGCAGTTTCACATCCGTAGATAACCATAAATGCATCGCTTTTGAATCGATCTCTTACGTCTTGCAGATCGAACTTGTTGCCCATAAAATCATACCTGTAGTTATTGTCGGCATGATTGATCAAAGTCTGTCCGCTGATGGTAGTTGAGTAATACACGCCCGTTTCATCCAGTACTCCTGTGATACCAATGGTTGTGGCGTCGGCATGGGTAAAGAAATTCAGCCTTCCGATACTGGCCGGAGCGTAAGCCGCTATCAGTCCTAAAAACGCGTGAAAATTCTGAGGAATGATGGCATTTGTCACATCACCGATTACCGCTTTAAAATCTTCGGTCGAGGCTTGCCATTTACCCTTTTCCAGGTATTCAATTTCCTTCTTTCCGTCTATAGCCGGAACCCACTTGAACGATGACAACAGGTTGACCTCACCATTCACCGGGGTAATCGATTTTTTTACTTTCTGCGCCGGCGTGGATACAGCTGCAGCATCGCTTGTATCGCCGCCGCCCGGTAATTGGTCAGCAGTACCCCGATTGTCAAGTTGCGCTCCATAAGCCGGGGCAGGCGTTTGCAGGTTTTCGTAATCGTTTTCGATGTTCATGCCAAAGGTTACTTATTGTGTAGCTAACTGCAAGCCCCGGGCGGCAAGTGCAGTTGCGAAAAATTCCGCTATAGCGGCAATCAACGCAGCAGGAACAGTGATTTCGCTCGTCAGTACAACCAACGCGGCCAATACCAGGGCGCCACCCACACCCTTCAGGATCGTTCCCCAATTATTGCTGATATACGCCAGGGCTAAATTCAACAATTCGCCGCTTTGCCTGAATGCCTGCTTCAGCAGATCCAAAATCGCCTCTATCAATATTTTCAAAAATTCTCTACTTGTCAGCACCTTCGCCCAGTTAGTAGTAATGCATAAATTGTATACGATCAGGGGTCCCTCCTGGCGTAAACCAAATTGAACCGTTACGGGAACAGGCACAGTTCCGATCTTAACCGTGGTTTTGCCAATGTCAATCGTTTCAGGGACCCAACGTCTCTGTCCCTGCTTGTAAGGGAGTCCATAGGTTTTATAGATGTCGATGAGGTCGCGCAGCTTCTGATAGCCTGCCGACCTGCCACTCTTCGAATCAGGCTTAATTTCATAATATTCTTTCATCGCATTATTGTGTATCAGAATATCCGGCCTTGCTCTTCCAAGCTCGCTGTCAATGCCGGGAGGCAAAAAGGAATTCCATGTCCTGAGAAAACCGATGTAGGTAAGCCCCTCAAAGGAAGGATCCCAATACAGTTCCCACAATGAAACCTTGTTCTCGAGTAAGGTTGGTATAAGTTTGAGATTGATGTAGGCTTCGGCGATATCACCCACACTTTTTGCAATCGCCTGTCCAAAAAATTCTGAAAACGCAAAGCACATCTTCACTTCGCCAAAATTCTTTGTCCCTGCCGGAGCATTAGGCGAAGAATTCTGCTGGTTGTTGTATCCCGGCGAACCGGTGTCTTTCCTGAGGTAAGGCGACGGACCGGAGTTGGAACTGCTGTAATTCGGAGCATCAGCCATGGCTTACCTATGTTAAAGGGTAAACGGGTAACTTATCAGTTGTATTTCTCAGGTATACAAGCTTTGTGGGAATCACTATCTCCCAGGGCGTTCCGACAAACAACGCACCGACCGCGTGTTTCAGGTTCTTTGCGGAACTGCCCTCATACGGTCTTTCAATGGTGATACTCCAGCTCAAAATATCGCCTGGAGGATTTGTCTGCTCAACTTTAACGATCCGGTACAGTTCATAGTCCACCAGTATCTCGCGGTCAATATCATTTCTGATATTCGGCACGTTCAATTGTGCAGGGATTATTGTATTGTCCCAGTAGTAGCTGCTGTCCGTAAGCAGTAAAACATCGCTGCCTTTGGTTGCCTCTATCGAACCTGGTCGGTCCATATAATCACCCTGGTTGGCCTCCCTGAGCTCCTGGATCATTGAAACAAATTCTTCATCTTCCGGCAGAGGCGGTGTACTGGTCGCGTTCCAGATTTGTTTGGTCTTCAGGAACCAGCAGAAATAATGTTCCATCCCCGGGCGTATCGGAACCTGAACTCTCGCTGCTCCCGCCATCAGGAATTTATCAAATAGAGGATCCCCCGAGTCTTCATCGATTAATTCAGGCCATTTGCATTTACGCGCCCACATACTGTGATAAAAGACATAGTTCATATAGTTCCATTCAAAAACCTGCTCGAAGAATTGAATGATCGGCGCATTTTTTTCAAGTTTTAAAAAATCAATTTCAGGATAACCGCATGGTGCCACCTTTTCCATCATGGAACCAATGCCGTTAAAATAATTGCACATCAAAATAGCAATCACGTGCCGCTTGAATTCGTTTCTTTCAATTTCGCGATTCAGGAAAGGATTGCGTCCTTTTATCTGGACAAGCGGATCGGCGCCGGCCTTTATTCCATTATACGTTGTCAGCCGGCGGTTGTAGTCGGTCATGACGAGGTTGAATATCCTGGCCTGCCATTTTTGAAACGCTTCAGTAGTGAGATCGCAATTGATGCTCACCGTTCCTGAAAGTGCCATGGCCAGAGTGCTGAAACCTGCCACCGCCACTGTAACAACGCCTTGCTCGCCATTCATCCTGATACTTCCCGTTGACACCCAGTCCTGGTTATAAATTGGCATGGCTCCTGGCGCTGCCGCGGGCACAAGGTGGTTAACGGGAGTGACCAGGTTGGTTTCGTTGAATGACTGGTTCAGGATACACATCTTTCCAACAGTAACGGAAACCGCCGCTTCGTGCGAACCTCCTGTGTTGATAGGATTTCCGGTAGCGCACCGAACATCATAGTCGGCCGTGCTTGCTTTATACCCATCCGGTATCGGAGGTGTTTTGTATTCACTCGACGAAAATGATGTTGAGTCGCTAGTGTTAGAGGGTTCGTTCAGGTTCTGGCTGAAAGCGATCTGAACGGCGAACTTCGTTTCAGGCGGCTGCAACTCTTCCGTGGTTGAGATGGCGTACGCATTTAAAATGTCACCATAATTTGCCGGCGTTACGATAGCGGGTGTCAGCGCCACTCCGCCGACTAATGGCCAAACCGGGAGAGATGGTTTGCCGGCCGCTTTGTTTTTTTCATTTTTCAGTGCATACAGAGCCTTGAAAAGCGCCGCGGGCTCCGGCACTATCACGTCGAACATCGTGTGTTTACCGTAATTAAATACCTGGGCATGACTAACCTTGTTTACCCAGTAATAAATGCCGGCCCGGTGATTGGATCCTACAAGAGTGTTATCAATGGAATGTTTGTTCCTTTCCTCCTGCTCGCTGATGATCTTGCTTATCTGCAGTGTCCTTACTTTCTCTTCCATTTTGGTTACCGAGCGATCGATAATATCTTTTGCATAAGACCTTGCGGTATTCTGTGACTCCGACTTTGAGAAATTCGCGGTTACATTCGCATGAGGAGTAAGCGTAACGGTGTCGCCATATTTCAATGTCGCTGAAACTCCTGCATCTACACCAATCTTTGAGTCGACAGTTTTTTTCACTTCAGACTGGAGTGATAATTTTTCACTAACCTGATTGTCCCTTTCATCCGAAGTGGTGGTATTGGTTTCGTTCTCATTGGTGGTTTCTGCGCGTTGCAAAGTTCTGAAACGCCTGACTTTTTTTTCACCGGCAAGTATGTTCTCGATGTCGGCAATGTCGCCCTCTTCATACCTCGCCAGTTGTTCCTTCACAACATACAGATCAGAAACATAAGTACGAATGCAAATGCAATGATCACTGGGCGGCTGACAACTTTCATCACATTTGCAGTTGCAGTTTTGCTGAACATTTTGACTTCTTCCTGCTGAACCCTCGTAGTGAACAAGAATTCCGGATTTCGAGCAGTCGTCGCAGCATCTCGACCTGAGAATCCTTTTCGGCAGAAGAATATACTTTTTCAAAAGTTCGTTTAACCGAACTTCCATATCAACAGCAGTGATTTTGGTATCGTCATCACGATTTTCAAACACATTCAGCAGATGGCAAATACGGATCAAAAGCTGAAAATCCACGCAGTAATTAACGCTAAGCCTGTTTTCAATAATTGAAAGAACGAGGTTGTCCGCATAATAATACCACAATCCTTTAAGATCAGTAAGCTCATTCATGTCCAGGCTGTTCATCAGTTGCAAGAAATCGTCTGCCTTCAGTGGTTTGGCTTTGAAATTGATCCAGTCGTATATTTTTCTGACAACCGGATTTATCTTGCTCAGATCACGAATAATACTGGAAACGTTCTTTTCCTTGTATTTGTGATAAATGGCATTGTAGGCTTCATTGCTGGTGCATTCCGCCAGGTTGATCGCCAGTTCGGAGAGATTGTTATCGGGATACAGATTAAGACCGAGAAAGAGTGTTTCTTCTTCGGCGATTTTTTGCGCTGGTCGCAGCTGTTGATAACGCGTAATTTCCTGCATAAATTTATTTTAAGCGAGTATATGTTCAGTGTGGGAGCAGATTAAAAAGAACACACAGGGTTGATCATATTCCCGGAGGGAACATCAAACAATCAGCAGAACTAAAAAATATAAAGAGGGATATGGAGAAGTTCGTCACTTATTCTCCAGGACCGGATAGTATAGGTAAGCTACTTAAAATGTGGTAAACGCCAAAAATGGGTAGTGTCTCAGTTTGAAATTTGCTTTCTCCGCCGATCCCTCGCTGCGCTCGGGATGACAGCAAAGACCCTGGCGTCATCCCGAACCGAGCGAAGCGAGTGTGAGGGATCAGCAGAAATGTGTCTTTAAAAAATCAA
>JAEUVS010000053.1 GCA_016786745.1 Chitinophagaceae bacterium | reverse complement strand
ATTCACAATTCGTGGACGTTCGGCTTTTATAATATTACGGCGAGAAAAAATCCTTACTCCGTTTACTTTACGCAGGAAGATGGTGTGATAAAGGGACACCAGCTTTCGATATTCGGTACCGTCATTCCATTCCTCACCTATAATTTCAGGTTCTGATGCGCGGCATGAAGAAAATATCGTGCGTTATACTGGCGGTGATGGCGGTGTTCTCGTGTATAAAACCATTTAATCCCCCGGCTATCAGCGCTGCCAATCTGAATTTATTAGTGGTGGATGGCTTCATCGTTCCCGGCTCCGCATCCACGATAAAATTGTCGAGAACACTGAACATTACAGATTCGTTCCAGGTTGTTCCGGAATTGAACGCGCAATTGTATCTCGAAGGATCCTCGGGTTCTATTATACCGTTCCAGGCGGGTGTTGATAATTCTTATACCTGCCCGACCGGCTTTCTGTCGCCCGATGATCAATACCGGCTGCGTATCATTCTGCAAAATGGCAGTGAATACCTGTCGGACTTCGTGGAGGTAAAACAATCTCCGCCAATTGATACTTTGGAATGGGATGATAAAGACGGTGATGTAACGATATATATAAGCACACATGATCCCACTGCAAGGGCGAAGTATTATAAATGGGAATACGATGAAACCATCGAATACCGGGCAGCATATGAAGCCCTGGTAGATTGGGTAGATAATCAATTTGTATTTCTCGAGCCCGACGAACTCCGTTACCAGTGCTACAAATTTTATAATTCAACCAACATTGTTATCGGCAATTCTTCGGCACTTTCGGATGATGTGATTCGTCGGCTACGCGTGACCGTAATACCCGGTTTCGACGAGAAATTATCTTACAGGTACAGTATCCTCGTAAAACAGTATTCACTTACTGCAGACGCTTATAAATACTGGCAAATTTTGCAGGCGAACACCGAGCAGAACGGTAACCTGTTCGATCCTCAACCGGCCCAGCTGAGAAGTAATATTCACAACACAGGCAATCCCGGGGAACCTGTTGTTGGTTATTTATCCATTTCGAGTTTTACAGAAAAGAGAATATTCATCCGTAACAGTCAGCTCCGGCATCCCTCTACACCACCCTTTTTCAGCGACTGCAAGGAAACTTTTATCGATCCTTCACTGGCTGCACAATACCTGAACGGTACGGAAATGAAGCCGGCTTATTTTTCAAGAAGCCAGGGCCTCGCGATCGCGCCAGCTTTTTGTGTTGATTGCAGGTTACGCGGAGGAACCACCCAAAAACCCCCTTACTGGTAATGTGGAGATGCGTAGCCATATTTATATTTTTTTCAGGCATGCATGGCTTTGTGCTTGCACAAACGGTGACCGTTGAAACGTTCAAGCCACTTTATACTGTAAAGGTGCGGCTGGTTGATAAAACATCAGGACAGCCGGCCGCGGGCCAGACAGCTTACGTTACGGTGCCCGGCCCTGTCTTTGAATTGAGGACCGCCACAAGCGACAAGTCGGGCAATGCCACATTTCTTCTGAAAAACCTCGATCAGCCGAGACAACTGATCTTCCAGGTGGATAACCTGGCAGATAGCAACGTAACATTCGAGCTCGACAATCCGATTGCCGAAAGATTTAACACAGAAAAATATTCCGGAAGGGTCCGGCAGGTCGGCGATACGCTCGCATTTTTCGGGAAAGCCGACAAAGAATATCTTTTAGATGATTATGTGAGGTTCCCTACAATGGAAGAAGTGTTGCGCGAATTTGTGGCCGAAGTACGCGTGCGCAGGTCGAGGAACAGGTTTCGTATCGAGGTGCTCAACACGCCGTTTCAGAATGTTTTCTTCGATAGTGAACCATTGGTATTGCTGGATGGCGTACCGGTTTTTGATACAAACAAATTAATGGAGATAGATCCTTTAAAGATCAGGTTGATACAGGTAGTGGCCAGGAAATATTACTTCGGTTCAGCCGTATTCAGTGGAATCGTGAGTTTATCGAGTTACGACGGCGACCTTGCAGGTTACCAGTTGCCCCACCAGGCTGTGGTGCGCGATTTCAATCCGGAAACTTCCATAAAATAAGAATCCCCGCAAAAATGCGGGGAAACAACTTATCTCACTGCGTTTTGGGTCTAGTTACAGTGGTTTTCCAATGCGGGTTACGGACACTGGATTTTTCATGTTTTTCATGGATCCCGGATTCAGGTTTTTCGGATTAAGGATCATTTGGTTTTTCAAAAGAACTGGATCTAAAGTTTTCAGTTTGGTACGGATTAATTGGACTTGGACTATTGGATTGCTTTGACCACACAAAGATGCATCGTATGTGTATAACACAAAATTATTTGCAAAGGTTTTCCACAGATGTGAATGATGTTCTTAAAAATTTCTAAATGCTTATACTTAAGCGTGTTAGATCTACGATGGCGTTTTATCGGAGATTTACTATCAAAATCTTAAAATTTTAACCGGGCACAATTTTGATAACCGTGTTATGTTGTTAGTTTTATCTCCTTAAAGAGTCGCGGTACTCAATGAAATATAGGCTTTTACTGATATGTCTCTCCACTTTTATTGCGGGTACCGGCTATGCGCAGAATTACAGCGCCCTGCATGGTTCGAATTACTCTGGCGGCCTCGGCGTTTACAATAATCCTTCTTCTATTCTTACCTCACCGTACAAGTGGGATCTAACTGTAGTCGGATTTCAATATCAAACAATCTCGAATGTTGTAAAAGGACCGAATTTTCCGTTCAATCTTTTTCCGAGTGCAACATTTTATGTAGCGAATGGAAATTTGAAACGTTATGCGGATATCACCAGCGATGTTCACCTGCTGAATGGAAGAATTGCACTTAATAATAGTTCCGCTATCGCATTTGGATTAAATATGAGAGCCAACGTGCAGGGAAAAACAAGCCCCGTGAATTACACTGATTCTGTACGCGGCCCGCGAAGCTTTCTGTTTCTGAATGAACAAAACCGAACCATTGAGGTGGACGTAGCAAGCACTGCATGGATGGAAGTATACGGCAGCTATGCGAAAACATTCTGGGATGTGGCAGATTCAAAGTTGAACGGCGGAATTTCTTTGAAAATTTTACGTGGCATGTCGGGCGGATTCGCGCAGGCGAAAGATGTGGGTGTTGTAAGTGAACAGGAAAACGACCAGGTGGTTTATAAAATCGTCAATGGAAATGTGAAGTATGGTTATTCTGCCAACCACGGAGATGGTGAATCGTTTAACGCATCGGATTTTTTTGCCCAGGCTAAAACTGGTTTTGCCGTCGACCTCGGCGTGGAATATATCATCAAATCGCAGGATGTAACGAGCGTGCTCGATGAGCAGAGTGCAGACTATGACTGGAAAATCGGTTTTTCCCTGCTCGATCTCGGATGGAACAACTATGTTTATAGTAGCGAGAGCCGCCAGGTTTCTGCTATAAGGGATGATGTAACCAGCCTTGTTCTGCAGGAAAAATTTTCTCACGTTACCGGCGTAAGCTCATTCAACGACAGCGTGGCTACGATTGTAAATAACCACACCCCGCTAACGGGAAATTTCAAAGTGATGAACCCAGCACGTGCGGTGATAAATGTCGACAGGTACCTTTCGGGGAATTTTTACGTGAACGGTGAGTTGTCTGTCAACCTTACTTCAAATGGCGGAAATAAATTTTCCGTGAAAGAATCGCGGTTGTTAGCGATAACTCCGAGATGGGAAACAAGAAAACTTGGTTTTTTCGCACCTGTGCAGGTTACACGTCATGGTAATTTCTGGATCGGGGGAGCAGTAAAAGCCGGACCGTTACTGTTAGGAACACACAACCTGCTTAATATCTTCTCTAAAAATAATTTTCTTGCGAGTGGCGCGTATATAGCGTTTACTATTCGTCCATTTGAAGTGAACAGGGATGTGCGGAACAGGCAGTATGAATGTCCGCGCTACTGAACATTATTTTAATAACGATAAGGGGTAAGCGTTATGCTGATGACTTCATTAATTAATGATGCAACAACAATAGTTGCAAACGGCCTGACTGATCTGTATTCCTGGAAACCGACAAACTTCCTGTTGCAACAATAAAAAATTAAATCGTTCCCGGCGGCTTAAGAGGACGCTCCAAATTTTTCCAATATGTTTTTGCTTAATGTTTCTGCAAGAGAAAGAATATCTATGAATAGAAAATAAATATTCACGGGAGCGAAGGTGAGACGAAAACCTAACGTCAAATACCGGACTAATACGGGAATTGCACTCGAGTACCACGGAATTTTTATAAAACTTTTCCATACGCTTTTGAACCTTTCCTATCTAAGCAGCTCATCGAAGCTGCTTTTTTTACCGGCTATCTTTTTCACTGCGTTCGTCTAAAAACACTAACTTTTAAAATGTTCGTGTATATTACCGAATATTCAGAATTTCCGTATATTCGCACAAACCATAGCCAATGATGCACTCCGTAATCACCGGCGACATCGTGAACTCCACCCAGTTGGAACCGGCACAGGAAAAAAAACTCCTTAAGCTCATCCAGCAAATCCTCGCAGACCATAAACATGAATTTTTTCGTGGCGACAGCTTCCAGGCCTATATCAAAGACGCTACGCAGGCATTACGCATCGCCCTGCTCTGCAGAACAGCGGCTATAGGACTAATGCCGGAACAATCGCCAGCCATCTCCGACGTACGCGTAAGCATCGGCGTGGGAACAGTTGAGGCGCCCGTCAGGACACTGGCAACTGCCAAAGGCGACGCCTTCCTGCTGTCGGGCCGCGCACTCGACTCGATGGAAAAAGCACACGGGCGCCTGATCATCGTCACAAACGATAAAATGACCAACCATGCGTTCGGCATTATGTCGGATTACATAAATTCGATCTACGGCCAAATGACGCCAAAACAGGCGGAAGTTATAGTCGAGTTGCTCAGGGGATATTCCCAGCAACACGTAGCCGACAAACTGAACAGATCAAAAAGCACCATCAGCCAGCATGTTACCGCCGGCCGCTGGGACGAAATAGAAAATATCCTGAACAAATATCAAAGTATCGTACAATTCGTATCTGATGGTCATTGAACAAACCTGGCTCCTGAAGCTGATTATCGCCCACCTTCTCACCGATTTTGTACTCCAGCCAAAAAGCTGGATCGACGACCGGAACAGGAAACATTTCGGATCCGGAAAACTATACCTCCACGGACTCGTAACAGGAGCCGTAGCACTTTTATTCGCCGGCCTCCGGTACTGGCCCGTAGCGGTAATCATACTCGTCACTCACATACTTATCGATGGATGGAAATCGTACCAACGTGAAGCAATCGGGTACTTTATCGTTGACCAGGTTCTTCATTTAGCCGTGATTATCATCTCGTGGTATGTGCTATTTATACCAAAAGATCAAGCCATTGAGGTCTATAAAAAACTAACCATCGATTCGCATTTGTGGGCGCTCACCGCCGCAGTTCTCTTTCTTACAACACCCGCCGGCATCCTTATCGGGCAACTTACACGCAGATGGCGCGAAAAAATTTCAAACCCTGAAAGCCTGGCCAATGCAGGAAAATGGATCGGCATCATCGAAAGGATGATCGTATTCATTTTTGTGTTGGTGGGACAGTATGCAGCGATAAGCCTGCTGATAGCTGCTAAAGGGATTATCCGCTTCAACGAAAAGGACAGGCCGGAGGAAAAAACAGAATACCTGGTAATCGGCACGTTAATGAGTATAGGGATAGCGCTCATCACCGGGGAAATCATAAATCGCGCTATATTTTGATTTACACATTATTATAACAATCTGAAATATATTCCCCCATACTTGCGTTAGCTATGTTTCTATAATACTTTTGTGCCCAATTTCATACTCTAACACAAAACACACTAATGAAGCAACTAATTCAGAATTTTAAAACGGGAGAACTGTATATAGACGAGTTGGATATACCGGCTATTTCGAAGGGCATGGTGCTTGTGCAGAACAAGTACTCGCTGATCAGCGCCGGAACGGAGAAGTCAACCGTTGACGTGGCAAAAGCTTCATTGATTCAGAAAGCAAAAAAACGTCCCGACCTCGTTAAACAGGTAATAGCAAACTATAAGAAAGAAGGATTTGCGGCTACACTCCAGAAAGTGCGTACAAAGCTCGAATCGCTGAAAGCGCTTGGCTACAGTACGGCAGGAACCGTTGTGTCGTCAATGGATACGAACGGAAAATTTTTGCCGGGAACGCGTGTGGCATGCGGTGGCGCCGACTATGCTTCGCATGCTTCATTTGTGTCGGTTCCACAGAACCTCGTTGCTAAAATTCCTGACAACGTAAGCTTTGAGGAAGCCGCATTCACCACACTCGGAGCTATCGCTCTCCAGGGTGTGCGCCAGGCAAACCCGACGCTTGGAGAAAATATCTGTGTGATAGGCCTCGGCTTACTCGGTCAAATCACCACACAGCTTCTGCATGCAAACGGATGTAAAGTATTTGGAATAGACATATCCGATTCATCAGTTGCGTTCACCAACAAAAACAAATACGCCGTGGCGCTCAACCGCCGTGATCCAAATATCAAAAGTTCGGCGATCGATTTTACAAATGGCTACGGTTTCGATAAAGTGATCATCACGGCCGGTGCACCCGATAACGATCCTATTGTGCTCGCTACGGAATTGCTTAGAAAGAAAGGAGCAATCATCCTGGTAGGCGCCGTGCCCATGGATATACCGAGAGAACCTTACTTCTATAAAAAAGAACTCGAACTGAAAATTTCATGTTCGTATGGGCCAGGCCGTTATGATGTAAAATATGAAGAAGAGGGCCAGGACTACCCTATTGGTTATGTAAGATGGACCGAGCAGCGTAATATGGAAGCCTTTCTCGACCTGCTTTCCATGAAGATGATCGATGTAAAATCACTCATCACCCACACATTCGACATCGACAGGGGGACCGAAGCTTACGATATCATCCTCGGAAAGAATAAACAACCCTATATCGGCATGCTGCTTAAGTACACCGATGAAGATGTTAATGCTCCTTCCAAAATCAAACGTGTTGCGCCACCGGCAAACGGGAAATTAAATATTGGCTTCATTGGCGCGGGAAGCTTTGCACAATCGTACCTGGTGCCGAATGCAAAAGCCATCGGCAACCTCGACACAGTTGTTACGCGCACTGGTGTGAATGCGAAAAACGTTGCAGGCAAATTTGGTTTTGCCAACAGTTCTACAGATGCCGGTGTTATCCTGAAGAATAGTGAAATCAACGCACTTTTTATCGCTACGCAACACGATACCCATGCGAAATATGTGATTGACGGATTAAAGCATAACAAGGCGGTGTTTGTTGAGAAACCGCTCGCGCTTTCATATGAAGAACTTGCTGCGGTGAAAGAAGCCTACGAGGCTCATCCAAATACATTAATGGTGGGTTTCAACAGGCGGTTTTCAGACGTGGCGGTGGCTGCGAAGAAGCAATTTGAAACAGTACGTGAACCGCTGGTAATGAACTTCCGGGTAAACGCTGGTTTTATTCCGAAGGACCACTGGACACAGAGAGAGCCTGGTGGTGGAAGAATACTCGGGGAAGTTTGTCACTTCATCGACCTCATGCAGTATTTCGCGGGAGAACCAGTAAAAATTTACGCTGAGAATATCGGCTCACAGAATGATACGCTTTCGCAGGACAATCTTGCAGTGGTGATAAAATTCGCGAATGGTTCTGTAGGAAATTTAACCTATGTAGCCAATGGCGACAAGGCGATGCCGAAAGAACATCTCGAAATATTTGGCGGGAATGTAAGCTTCGTGATTAATGATTTCAGGAGCGGCACATTGTTCCGTAACAATAAAGAAACAAAAATTGCCAACCAGGGTAAAGGTCACCAGCAGGAAGTGGCTGCGTTTCTCAATGCTATAAAAGAAGGCAGGGAAGCGCCGATTTCGTTCGAATCGCTTTACACAACCACTTTGGTGACATTAAAAATTCTTGATAGTCTCAATACTGGCCTGCCACAGGATTTAAGTTTGCCACCAGATGTGGTGGATGAGATTAAGCCGATCCTGAATGGAACCGGTTCAAATGAATAAATATTCTGATAACTTTCAGCCCCGCCACTAAGGCGGGGTTTTTTGTTTAAAAAAGCTGAAAATGAAATAACTTACCTTTATCTCATATGAGAAAACTGGCTGCGATAATGTTCACCGACATGGTGGGCTACAGCGCTTTAACGCAAAGCAATGAAGCGCTCGCACTTGAACTTCTCTCAGAACACCGCGAAATACTGCGACCGTTTTTTACCAAGCACCAGGGAAATGAAATCGAAACCGCCGGCGACTCCTTTTTTGTGGAGTTCAACAGCGCGGTAGAAGCTGTAAACTGCGCCATAGAGATCCAGCAGCAGCTTCATGAACGAAATAAAACAGAATCAGCAGAACGGAACATCCGCATACGTATTGGCATCCATATCGGCGACGTAGTGCATATGGATAATCACGTGCATGGCGATGGGGTAAATATCGCAGCTCGCATCGAGCCGAAAGCACAGCCGGGAGGCATCTGCCTGTCGGAGGATGTTGCGCGCCAAATCAGAAATAAGATTTCATACCCCATCACAAAATATGGAGAAGAGAAGCTGAAGAACATTACCATGCCGATGGAGATTTACCGCGTGAACCTTCCGTGGTTAGCTCCTTTGCCAAAAACGAAAACCAAATCGCCGAATCGCGTAAGGTTAATCGCGGGCGTTTCAGTGGCGATCATCCTGATTGTGGTGTCTTTTCTCTTTATTCAGAACCAGGGAGCGATTGCATCGCCGAAAAATAAATTCCGTCTTGCTGTTCTTCCTTTAAAAAATATCAGCAACAACCAGGATGATGAATACTTCGCAGATGGTATGACCGAAGAACTCATATCGAGTATTTCAAAAATCAGTGGTCTCAACGTGATCGCGCGTACTTCAACAATGAGGTACAAGCAAACAAGCAAAGATATTTCGCAGATTGGCAGGGAGCTGAGTGTTGGAACAGTACTTGAAGGAAGCGTTAGAAAGATCGCGAACAAAGCACGCATCACCGTACAATTGATAGATGCTGAAAACCAGGAAAATTTGTGGTCGATGGATTACGACAGGGAACTGAGCGATATTTTTTCTATTCAAAGTGAAATAGCCACCAGCATCGCGAAGGAACTTAAAGTGCTGCTTGCACCGGCGGAAAAAGAGCAACTGGATAAAAGTTTAACGAACAACGTAACCGCATACCAGGAATACCTCATTGGTAAACACAACCTGAACAAACGTACTTCCGAAAGCATCCAGGCTGCGATCATTCATTTTGAAAAATCTGTTGAGGAAGATCCACTTTTCGCTCTTCCGTATACTCAGATCGCATATTGCTATACGTTAGTGGGCGCCGCAGGATACGGAAATGTACCTCGGCCTTTGGCAGAATCGAAAGCGAGATCCGCGGTGATGAAAGCGCTTGAACTGGATTCAATGCTCGCAGAAGCACACGCTGCATTGGGCTACATGAAATTCAGAATTGATTGGGACTGGGCGGGCGCAGAAAAATCGTTGAAGAAAGCCATTGAGCTGAAGCCAAGTTATTCAACCGCGCACGAATGGTATGGGCTAATGCTCGGTATCACTGTTCGCCTCGATGAAGCACTTCGTGAAATGAAGACCGCTTATGAACTCGATCCATTATCGCCAAGCGTGAGTAACGGGCTTGCACGGGTGTATCACTTCCGCCAGGAAGATAAAAAAGCGCTTCAGCAGGTAATGAAAACACTTGAGCTGGAGCCTGATTATGCTGAAGGACATTTTTCGATGGGTATGAGCTACTTCCGCCTGAAGGATTATGAAAACGCGGAAAAAGAACTTGAGAAAGCAATCCAGTTATCCGGCAGAAGGCCCGTAATGCTCGGTATGCTGGGCAGAACATTGCTTGCGGATGGAAAAAAAGAAGAAGCAAAAAAACTGCTCGACGAACTACAATCGCCCCCATCGAATAACGATAAACTCTACGCGGGAGCAATCATCCTGAACTACATGGGTCACGACGAAGAGGCATTCAAAATATTTGAAAAGCTAGTGGAAGAAAAATATGGCATCATGCTTTACCTGAGGGTTGAAAGGCCGCTCTTCAGCAATAGTTTAAGTCCCCGCTACAAGCAGCTCCTTACAAGAATGGGATTAGAGTAGCCGTATATTAATGCGTTTTTAATCGATTTTTTAATACTTTTAGAGCCTCACATCGTTTAAACCCTGACGAAGGCACCTGTGTTCCTTTATTCCTCATGTAAATCCTCATAGTAGGTTTTTGTTGATGCTTCAATTGCGGTTAAATGCGTTCTATTCACTTAGGAGGTGTTCTCCTTTTCCTTATGACCTTATTCGGTTGCCAGAAAGGCGACATGCGGGTCACCGCGCCTGATCCTGATCCTAACTTTCCTCCTGCCGCACCTGTTACCGCTAAAATTATATTACCGGAAGGAAGTGTGTTAGCCGGCACGTCCTTAACCGTTACAAACGGGAGGTTTCATACAACAGTGTCAGGCGATACATTTGCCATCGATACGTCGTCTGTCCGCAATACTTTTTCATTTGTCACCGGCGACGATCACAAACCATACCTGTTAAAATACTACAGTAGCGGATCTGCTGATTATGACATCAGTGCTCATTCAACTGCGCTTGCATTGCTGATGTCATCGCCGCTGGCGTCGAGTCTTACCGTCGAAGGACGTCAAAATTTAGTTCAGTTTATTTCCAGTACAACTGAATTCGCCACTCTTGAAAATGAAATAAAGAATGCTGTTACGCAGGGGATTCCTATTACCGACAGCAGTAACACCAAAATGAACGATGCGTTGCTCGCGACTTTTGAAAAGATGTCGGCAGGCGGTACTGTCGGCGATACAACTTCGCCACTCATCATCCAAAGAAATGGGCGAACGATCACGATTCAAAACAATGGCGCCGCTAATGCCTATGTAGCGGGGCTTTATAAAGATGGTAACCTACAGGGCGAACTTACTGTTGTCAATGGCACCGTTCGCTCGGCTCCTTCCCTGAGCCAGGCGGTTTCAGGAATGTATTTACCTTTTTCGTCTGCTGACCGTAAGGAGATTAAACTTGAAGGAGATGGAAATTTTCAATTGAGGATTCGTTCAGGAAACACAGCAGCATCCGATAATTCTGATGAAAACGCGCTTGCAGCGAAAATTAATGTGATTGATGTAGCGTGGTCAATTGCCGAAAGATTTTTTACTGGCGGTGGGAATTGCATGAGTGATGTGAAAAAGCAGTTGATTAACGACTACCCACTGGAAGTGCCTGACTTCGATGGCTCGTTGAGTGAAGTATCTAATGCCATTTATGTTCTGGCAAGTAAAATTGTTACTAGTAACGTTTCAGGATTGTCCGGATGTTATGACAGTGAACTGTTTCCCGGCTTCTCGGAATCGGTGAAATCGTATATCAGTTATCTTGCAACGGTTTCCTCAAATGCTACAGGAGCCATAAACGTTGGACCGCGTTTGTTTCATCTTTATAACAATCAAAGTCAATTAGATTTTTGCTATACTGCGAATGGCGATAATATTACAGAATGCAACAACGTTCCTTCCGACACATTTCTGTACCAGGCTTTCCATGCGGTGCCCGGCACTACCATTGGTGCGGCGATAGAATTCAGGTTAACATTTAAAGGAAGTGAGGTGTCCGGCACGGCAAGATCAATTTCATTTGATTTCGGCTCAGGCGAACAGATAGTACCTGTAAACGGTTCGCTCGTTGGTAATACGATGACGTTGTTTATTCATGCAGACAACAATATCACTCCACAGCTGCTGGATTGCGTTCCGCAGCCTGCGCCTCATTGTTCAACGTGCCGGTACACGGGTGACCATGTTGTTCAGGATTGGGAGATAACCGGCACCGTAAATGAAAATCACAGCACGTATAACGCTGAATACACGCGCAAATACACTTACACATCGGTAGTAGTGAATAAGGATTGTACTACCTCAACGGTCATCGATGAGGCCGAAGAGAACGGTGCATTAAGTTATTAACGCTTTGGCATCCGGTTTTTTCTATAAGAATTCTTTACTGCAATTTTTCCATCCTTAAACAGGAATACATCGCAGCCGGTCACTTCTACTTTGGTTCCGTCGGTTTTGGTGCCTGTGAATGTCCATTCGGAAAGTCCCCGGTTTCCTGAAATAAAATGAACAGGGTTGTTCCATTTTGCATCGGGGAAATTTTTAAATACATCTTTAAAAGCTTTTGCAACCTGTTCCCTGCCGGTAAACTTTTCGCCATCGGCGTCGGGGCCGGCAGATGCCTGAAAAATGCAGTCGTCGGCCATATGCGACATGATTGCTTCGATGTCATGAGCATTGAATGCCTCGGCAAACGATTGAAGAAAATCTGTTGACACTAATTTATCTGACTGGGCCATAATTAAAGTGGGGAATAATAAGAAAAATAATAGAGGTGCTTTTTTCATGTAATACCTTTATAACAAAGATCAGTCGTGGCAATGATTGTTTTGGTAATCTTTTTTTGGGTTGTACTGCTCAAGTCAAATGACGACGGCTTCTATTCGTGGCTACTTGTACATTGCGGTCATACCCTGCCGGCGGCTTCCATGACCGAATCTGAGTACCATATCCTTACAGCATTGTTCAAAGAGCGGCTATCCCGCAAGATAGCAGGATAAGATTATATTCGATTAGTAAATTACATACAAAACGTACATTGGTCAATGAGCTATAAACTTCGCTTCGTGCAACAATTCAGGCAGGAAAACGCCAAAGAATACCTGGAACTGGAGAAACTATTTGTAGATCTTGAAAAGAAAGCACCAGGCTTTCCTAAAGGAAAACGATACCTGCCGGTTACCGGCCGGGAGCCATCAAATACACTGGTTTGGGAATCAGAGTTCGAAACTTTGAAAGCCGCGCAAGATGCGTTGACGCTCATTATTTCCGATACCCGTCATGAGGAACTTTTCAAAAAACAGGCGCCATATATCCTTGGCACCTACACCGAAATTTACAAGCCCTACGACGCTTGATTTTCATATCTTCAGGTTATGCCTATTTTCATGGACGTTCACCTTGTGCCGGGCGTAAAAGCCAAAGAAGTGGCGCAGGCTCATGAACTCGACCTCCTAAACCAGGTAGATCATGGCTGCAAGTGTATGACCTATTGGATCGACGAACAACGGGAAAGCATTTTCTGCCTCATAGAAGGGCCCAGTAAGCAAGCCGTTGAAGACCTTCACCGAAAAGCACACGGACTACTACCGAGCAAAATTATCGAGGTGAACAGCAGTCTCGTTGAATCCTTCCTTGGAAGAATATTTGATCCCGAAAATGCAGAAATCACCGCCGACGGGCTGAAAGTTTTTTCTGATCCATCTTACAGAATTCTTCTCGCCACGAGAGTAACCGATCCTGTTTTACTGGAACAGAAACATGGAAAGCTGCAGGTCAACGAACTGCTCAGCAAACAAAACGGCATTATCAGGCAGAAAGCGAAGGAACACGGAGGAAGAGAAGCGGAACACGCCGGTGTTGGCTTTATCATTTCTTTTTCGTCGGCCACAAAAGCCGCGGAATGTGCCATCTCTGTACTCCGTGAGATACCACAATCAGACGCCGGTACAACAGGCTTGAAAATCGGCATTAACTCCGGCGAACCAATCGAGAAAAGCAGTAAGTTTTTCGGCGATACGATCCGCTATGCGCTCAACCTCTGCCAACTCGTTAATAATCTCCAGGTGGCCATTTCTTCCTCGGTAAAAGAGCTCGTGTCGAGGGAATTTTACCAGGAGAACCGCAACAGGTTTTTTACGTTTAACCCGCAGGATGAAGATTTTCTAAAATGCCTGTTCGAACAACTCGAAAAAAACTGGCAGGAAAGTGAGTTTGATGTAGACGACTATTGCCGTGAGATGACGATGAGCAGGTCGCAGCTTTACAGGAAAACTATTGCGCTTACAGGTTATTCACCAAATATACTTTTAAGAGAATTCAGGTTGGAAGCAGCGAAGGAAATGATGAAGAAACAACGCCAAACCATCTCACAGGTAACCTTCAATTCCGGTTTTACAAGTCCCTCCTATTTCACGAAGTGCTTCAGGAAAAAATATGGTCTCCTGCCTATGACCTACATCGACCTGCTGCATAAGTCAACTGAGTCGTGAACAGATTTTACCATCTTTTGAACGATTTGTATCATCATTCGTTTCATTCTCTGAACGATTTGTTATAGGCACCCCCCTGCAGCCGGGGATATCTTTGGCACATAAAAAAATCGTTTATGAAAAAGTTATTTAAACAAGCCTCTATTATTGCAATAGTTGTATTAGGTATGAGTTTCGCAGCATCTGCCCAAAGCGCTAAATCCGGTTCAGATGAATTAAAGACGTATGTAATCGAAAGAGAAATACCCGGCGCGGGAGCATTCTCCGGTGAGCATCTTAAAGAGATCTCCCAGAAATCGTGCGGCGTATTAAAGGAAATGCACGACATCCAGTGGGTTCACAGCTATGTTACCGGCAATAAGATTTATTGCGTGTACAAAGCCAGGAACCCGGAGTTGATAAAGGAACATGCAAAGAGAGGTGGGTTTCCAGCTAATTCAATTTCCGAAGTAACCACTATGATCAGCCCGGCGACGGCAGGCAATTAAGAAGGGTAAACATATATCCGGTCGCAGGGCTGAGGGGCATTGATTTCCTGTTGAAGCGTTTGCGCACGCCTTCTGATACCGGTTTTGTAAACCTCTTCTACCTGGCTGACATAATGTTTAAAGGCAAGTTGAATCACGCTTTCAGGGTCGCACGTGTATGTGCGACCCCTTAGTTTGTTTGCGGTAACGAACGAATCGAGACGCGACAATTCTTCCGCATCCGCGATGCCACCATACGGCTTATCCTCCTGGAAATAAAAAGTGGCGCTGTGCTTATCTTCTTTGGCCACCTCAATTGCAGCCTCCCTTGTAATGAAATGATCGATATGTTCCTTGATGGCCGTTGGAAAAACAAGCGCCGTATCGTCAATCTCCGACCATGCCTCAATTCTCGCTTTCATGCGTTCGAAGATCGCATGATCCTCTTCATCAAAGTCGGCGTACATGCCATGAGGAAATTCCATTTCGCTGTCGGCAAAACTTTTACCCCTTGTAAAACATTCGTTTTCCCCGAGTAGCTCGTATGTATAAGTAAATCGGCCAAACAGTTCGTCGTTGCAATCCTGGTCCTCAAGCAAACGCTTGCCGGTTGCCAGTTTTATCCGGTCGGGACTACTATCGAAATTACCCTCACCCGTACCCGCAAGATAATTGCTGCGCGAAAAGATGATGATAACATGAAAGTTCTTCGTTTGCATCAAAGACTGTTTTTTTAACTCGTTGATGTAACCGCCAAGCATGAACAACACATCGTCGAAGTGTGGTGAAAAAATTACGATAGTTGACTCCGGAATTAAATCTGTATGTTGAGTGAGTGCCATTATTCTTTTTACGGATGATTCATGCATTTATTCCCTCAAATTCCCAATCAGGATTTTCGGCAATGGGATGCGATGCGGTTTCGAATGTAGCAGTAATCAATACGTCGGGATGTGATTGTAATAATGTGATGGGATATTCTGCCGTTTCTTCAGAAAACAACGCAACACGCAATGCAGTCTGCTTCCATGCGCCTGTGTCGCTGTACAGTCTTATTTTCTTTGCGGAAAGACATTCTTTCATTCCGAGCGTAATCGACATAGGCGGTACAAACTGGTAAGCTGCGCCAAATGACCGTTGTGCAAGTGCAATGATTGTATCTATGTTGTTCTCCTGTATGCGGAATTCACTATTGCGTAGTTCATCAATTGAAATTGAACTCAAAGGATGCCTTCGTGCCTGGTTGTACGCGACGTGTCCATCCTGGCCCCATCCACCCAGTGTAATATCAACGGGCGACTTCGTGATCTCGTTTTTAATGAGATCGATGGAAGAAGGCTCCGGAAAATATCGTTGATTGAGTGGCACTGCAAGATCTTTACTGATCGGACCATAGAAATTCGTTTCCATAAACGTCCGGAAATTGTACGGATGATTTTTGGGCAATAGCTTTCCCTGCCAGTTCAGGCATTCATCCATATGAAAAATGGTAACATTCGCGAGCGACACTTTTTCTTCGTTCACTATTCTCGCGAAGGGAGCATACCAGCATTTGGGTCCGCATGGAACAATAGCACGAAACGGTTCCCCGGACGCTGATTTTATTTCTTCAACAAAATCTCTCGCCATTACCTCGCCCATTTCTTCGGAATTGGCAGTCATCCTGAACGGAATTTTCAGACCGGCGTGACCAGCGAGTTTTTCAGCAGGGATGCTGCACCATTTATATAAGTCTTTTATGTTGATCGCCATAATTCAAGTTAATGTTTATTGCCGATCCACATCGGGTGTACCGTGCAAAACACTGGAGCCAAACGTGGTGAGATAAACCTTTTCAGGATTATTTTCATCCACAACTACACGGTGTCCCCAATGAAAGTTGTAACCTTTTAATTTATTCCATGTTTCGCCGAAATCATCGCTTCTGTATGCGCTTCCATTGAAAGTGTTGCAGTAGACCCTTCCTTCATGATGAGGATCAGTCGTAACATCGTACACATATTTATCTTCCTCGAAAATCTGCTTCCAACTGTCGCCACCGTCTTCCGACAAAAATATTCCACCAGGCATCGGCAATGTATCGTTGCCACCGGTGCTGCGGGCCACATCACCTCCAACAAGATCACTCAATGAAATGTTCGACCAGCAACCGAGGTAAATACGTTTCGGATTTTTAGGATCCACGGCGATACCATTAGGAAACAGGTAGCCATCGGTGATCTTCAGTTTCGTCCATGACTCCGCCCCATCTGTCGAACGATACACAGCTCCCGGAAAGAACTCTCTTCCCTTCTTTCCATTTTTGTGTTGCGGTACAGCGCTTACGGTGAGATACAATAGGCCATCGTCGGCCAGGGTAATTTCGAAAGCGCTGACGTTGCTATCAATTCCATTGTTCTTCAGTGTCCACGACTTTCCATCGTCTACAGATTTAAAAACTCCTTTGTTGTAAACAGTCGCGTAAAGGGTTCTGTTGTTTACAGGCGATTTTTTGTCGAGAACGATTGATGTAGCTGGCGAATTTTCGCCAATTCCCTGGGTCATTGGCTTCCATGTTTTGCCACCATCATCAGATACGCAAACACCGCCACGGGCTCTTTCTTTCCAGTTGGGGTTGCGCGTCATCTTTCCACGCGGAATATCGTGAATACCCGACCAAACCGACCATACTTTATTTTTCACTTCCGGGTCGAACACCACCCAATAACAGGTATTAACCCATTCCGAAGGAACGCCTTCTGTTGATCGTATCCAACTTTTGCCACCGTTAAATGAATGATGATATCCTATGTCAGTATAACTGATGGCAATATGGTTCCTGTCGAAGGGATCAAAATGTACACCATAAGTAGAAGTAACATCCATACCGTTGCTGGTAAAGCTGCCATCCTGCTGAGGCTGGCTATATACCTGCTTCCATGTTTTTCCGCCGTCTGAAGTTTTCATTGTACGATACCAGTCAGTAACGATAGCTGTATTGCCATCGCTGGGGTAAACGCCAACATCCATTAACCGGATGTATTCACCGCCAAATGCTTTTTCTGCCCAGGCATCTTCGAGGTTCTGAACGCCTGTTCCATCTTTCACACCATACCTTCCGGAACCACCGCCGCCTTTCCATGTCCAGTTCCAGGATGCGCCGGCATCGTTTGTTTTCAATGCGCCATACCAGTATTTATAACCATTGTTGGTTTTATCCTCGTAGCGGTTACAAACCACATACGCCTGCCCTGCGTCGCGTTCGCTACATGCGATCATTGAATAACTTGGGTTAATGCCAGATGTTTTGTTGATAATAGTTGTGTCTGTTACTTTTTTCCATGATTTTCCGGCATTATCAGAAATCCAGATTTCACTGTAACCGAATTCGCCATCGACAGGTTTGTTCTTATCGTGATGAAGCGCGTAGATCATCATTTTATCAGAATCCTTCAATGTACCGGCAGTAACTGAAAATACAGGTGACATTTCAGCCGGGAAATTATTGCGCTCAAGAGTCTTTGAATTTTTATCGAAAGTGAAAATAGAATTGCTGGTAAAAATATGAACCTTATTTCCGCTATTTGTATATAGGGAAATGATTGACCCGGGAATGTCTTTTTTTTGCCATGTTTCGCCCGCATCTATTGAAAAAAGGAAAGCAGCGCCCATGCCCATAAAAATCTTTTTGCTGTCAGCAGGATCAATTTTTATGAATGAAATGCCATCGTTACTATACAGCGGGTCCGAGGACGTTGCCGAATACGACGCATGGTCGCTGAAATGTGACTCTCCCGTTACCTGTGAAGGTTTTGGAAATACCTGTTCCCATGTTTTGCCGCCATCCTTCGACCTGTGAAGAAACGACGCGCCAATGTAAATGGTGTTCTTGTTGTTCGGATCAAATGCAAATGCAGAAGTGCCGTTTGGAAAATTTACCTGGCTATACGAAGCGCCGCCGTTGTCTGTGATATATGAGCCGGTCATGTCGCACCTGATCAGGAAATTGTCGGGCGACTGATACGAAAATGTCGGAATAAAGGTAGCACCGCCACCGCCGGGACCCAACTTTTGCCATTGATTGCCTGTTTGGTTTTCTTCTTTTACCGCGGGTTGACTGTTACAGGAAACGATAAACGCCGTGAAAACGGCCAATGAAATCCTGGAAATATTACTCAAAGCAAAACAGTTTTTAGTTATGGGGTCTAACTTAAAAACTGTTGCGCAATAATCGGCACTCAATCGTTTGTGTAAGTTGAATTACTCGTTTTGAAGCGTGAAAATAATTTGCTGGAATTTAACGGACTTTACGTGATATCCATTTTGAACGGCGGGTATCCATTTGCCACTTTTGCTGATTACACGAATTGCTTCGGATTTTAGTTCTTCCGGTCCTGCAACAGCCTCTATGTTGCTAACCTTTCCTTCGGCATCTACAATAAACTTCACAGTAACCCGTCCCTGGATTTCATTTTGCCTTGCTTCACCAGGATAGTTCAATGTCCTGATGAGAAATCTTTTCCAGGCAGACATCCCCCCGGGATAAGTACTTTCGATTTCTACGGGTATTAATTTTTCGTTTTCACTCGTTGATCCAGGCGTTTCGATAACACTGTTGTTTACATGTACCGGAGGAGCTACGATATCCGATGGATCAATACCTTCTTGGTTGATTAAACCGGAGATTGCATGGTCTAGTTCTTCAACTGCAGGCGGAGGTGCATCCGCCTGTTCGTCAATTACTATTACAGGAGTAACATTTCTTACTGTTGCAACAGGGGGAGCAGGTGGCGGTGGAGGCGGAGGTGGAGCCGGTGGTTCAGGTTCTTTAATGTCACGCAACGTTACCTCAGTATCAATGATTGCGTGATAATTTGGTAGTTCCGCTTTGCCGGAAAGGTAAAATCCACTTAGCGACAATGTTACAATTATTCCCGTGACAAAAAGCGCTATTGTTAATCTCTTATTATATCCCTTTCTTAAAGGATATGCGCCATACGATTTGTTGCGATCTGCAAAGAGAATATCCAGCAGATCCGATGATAAGATCTGTTCGGGTTGCATAAGCAGGTATTTACAATTGAGATGCTTATGCTAAATGATTGCATAAATTTTTTTTAAATAAATCACTTCACATATCCCAATCCAAACTGATCCGATGCGTTTACAGGTTTATTATTTTCAAATTGAATTTCAAGCATCTTCTCACTTCCAACACTGTTGTGAAATTCATCAGTAAGCGTCAGCAACACTTTCCGTGTTTTCACATCAATTACTTCTCCGCTTGAGGGATACGCATATTTTCCATCAATACTAAAATTCACCCAACCGGGCATGTCCTGCAAAGGAATAGTAGTGAGTTGTTGGTACGGTTGTTCATTTTTAAAAACATGCAGTCGCATATTGTGCCCGTCACATAACCATATCTCTTTCTCATCAGGTGTCAGCGCAATACCATGACTTGGATTTCCATGCCTGCGTACCGGCCCCCTCTCCCATCCCTCCACTTTTACACTTGCGATTTTTCTACCCGTAGCAACATCGCCTGTTTCAAAGCCCAGCAAACTGTCAACAGTAACATACACAATCGTTTCTTTTCCGTTAATAGTGAATGGACGAACATAATTCGCGAAAGGGCCTATTTTACCAACCAGGCTGTGCGATGAAGGATCCGCTACATATAACCAGGGACTCGCGATATCATCGAGGTAAACCGCTTTCCCTGAGCGTGCGTAGATTGTATTGTGCGCCCTCTTGTGAACAGGAATTTTCCTGATGATATCACCCGTTTTACAATCCACCACATTCCAGAATTCTTTCTCCAGCGAAGGCAGGTACATTGTCATTCCATCAGGAGAAATAGACATCCTGTCGCAGCCACCTTCAAATTGTTTCTCCCAGATAATCTTTTCCGTAGTAAGATCGATGCGTTGAAGTGATTCAAGCGTACTAACAAATAAACTGTTTAAAGGAATACTTACCGCGATGCCCTTTACGTTCGATGGCGTTTTATCCGGATGAAAGCCCCGCGTTTTTATTCTTTTAACAAACTGGTGATTGTTGTTGATATCAAAAACCAAAACGCCATGACCACCATAGCCGAGATAATCGCGTATACCCGGCACCGCTACATACAGGTAACGTTGCTGGGAAAAAGACTGAATTGAAACGACGCCAAGAATAAGTTGGAGGATGAGAAGTTTGGATTTCATTCTTAAAATTAACGAGGAGCGATGACATACCCGAGAATATTAATGGAAAGACGGATCGAGGGAATGCGTATCTTATTCTGCCCCGATCGGGATAGAGGCATCCGGCAAACCTTTACTGTGAGCGGTGATTTTTATATCACCTGGTTCGTTTCGTGATCTGATAATCAAAAGACATTTGCCGCGCCACAGCTTTCTCTCATTTCCCTGGAAACTTTCAACGCTCATTGGGTCAGCATTACCCATTCCCGCGATCATACCGGCACCTTCAACAGTAAACATAATTTTATTTTCGGCTTTGGGAACCGTAACACCATTTTTATCTTTCAACTCTATGGTGATATAAACCAGGTCCTGTCCATCGGCTTTAATCGTCTGCCTGTCGGCGCTTAGCCTTAACCGATCAGCGTCGCCAGCGGATTTAAGCGATACAGTTTTTATCTTTTTTTTACCGTTATACCCAACAGCCGATAGTTCTCCCTTTTCATAGGGAACAGTCCATTTTGCCAGGTACTCATTATGCTCGTTTGTATTCTTACTTCCCAAAGATTTTCCATTGAGAAACAATTCTACGCGATCGCATGATGAGTAAACCTGGATTTCAATTGGCTTGCCTTCATACTCTTCCCAGTTCCAATCAGCGACGGCGTCATGCCACTCCCACCGGCTCCAGTATTCTTTCGCGGGATTAGCAGGAAAAGATGGTACAGGAGGAGTTACAAAAAGTGAAAGCTCATCTTTCTTCCACAAAACATCACGATAATAAGATTGAGGACGTTTCCAGCCACAAATGTCTATATCACCGCAGAATGCGAGGTTCCATGGATAGAAATCACTTTTTTGGTAGTAACCCCGCCATCCTATGCTTGCTTCTCCTATATAGTCGAATGCCGTCCACACAAAATCACCCAATACCCAGGGTTTTTCAGCGGCCTGCTTCCAACTCTGGAAAGCCGCCATCGCATACGATTCCGATCCGAACATGATTCGGTTTGGCAGTCGTTTATGATCAGCGGCGTAAATGTCGGCCTGGTTATGATCGCCCTGGGCGGCGTAGTTATAGCCTGCAATATCGAGTGCGCTGATGAAGTTATCCTTGTCGGGACTCAATCCATTTATGGCAGCTGTTACAGGACGCGTAGTATCGAGGGTTTTCACATGCGCGGTAAGCATCTTTGCGACTTCTGTCACCTCCGGCGTGTTCATGCCCTTTATTTCATTACCGATACTCCATAGGATTACCGAAGGATGATTGCGGTCGCGGAGAACAAGACTGTTAATATCTTCCTTCCACCATTTATCAAAAAACAGGTGATAGTCGTGCGGGTTGTTCGGATTTCGCCACATGTCGAATGCTTCATCTATCACGAGCATCCCGAGGCTGTCGCACGCATCGAGGAAGGCCGGCGATGGCGGATTGTGTGAACTCCTGATTGCGTTGAAGCCGCTTTGTTTGAGCAATTGTACACGACGGATTTCTGCCCTGTCGTACGCCGCTGCACCTAGCGGCCCGTTGTCATGATGTACACATCCGCCTTTCAATTCTATTGTTTCGCCATTAAGACGAAACCCGCTGGTATCGAAAGAAAGCGACCTGATTCCGAAAGAAGTTTTTTCTTCATGAGTCAATTCATTATTCACAAACACTTCAAGAACACCTTTGTAAAGATGTGGTGATTGAATAGTCCATAGTTTCGGATTGTTAACGGTGGTTTCAAAAAAAACTGCAGACGAGGAATCGGCAACTATCGGGTAAACCGATTCCAGCCTGGCAGCTTCCTTTTCATCAGGACCGATGATTTTAAAAACAGCTTTTGCGTTGATGTCAGATTTTGAAAAATTATTGATGCGCGATTGCAATTTTATGCTCGCAGACGCCTTCGATACTTCCGGAGTTGTAATAAAAGTTGACCAGTTGGCAATATGCACGTCGTTATTCACGAGTAGCCATACATGGCGGTATATCCCTGATCCGGTGTACCAGCGGCTGTTTTGTCCCTCGTTTTTCACCTGGACGGCAATGGTGTTCGTTGTGTTCGCCTTTAGCTTTCCGGAAATGTCGTAGTAAAAGCTCGTATAACCATAAGGGTGAGTTCCGATCAGCTCGCCGTTAAGATATACATCTGCATTCATATAAATGCCATCGAATTGAATGGCTATCCGTTTTCCGTTTGCGTAATCCGGCAGCGTAAATGTTTTACGATACCAACCTGTTCCGCCTGTGGTAAAGCCCCCGCTTACCTGGCTTATCGCATTTGAATCAAAAGGCGAGTTTGTTCCGGGGATATTCTCAATGCTCCAGTCGTGAGGCAGATCCAGTTTTCTCCATTTACTGTCATCATAGGCGGGGGTTTCGGCGCCCTGTGCGCCGCCCCTGTGAAACTTCCAGCCAAAATCAAACAAAATTTTCTCTCCCGCCATTTGCGTAAACGCGTTGTTATACAGCAGGAGAAAGATGCAGGCAATCGCAGGTATTCTCTTCATCAATTAATAGCCGGGATTTTGTATAAGCGCTGTGTTTTTATTGAGTTCGTCAGTAGAAATGGGTAAAAAATAAGTTTTGTCGGCCCAGGCCCGTCCTTCATCAACTTCTATCGGTGTGAACACCGGGTTGTCAAATGAACCATTTACAGGATAGCTAACAGAAACACCATGCGCGGTCGCAGTTTGCGGACCAATCAACCACCTGCGAATATCGAAAAAGCGATGTTCCTCGAATGCGAGTTCAACTCTTCTTTCGTTACGATACCTTTCCCTGAGAGCAGATCCTGTTTCAGTAACAGGTGGCATTCCGGCACGATCGCGAACCATATTAATATACGTTTTGGCTTCTTCGTCCAGTCCAAGCTCAATACATGCTTCTGCATAATTGAGCAATATTTCTGCATATCTCATTCTAACGAATGGTGCAGTTGAAGTGCCCGGGTAGTTGAAGTAGTCGGGTACACCAAGCTCTTTATCTATATATTTTCTCATGTAATAACCGGTGCGGTAGAAATCCGGGCCTGTAGAGCCATCGGGCCATACGCCCACACTTACTTTGTTGTTTGTAGATGAGCGGTCATACCACGGAGATCCTTCAAACAATACAGATGCATACAGGCGCGGATCGCGGTTAGCATATGGATTTATCGCATGAACAGGATTATTCCAGTCGAATTTCGACCCGTCACTCATTTCAAATGCATCCACAATCTCGCCAAGAACCTCATTGGCTCCGCCACCAAATCCAACTGTGTTGCACCAAAGCGGGGTTCTGTCTAAACCATAATAAATGTCGGTAAGCTTGTCTCCATATTTTAAGAAGATGTCTTCATTGGATCGCTTTAAAAACACTTCTTCAAAATTTCTTACAACATCTGCGTTCGCGGTATATAATGAATAAGCTCCGAGGTCAATTACAGCTTTCGCCGCATCTTTGGCTGCCTGCCATCTTGCACTTGCATCACCACCTGTATAGCCTAAAAGTTCCGGATTGGAATAACCGCCGGTAACCACACCATTCAGACCATTATTATGCAGATCACTCGCAGCATAGAGCAACACTCTCGATTTCAGTGCGAGTGCCACTCCTTTGTCGGCTTTGGTTTTATCGACACCAATGCTGGCGGTCATCAGGTTAGCCGCATTGTCGAGATCGCTTACGATAAAATTTACCGTTTCTTCAAAAGTGTTCCTGGGCTTGGTATAGTCTTCTCCGAGTTTTGGAGCTGTTTCATATAATGGAACACCCCCGTATTGAGAGAACAGCAGGTAATAAGAGAACGCCCTCAAGAAGAAAAGCTCGCCTTTTGCCTGGCTTTTATCGGCTTCATTCACATAAGGCACGCCATCAATATTTGCGAGTGCAAGATTGATATTCCTGATGTTTGAGTATACTTTGTCCCAGTTCCAATCCTGCTGTCCCCACGCCCACACCGAGCTACCGAAGCATCCAAGAGCATCGGGAGTTACAAAACCTTTTGTATAGGGAGAGCCCAGGTCATCGTATTGAAACAAACCCTCGTCTGTTGCGGTGAACATCATGAAATAAGTGTGACCGGGAGGCAGTGCCTGGTAACGGCCATTGATAACTTTTCTCGCCAGGTTTGGATCTTGCCATACAGAAGATTCGTTTAATTGGTCCAGCGGGGTGGTATCGAGAAAATCTTTTTTACAGGAAGAGGATGCAACAACAACTGCAAGTATCAAAAAATATTTTTTCATAACAAGCATTTTAAAAATTAAGAGAGAAGCCAACATTCACAACCCGCTGAATAGGGTAACTTTCACCATAGAATTGAGCGTTTTCTGCAATTGCCAGTTCCGGATCGGTTCCAAAATCTTTCATGTCGGGAGCATGTGTAAGCAGGTTAAGAGCATTTACATAAATGCGAAGCCTCTCAATTTTTGCCTTGCTAAGAATTGATGCTGGCAAGGTGTACCCGAGTTCAATATTTTTCAATCGCACAAAATCTGTTTTCCTCAGGAACAACGTATTGAAAATAGCATTGGGATCGGCCCAGTTGGGAGATGATCCGCTCCAGATCCGCGGGTAACCCGTGTTAGGATTTTCCGGCGTCCACCGTTTGTCGTAAAACACCTGGAGATAGTTTCCATCAATGTCAAATGTCGGGCGCAGGTATCGTTGTCCTCCTGTGGCGCCCTGTATGAGAATACCCAAATCGAAATTTCTGTATTCAAAATCCAGTGTGAGGCCGCCACTGAAAGTCGGCACATCTGTTTTGTAAGATCTCACCAAATCTTTGCTGTCTATTGCGCCATCTTCATTCATATCCTTAAAAATCAGGTCGCCGGGCTGGTTCGCCCCGAGGTAGGCGGGGAACTTAACCGCGTCGTCTCCATTCTGATAAACTCCGATTACCTGGAAAAATGTGCCCGCGCCAATGGGATGACCAGTTCTTTTCTGATAATCCGGTATGCCTGCGGTTTCATCGAAGAACAAAAGTTTATTCTTTGCATACAAACCGTTTATTCCAATACGGTAAGTCAATTTTCCCGCGCGATCGCTGTAGAGCGCATTGAAATCAAATCCCCTGTTCCTGAATTCGCCAATGTTTTGATCCGATGGCCTGATACCGGTAGATGTTGGAATACCACCAAGCGGAGGAGTCAAAATATCGGTGCGCTTGTTATTGAAGTAATCGGCGGTAACTGAAAGTTTTCCACCCATAAACTCGGCATCGAATCCAACGTTTTGCTGAATTGCGTTCTCCCAGGTTGACTCATAGGGTGCTACTCCTTCCTGTAAACCGGTTTCATGCGACAAAGCGCCATTCGCTCCCACCTGCGATACGTAGTGGAAAGGATAATCGGAAGAACCTACGATTTCGTAAAGAGCGAGGTACTGGAAAGACTGAACGAAGTCGTTACCGGTTTTACCAAGTGAGGCGCGTATTTTGAATGAATTGATTGCGGAAAGATTATCCTTCCAGAAATTTTCTTCAGATATTCTATAGCCGACAGATACTCCCGGGAAAAAACCCCACCTTGTGTTCCGTGAAAATTTACTCGAAGCCTGGTAGCGCCAAACAAATTCGAGGAGATATTTTGAATCATAATCATAGTTCACGCGGCCGAAATAATTTTGCCAGCGATCCGCGCCAGCTGCCGCACCGTTTATTACCTGGCCGTTTGTAGAACCGAACACAAGCTGGTCGAGATTGTTAGCATCAAATCCTCTGCGCGTTACATTGAAGAAATCGCTTTTCCTTTCCATCCTTTCCGCACCTGCCATAAATTTTATCTCGTGATCGCCAAAGGACTTTTCATAGTTGCCTATAACATTAACCAGGTAATTATTGTAGTTGTTGTTTCCCTGGCTCAATATTCTTTCGGTACCTACAATAGTCGGTTGAAGCACAGGAATATCATTCGCATCAACCGAAATACCATCCCATTCATTGTAGGAGATCGGAATTGACCAGGATTTGGAGAAGGCGAAATTTCTGTCGAGCGTAGCGGCGCCGGTGAAAGAAAGACCCTTCACCCAGGGTATTTTTATGTTCAGCTTTGCTGTTGTATTGAACACGTAATTTTTCATATTGCTGTAACCGCCCAGGCCTGTGCTTGTTGCAACAGGACTGCTACCGGTATTTGGAGATGTAATTTCTCCGAGTTCCCCGTTGGGCCAGTAGGCATGTCTTGTAGGTGATGCACTGAGAAGCTGATAATAAGTACGTGTCGCATTTTGAGACGGAAATTTGCGATCATCGAATCGTCCGTTTAAATCAATTGAAAACAAAATGTACTGGCTCGGGTTCATATCCACATTGGCACGAACGTCGTACTGTTGATAGTTACCTGCGCTATTTTTGAAAACACCATCCTGCGTACGCCGGGAAAGCGAAACAAGGCCCCTGAGTTTTTCAGTTCCCCCGGATAACTGAACGTTTGCATAATTCTGGGTAGCCCATTTTTGTAATACATCATTTACCCAATCGGTATTGGGATATCTCCACGGATCACTGCCGTCTTTAAATTTCCGGATCTCTTCATCGGTGTATTTTGCCGGGTGCAAAACGCTGGCGCCACCGCGGTCAATAATTTCGTTATGTATAACCGCAATTTCGTCTGAGCTAAGTAAATCCGGCAGGCGGGTAGGTTGCGAAAAACCCTGGTTGTAGCTTGCAGTCGCCTGTATTTTGCCTGCCTTTCCTCTTTTAGTAGTGATAAGGATAACGCCATTCGCTGCTTCTGCACCATAGATAGCAGCCGAAGCATCTTTCATCACGGTAATACTTTCGATTACACTTGGATCAATACGTTGCAGTTTATCAGATTGTGGCAGCGGGATTCCGTCAACCACAAATAGAGGTGAAGAATTTCTGAAGGTGTTAATACCCCTTACCAGGATGTTGGAAAAATCGTTTCCGGGTTCCCCACCCTGTGCCACCACGGTTAACCCGGGGACACGGCCTGCGAGGCTGTTACTGACGTTGATTGCGGGTGATTTCAGGATTTCTTCACCCTTTACACTGGCCACGGCACCCGACAGGGTAGCTTTTTTCTGACTACCATAGGCCACCACAACAACATCCTCAAGTTGCGATGAACTGATCTCAAGCTGGATATTCAGCTCAGAGCGATTGTCCACGGGCATCTCGGTGCGCTTTACTCCGACGCCGGAAAAAATAAGAACAGGATTGTTTCCTGTAACCTGCAGGCGATACTGGCCCGCCTCATTTGAAGACGTTGAGTTACCTGTACCCTTTTGCGAAACCGTTATACCCGCCAACGGTTCGTTTTGTGTGTTGCGCACGGTACCGGCAACAATTTTGTTTTGCGACCAGGCAGCCAGTGAAGTAAAAGAGAAAAAGATCGCCAGGAAGATGCACATCTTTCGTCTGATGGAACCGCATAAAACAGTACCACGACCTGCGCAGTTTTGGTTGATCATACTAGCAGTTTAAATCGTTAAATATTCGATACTATGTTTACCGGGTACGGTTCTATTCCGGTATTTCGTACACACCCGGCTCAACAGCCGATCCCGATGGAATTTTATTTCCATACAGATCGGTTGAAGCTTTTGGGATGTTATACAGGGCTTCTATGTTTATACCCTTGTTTTTCAGAGGGGAATTGGATTTGAGTTTGTAGTTCTGCAACTTCTCAATCTGGTAAGGTTCAACGAGTGTGGTAGTAAGTTGACCGTCAAGCAACGGATTGGCCTGGATTCCTGTTAACCGATCATTTAACTTTTCCTGTCCCGTTTTTGCTGACCATTCCTGTAGCGTCCTGAAATTTCTGAATGTTGCCTGTTCTTCTGGCGACCACCAGGCATTACCAATAAACTTTTCTCCCGAAGAAGGACCATTTACGAGGTTACCATTGCCAATGAAAATATTATTAGAGAAATAAAATTTCGTATTCAGGCTTTGCGGCTCAAACACAACTGGTGCACGATGAGTTGAATACACCACGTTATTATAAACGTAACATTTGGTGAGATGGTTACTGTCCGGGTCGTTGCTCCAAACAAAAATTCCGCCTGAGCCTTCGGTTTTAGCAGCATCATTGATGCTTATGTTATAGCGAATAATATTGTTGTACCATGGTGTTGCGCCATGATACTGGAACAAACCTATGCCCGCACCTTCATTATCATAAGAAAGATTGTATTGCATGATGGAGTTCCTCACACCGCCATCAAAATCAAATCCGCCACCGTCTTTCGCACCTTTTTGAGTTCTATTACCGTAGCTGATGCAATACTGAATGATAAGGCTATCACACTCGTAGCCCCATATGCCAACGGGACCGTTACCAATTCTTGGCATGTCCCATCCGTTATTGGTAGCGACGCATCGTTCAACCAGAACATTAGTGGATAAACCCACAAGAATCCCGTTACCGCTATGATTGGTAAGGTTGGTGGGATCGCCGGGATTGTCGCGCGCCGTGCAATTCCTTATAATAATATTCTTCGATTTTGTTACATCGGTTCCCTCAACATATATACCCGCAAAACCGTTGTCGTAGGCAAGGATGCTATCCAGGATAATGTCGGTAGAATTCCACAGGCCCACACCGGCTTTCTGAAAACCATGAGATTGGAGTTTGTACAGCGAGGCGTGCCTTGCTTCAATGAGCTGAATGCCGGCAGACTTATTACCCTTGTCGCGCGATGATCCGGCGGCTACAATATTGCTGATGCTGAAATACTGTCCACCCAACGAAATGGCCACGGAATCACCACCGTTTATGACTGCGGTTCCATTGCCGTATGAACGGACATATACGGAATCTTTTTCGGTACCGTTGAGCGTTAACGACAACGGTCCATCATATACCTGGTTGCCTTCAAAATAAACCGCATCACCCGGTTTCAATTGTAATGAATTTACCTTTTGCGTCGTTTTTAAAGGATTCGCCCTGGAGCCGTCGTTGCTGTCGTTACCGCTGTTACTGACATAATAAAATCTCCCTGAATTCGTCTCCAACCTGTTCTGCTTATCAGCCGAACATGAGTAAACTACCGGAATTATCGAGGCTATTATAAAAGCGTTAACTATACGATTATAACCATAACTTGAAACATTCATCAATGCAAGCTTGCTATAATCACAGATAAGATACATTAAGAAGAGAGGGTATTATGTACTAACTCTCCACGAACTTAAGGGAATTATTAATAATAGTCAAATTTACATTTATTTAAATTCCGGGGAATTTTTTCCCTACCAGAACCGGATATAAATGAGTGACAGGATAATGAGTGTTACAATGATTAATGCAAGCGTTGAAGGTGCAACTTTGAACATCGACTTATCGAGGTCAAAAGCTTTGGGGTTTATTTTCGGGCCCGCGAGGCTCACCGCCACCATTACTATTACGGTGAAGAGAAACGATAGGCCCATTGCAATAAGAAAGGGTATCTCAAAATCGCCCTTACCGTTCGGATACGCGGTATACAGCCACGTATCGGTACCGAATAGAGCCGGCGCGTAATTATTGAAAAGAATCGAAAGCAGGAAACCTGTGATCACTCCCACAACAGCTGCGGCACCGCTTGTTCTTTTCCAGAACATGCCGAGGATGAACATTGCAAAAACTCCAGGACTAATAAAACCCGTATACTTCTGTATGAACGTAAAACCTCCCTCTCCTCCTATTCCAAGCAAATCTTTCCAGGTAAACATCAGCGCGACAATCATAGAACCTATCACCGTGATTCGTCCGATTTTAACCATCGCTTTTTCATTCGCGTTTTTGTTGAAATATTTTTTGTGAATATCAAGAACATAAATTGTGGAAATACTGTTCACTTTTCCCGCGAGCGATGCTACGATCGCGGCTGTAAGCGCGGCTATTGACAACCCTTTTAGCCCGCTCGGTAAAAAGCCAAGAATTGCAGAATAAGCACCATCCTTGCTACCTCCTTCAAGTTGCGGCAAATGACCATTTTTGTATAATACAAAAGCGGCAATACCCGGAAGCATCACAATCAACGGCATCAATAATTTAAGAAAGCCTGCGAAAAGAATTCCTGTACGTGCTGTTTGAAGATTGGCTCCAAGCGCGCGTTGCGTAATGTACTGGTTACATCCCCAATAATTGAGGTTTACGATCCACTGCCCGGCGAAATACATTGCGATGCCTGGCAGAACGAGATATTTATTGATATCTGTCTGACTCGAGTTGGCGTCGGGCTTTGGAATGATCATGTGAAAATGCTCGGGAGCATCCTTCATCAATAAATTAAATCCGGCGATCACGTCTTTTCCCATTCCGAAGCGTTCACTCACTACCGTAAGCGCCAGGTAGGTGGTTGCAAGTCCACCAATAATAAGTACTGCTACCTGGATAACGTCAGTATATCCAATTACTTTCATACCGCCGAGTGTGATGACGAGTGAAAAAGCCGCGAGCACAATCATTACCTCGTGCAGATAATTGCCGCCAAGCAAACCGTTAATCGCAACGGCCCCGAGATATAAAATCGAAGTGAGATTCACGAATATGTACAGAAACAACCAGAAAATCGCCATGATGAGCGCCACTGTTTCGTTGTACCTCCTTGTAAGAAACTGTGGCATCGTGTATATCCTGTTCTTAAGATAAACAGGTATGAACCAAACGGCGATAATAATTAGCGCAACCGCCGCAATCCACTCGTACGCAGCAACAGCAATTCCTACAAAAAATCCTTCGCCACTCATGCCGATGAACTGTTCGGCAGAAATATTGGAAGCGATTAATGAAGCGCCGATTGCCCACCACGTGAGCGATCCCTCAGCAAGGAAAAAATCCTTCGTGTCGGTAACGGCTCGCTTTTTCCTGCGGTAAATCCACAATCCGTAAGAAGCAACGATAATAAAATACAGGATGAACACGGCGTAGTCTTCGAATACGAGATGATTTTTCATGATCGGCGGCAATCTTGATTAAGGCTAAAAGTTTTGTCTGTTTCCAAAGTAGATCCCGTTCCATCTCAACTCATTTTTCAGGGCTGAAATGTTTGTTGATTGACCGATATGTATCATTTCCACGCCGGCCATCTCCGTAAAATCTTCGAGATGTTCAACAGTAAGGTTCTGGCTAAAGCAGGTGTGATGTGCGCCGCCCGCAAGCAGCCATGCTGTACACCCGGTTTTCATATCAGGCAGCGGTTTCCATAGTACCCTTGCAACAGGAAGCCTGGGAATATCATGCTCAGGCTTTACTACGGTGACATCATTTACAAGAAAGCGAAAGCGGTTTCCCATATCTACCACAGAAACATTAATAGCATTACCCGGAGCTGTATTGAATACAAGTCTTACCGGGTCGGCTTTTCCACCGATTCCCAGCGGATGTATTTCGCAACGTGCTTTTCCATCCGCGATTGACTCGCATATTTCGAGCATATGTGCACCAAGCACCATCTCGTTTTTGGGATCGAAATGATAGGTATAGTCCTCCATGAAGGAATTTCCACCCGGCAAACCAGTAGCCATTACTTTCATTGCTCTTACCAACGCTGCCGTTTTCCAATCACCTTCTCCTGCAAATCCGTAGCCCCTGTTCATTAAACGCTGTGCCGCTATACCAGGCAATTGCGTCATCCCATGAAGGTCCTCGAATGTGTCGGTAAAGCCCTTGAAATTTCCATCAGCAAGAAATGACGTTAGTCCCGACTCAATCCTCGCTGCCTCTCTGAGCGAAGCATGTCCCGGCTTTCCCTTTCCCAGGTTATCAGCAAGGATATAAGTGTCAGCGTATTCTTCACATAATATGTCCACTTGTTTATCGCTGACTTCGTTAATCGCCTTCGACAAATCCCCTATCCCGAAAGTGTTGACAGAGAAACCAAATTTCAATTCTGCTTCCACCTTGTCGCCTTCGGTTACAGCAACGTTGCGCATATTGTCGCCGAACCTGGCAAACTTCGCTCCCTGCCAGTCGTTCCACCCTGCGGCGGCCCTTGCCCAATTTCCTACCTGTTGAACCACCTTGTCATCTTTCCAGTGGCCGGTCACAATCTTCCTGTTCAACCTCATCCTGGTCAGCATAAACGCAAATTCACGATCGCCATGGGCACTCTGATTGAGGTTCATGAAATCCATGTCGATGCTGCTCCATGGAATTTCGACATTATACTGTGTGTGAAAGTGAAGCAGGGGTTTGTTAAGAACGGAGATTCCGCGAATCCACATTTTAGCAGGCGAGAATGTGTGCATCCACGCGATAATCCCGATGCAGTTTTGCGTAATGTTCGCCTGCTGGCAGACTTCGTAAATTTCATCGGAGCTTTTTACAACGGGCTTATAGACCACACTTACAGGCATCGTCGTAACTGCATCGACATGTTTGGCGATTTCTTTGGAATGTTCATCAACTTTTTTCAGGGTGTCTTCGCCATACAAATGCTGGCTGCCGGTCACAAACCAAATCTGGAGCTTCTTTAAACTATCCATTGCAGGTTATTTTGGTGAATGAGCCTCCGTGTGCAAGGCTGCACCCAATAAATGTAATTAAATAAACGTATTTTTGACGGTTTAATATAAAAAATTTTAGCTGTTGGTATTTTAGCACGCGCTTCTTTACTATTTTTAAATGCCAGAGCGGCTCTAGTTATGACACAATACAAGGGACAGCATCATATTTTAGTGGCGATTGATTGCATCATTTTCGGTTTTGATGGAAAGGATATTAACCTGCTATTGATCAAAAGAGCATTTGAACCCGAGAAAAATAAATGGAGCCTGATGGGTGGTTTTCTGCAACCCAACGAAACACTTGACGAAGCGGCTAACAGGGTCTTAAAACAACTCACAGGCCTTGAAGGAGTGTACATGGAGCAACTGCAGGTGTTTAGTGAAATTGGGAGGGACCCGATGGAAAGGACAGTGTCAGTCGCGTATTTCGCTTTGATTGATCTCCACCAATATGAGAAACAGATCAGCGAAGAGTATCATGCCGAGTGGTTCCTCTTGTCGAAAAAGCCCCGACTTATTTTTGATCACGACGATATGGTACGGCTCGCGCAAAAACAATTGCGATACAAAGCCGCATTGCACCCGATTTTATTTCAACTGCTGCCAGAAAAGTTCACAATTCCCCAATTGCAGAATTTATATGAATGTGTTTATGACACATTATTCGATAACCGCAATTTTACCCGTAAAGTGATGTCTACAGGGCTTATCGTTAAGCTCAACGGAAAAGATAAATCGGGATCGCGGAAAGGCGCATACTATTACAGGCTCGACAAACGTACCTACAAAGTAAAGGAGGATGCGTTCCTGAATTTTGTTCCCAAGGCCGACAAATTTATCTGACATCACCAGTAAAAAGTTATCGGGGTTGTAACATTTCTGCTGCTCATACGTCCCACTTGCAAATTGAAGCTTCTTTCATCGTGAATTCACCCAATAAAATGGCCAAATGACACGTCCAACCCGTTCAGCATTATCTCTTTGTGCGCTGCTATTTTCATTTCTTGTTTATATACCCGGTTTCGCCCATAATGGCAAAATGGCTTATGCCCGACCGCTTGGCAAGATCACGATAGATGGCAAACTGAGCGACTGGCCCATCAACTCCCCCAAATACCAGATATCGTATATGCTCGGCGGTGAGTCAAAACCGAAAAATGAGGCAGACTTTTCCGGTTATTTCCAGGTGGGCTACCGGCTCGACAACCGCTCTTTATACCTCGCGTTCACTATAACCGACAATGATTTCATTGAAGATACCTCTTCACACGCCCGCTTCGATTCGCAGGATTGCTTCGAACTTTGTCTTGACGCACGACACCTTCCGTTTGGTTCCGGCGTAGCCTCATTTATGTACAGCAAAATGCTGCGGAACATCAACAGGGCCTTCTATGATTCTTTCGCGCAAAAAGCGTCGTGGGACATTATGGAAGTAGCCGAAGTGCGAAAAGGAACAGAACGTATTGTTGAATGGCGGATCAACCTTGGCAAAGAGTTGTCTGTCGGTAAATCAATCGGCCTCGACTTTCAATTTTTTGACAAAGACAATGACAATACCTTTTCGATTAGCGGCTGGGGAAAAGGTGGATACAAGTTTCAATCACCGGGAAATCTTGGCGATATATTGATTGTTCCGGCAAACCAGAAGTTGGGAACCGTAACCGGAAATTTAACGTGGGAGCCAAAGTCGAACTTGCCGATGCCGGAGCGCATAAGGTTCACTTCTGAAAATAAAAAACTGGCGGTCGATGCGGAAGTTGATAGTACGGGTCACTATTCCGCAGAACTTCCGGTCGGAAAATATCAATCTGTTGTGCCCGACTCAATATTTTTTAAAGATGCCAGGGCTTATTCCGTAAGAACCGCAACTACCGGCGTAGCTGTTAAACCCCGACAAACTACCACTGCAAACATCGTGATGTCTGGGGCCATTGTCCCGGATCTGATACCTGAAAAAGGCGTGTTGCCCGACTACACAGAACAAACTCAACAGCGAATAGATGATTTTGTGAATTCGTACCGAAAGGTGTATGGCATACCTGGTGTTTCGCTGGCGCTGATTAAAGATGGTAAAGTGGTTTACCATAAAGTTTATGGAGAAAAGAATAGCGCCACGCATGAAAAAGTTGATGAGAACACATTGTTTGAAGCGGCTTCTGTTACCAAGCCTGTATTCGCTTTTGCTGTACAGCGACTTGCCGAACGCGGTGTGATTGATTTAGACAAACCTCTCTATCTCTATCTTCCCTATCCAGACATCGCTTACGACGAGCGGTATAAGCTGATTACTGCCAGGCATGTGCTTACGCATCGCACAGGATTTCCTAATTGGAGGTATATGAACGCCGACGGCAAGCTGAATATCATGTTTACGCCGGGTACGAGTTATAATTATTCGGGAGAAGGTTTTGAGTACCTGAAATTAGTCATCGAAAAAATTACGGGTAAGAAAGTCGAACAGGTGTTGAAAGAAGAGGTGATTGAGCCGATGGAGCTGTATCATACTTTCTTCTCTGCTAATGATTCGCTGAAAGCGGTGAAGTCGAATGGCCATTTTGATATGATGCCAACGCCTGTTGATATGCCTGAGTCGCCGGGCATGGCGTGGTCGATGCATACTGAAGCGAAAATATTTACGAGGTTTATGCTGTACATGCTTGAACAAAAAGGATTGAAACCAGCGACGTACGATTCCATGTTCAGCAAACATTCTGAATTCAAATTCGATCCCGGCGATCCGCAACCAAGATATCCTTCTTATATGGGCATGAGTCTTGAAATTCGCGAAACACCTTTTGGGAAATCTTTCGGGCACGGCGGCAATAACGGCGATTTTCGCTGCCAGTTTGAAGTGTATAAGGATTTGAAGGCGGGATATGTGGTCTTTACAAATTCAAGCACTGCTTATCCTTTTATCGAAGCGCTGCGCGATTTCCTGGTTGACGGAAAAGCGAAAAAGGATTAAACTACAAAGAATTTAAAATTACCTAGATTGCGCGGATGTCGATCACAGCTCAAATTGCAAAACAGTTGCGCGATGTTCATTTCGGTGGTAACTGGACCGCAGTAAACCTTAAAGACACGCTGAACGGCGTAACGTGGCAACAAGCCGTTTCAAAAGTGCACAACTTTAATACGATCGCTGTGTTGGTTTACCACATCAATTACTACATAACGGAAGTGCTTAAGGTATTGCAGGGGGAACCTTTAAAGGCAAGTGACAAATTCGCATTTAGCGCTCCTGAAATATCTTCGGAGGCCGACTGGCAAAAGCTGGTGAACAGGATCATGGCGGAAGCAGAAATGTTTGCCGCCGCAATAGAAAAACTGGACGACAATAAACTTTCCGACAATTTCGCCGACCCGCAATATGGTAACTACTACCGAAACCTTACCGGCATTATCGAACATGCGCACTATCACCTCGGACAGATTGTTTTGATAAAGAAAATCCTGAATCAGCCGGCTTAATCGGGATCCATGGTGCCCAGTATCGGCAGCTTTTCCCATTCCCAGTAAACATTTTTGGCTTCGCTATCCGGTCGTGGTTTCTGGCTCCTGATGGTAAACACCGGGTGGTAATTCATCGCGTCGGAAGGCATCTCGTAATTAAGAATCTCTTTATAACGCGACTCGCTCAAGTTGTGATCGAGCCAGCTTTGCGCCAGGTTAACCGGCACAAACAACGACATCCGGCCACGGTTTTCACCGCTATTGTGAATCTTCATCATCACCTCATTTGCATTACGTGTAATGAGGGTGTATGTCCACCGCTTCAGCATTTCACCTGTAGACAGATCCGGCAGTTCGGCAACCGAATACAATCCCGGTATAAAAAACAACGGTTGACCATTCAGCCGGATAAAATACGGTACCTTCTTCTTCCATCCTTTTATGGCGCGATGTTCATACACACCCGATACCGGCACGAGGCATCTGCGGTTGCGGATTTTAAACCAATAACTGTTTTCATCGGTTAATATCCTTTCACTGCGCGCGTTCAGCATGCTGGCGCGCTGGCGACTATACTGCTTTTCGTCTTTTACATAATACGGAATACAGCCCCATTCCATTAAGCGGCAGTGAACACGGTCATCACCACGCGGCTTATACAATATCGGGTGAAAGCCGTGGTCGTGCGCCACGATATGCGTTCCCTCGAAATCAAACGACAACTGGTCGTCCGTCACCAGGTCGGGGAAGTATTCGCTCAGCTCTTTAATGCCGACCGTAAAAGATATGTCGTAACACATGCTCAGGCCCGTTCAAGATCCTCAAATTTAATCTTTACGGCATGACCATTGTATTTTAATTCAATATAGAGAACTCCGAACGTCAGTTGCAATGACGGCCGGATACCTGCACCATGTTTCAGGCTCCACGTGGTGTTTTTATCTATCCACCTCCGCATGTGGTCGCGGTAGTTGATGTTCAGGTATTTTTCCAGATCCTTTGCGCTTTTTATTGCAGCGAAAAACAACACATACGCCGAATCCGGTTGCAGGATATCCAGGAGCTTCCGCCGGTGCTCCGGGATATCCAGGTGAATTACCGCCGCAAACCTGTCATTTTCCCTCAGCGCATTCGCATGTGTCCTCGCACAACTCAGCTCCTCATAATCCGACGCGAGCAAATGTATCTTATGACGCGAGCCGTCGTTGAAGTTGACATCGCCCGTATGATAGGTTTGCGTCACCAGGTATTTTTTGTTCAACGCGATCAGGCGGTCGATATAAGCGATTTTAAAAGGTTCGAATGGCTGCAGCATCAGTCGAGTACTTTTAAAATGTGAATGTTTGCAACGGGCGACAAATACGCCGCCCTCAATGATGTCGAGCGCTTTTATTTCTTTCAATACTCCGGGGCTAAATTACTAAAAAATTTAGCAAATAAAAAAGTTTTTATCCGGTAGTGGCGCAATTTGATTTTTAAAGACACCTTTCCGCTGATCCCACACGCTCGTTACGCGGAGTTTATCCTGAGGTCGAAGGCCGAATGGACAGAAATCGGTTCGGATGAACTGTTATCCCGATCCCCGCCGGTGGCGGTGTAAACTCTGCGAGGGATCGGCGGAGAAGCAAAATTTCAAACTGAGACACTACCTTTTTATCCTATTTTTTGGCCTTTTATCACCAGGGCCGACCTGACCGATCTTTCTTTCAGGTGAAGGAACTTTTTGCGGTTTTCGTCGTTCATGTAGTGTAGTAAATCAGCTTCCGATTCAAATTCAACCAGGTGCACCTCATAAGGCGCCTCGATCGAACTTTCTATATAGGCACCACTACCGGGCCTCATGCGAAATAACAACCGCCCTTTGTACCTGGGTATCGCCGGTAATGCGATCGACTCAAATTCGTCGAAAACCCTCTCCTGGCCGGGCACAACGTAAATAAGCTGTGTGACGTATATCATGGCCCCTCAATATACGATTCATAAAGGCTTAAACTTATTAAACTTTCAATAACTTTTGAAAGTTCCATAAGTTTAGTTTACCTTTATGATGTAAAAGCATCAGCAAATGAAACTGGCAGAAGCAAAAAACCAATTCGTCCAGGCATGGGGAACACTCGGCTCGAAATGGGGAATCAACAGAACAATGGCACAACTCCACGCGCTGCTCATGATCTCGCCCGACCCGATGAGCGCCGAAGAACTCATGGAAGAACTGAATATTTCACGGGGAAATGTGAACATGAATATCCGGGAGCTGATCGACTGGGGCCTCGTAGAAAAAGTTCACAAACCCCGCGATAGAAAGGAATATTTCTGGGCAGAAAAGGATATATGGAAAATTACCAAACAGGTTGCCCGCGAAAGAAAGAAGCGTGAACTCGAACCTGTACTTCGCGTGCTCGACCAGGTTAGCAAAGTGGAAGGCGACAAAAAAGATAAAAATGTAAAAGCATTTACAGATGCTGTCAGCGGCATAAAGAGAATAGCCGGTAACGCCGATAAAGCAATCGAAACAATGTTTAAAGCTGAAGAAAACTGGTTCTTCGGCGGCCTCCTCAAACTGTTCAAGTGACATCATTTAAACCCTACTCACATGAAATCGCTCGATCACAAATTAATTGTCTACGACAGTAACTGTAAAGTCTGCTCGTCATGGCGCGACTTCGTGCTCCGGTTCACTTCCATCCCCGGATCGAAGATTACCGCTTATAAAGAACTCCCCTCCCATTGGATGGACAATGTCGATGATAATAAATTCAAAAATGGTATGGCGCTTATTGACACAAATGGCGAGAGAACGATCTACGGCGCCGAAGGTGTAGCATATATTTTTGCCAGCCAATACCCGGTGATTAACTTTCTCCTTAAGTTTCCGCCGTTGTCGCGTTTATTCGATTTCTTTTACAAAGTACAGGCGTATAACCGTTACATTATCGCAACTCCCAAAAGCAAGTTTAAATGTGATTGCCTGCCCGACAGAGTAGTAAAATACCGGGTAAGTTATATTGTGTTAGCAATTTTGATCGCTGCAACGCTTACAGGCTTGTTTGGCACATCCCTGAGAAATTTTTTTATGGATGTCTCTTCTTCACATGCCGCGGTTCAGATGTTGCTCATTGCCGGCACCGGCTGGGTAGTTCAGATTACGCTTGCATTCGCTTTCTTAAAAGATAAAGCGCTCGATTACATCGGTCACCTCGGATCGATTATGCTCGCTGGACTTTTAATACTTGTGCCGTGGATGCTTTTTTATGCAATAACAGGCGTGCTGAATTACTACATACCGGTTTTAAGCGTAATCGCGAGTAGCAGTTACATGCTTTACCTGCATGTCCATCGCGCCAGGTATCTCGAAATGTCGCAAGCGTGGACGCTAACCTGGTTTCTCCTCCTGCAGGTTTCTGCTGCCTTTTGGATTTATTTCTTTTACCTCAAATGATTTATTGTATGAACCTGTTAAAACGAATTCCCATTCATTATAAAGGAGAATTGCACGACGTAAGGCTGGTAAACTTTTCTGTCGACATTAATGAGTTGAAAGACAGGATTCCCTCAACCATCAAAATACGCAACTTCAATGGTCGTGCAATGATCTCGATGGTCGATGTCAGGTTGCGAAAAATGCGGCCGGTATTTTTTCCGCTCTTCAAATTCAACTATCGTCATATTGCTTTTCGTGTGCTGGTTGACGATAGTGAATACAATGCAGGAACGTCCAAAGGTATCTTCTTTTACAGGTCTTTTACCGATAATCTGTTAATCGTTTCAGGAGGCCGTATGCTGACAGATTACAACCTGGAATCTGCGCACATTGAAGAAAACGAAAGTACCGTCACCATTTCAAAAGGAAACAATTTTGTAAAATACTGTTTCGACAATAGCAGTGTTGAAGGAGACGATAAATTGTTAACGGCTATTGGTTCCCTGGACCGGGCATATTCGATGCTGGGTGATTCAATCAGGGTGACAATCATACAAAGAGAAAAGTGGCCGATTAAACCCGTTTCCTGCAGTCGCTTTGAAAACACATTCTTCAAAACGGCGCGACTGGAAGGCATGTTCCGTGTGTTCGAAACAATTTACTATGATTGGCTGCCGCCAACTAAAGTCACGTCATGAAAGTTGTTGTTCTTGGAGCAAGCGGACAAATAGGATCGGTTATTTACAATTGCCTGACCGCACGTTATGATTTAATTGGTACATCAAGGCAGAATTCAGGTAGATATTTAAAATTTGACCCGTTTAGAGATGATTGGTCATTGCTCGGAAACGTTAATGTATTGATCAATTGCGTTGGGCAGATCGAAGCGACAGGATCGTTCAGTTTCACAAAGATCCATGAAGGACTCACCCGGCTTATCATCGAAAACCGCTCATTGATCGGAAATCCGAGAATCATCCAGGTATCGGCACTCGGGGCATCGCCTCAGCATCGTGTTGAATTTTTGAGAACGAAGGGAATTGCAGACGAGTTGCTGATGCAACAGCCAGACACGTTCATATTACGTCCCTCAATAGTATGTACTCACAATACGATGCTTGTAAGAAAAATGCTGATGATGAGGAGGATCTCTCAATATATTTTTGGAATTATCCCGGTGCCACAAGGATTCTTAAAGACGCGTATTCAACCTTTAATGCCAAATGATCTTGCAAATGTCGTGGAATTTTATTGTCGATATGCAGGACCACAAGTGATGAATATTGCCGGATCTGAAGTGTTAAGTTTTGGAGAAATACTAACAATGATGGGCCGGAAAAGTAACCGGAAAATAAAACCAGTTAACATATCCGGGTTTTTCATTGGAATAATTGTCAAAGCCGGACTCTTAAAGGTTATTAACCAACAGCAATATCAATTACTTTTTGAAGACAATACAGCCGATATAACACCAGTAAAAGCTATTCTAAAAAAAGAACCTGTCTCAGGCAGAGATTTTTTCATAAACGAATTCAGCCATGCCCAATATTGAATTACAAACAATCATCCACGCTCCCATCGAAAGATGTTTTGATCTTGCGCGGAGCATAGATCTTCACAAACTTTCAACAGGGGGCACGAATGAAGAGGCCATTGCAGGCGTCACAACCGGGTTAATTAGCGGCGGAGAAGAAGTGACGTGGAGAGCGAAGCATTTTGGTATAACGCAAACATTGTCGTCGAGGATCACCGCGTTCGAACGACCCTATTATTTCAGGGATGAGATGATCAAAGGCGCATTCAAAATGATCAGGCACGATCATATCTTCGAAGAAAAGCAGGGATATACTTTAATGTCAGACAAATTTCGGTTCGAATCTCCCGGATGGATATTTGGCGACATTTTCAATACGCTGGTATTGAAAAAGTACCTCGGGTCTCTATTGAAAAAAAGAAACAACATCATCAAACAGGTAGCCGAAACCGATCAGTGGAAAGAGATACTAACCGTTCGACAGTAAATTCCGCCGCAGCCGGATAATGTGATGCGATAGCCGTATATTGGCTTTTCAATATTTCCGTGATGACTGCAAGATTAAAATTAAGCCTGATCCTTATTCTCACCAGCTGTTACTCCTACTCACAAAATGTTTATCATTTCACGAAAGGTTTGATGATCGATTCCCGGAGCCGCTACGGCCGCGAGGCGCTCTACACTGATCCGATAGTCTACAAAATGTACACAGGCACCCTTAACAAACCAATTGAAGGTGATTCCTTAACCACGAACGACCGCGGTGAAGTCACCAGGTGGCAATCCGTCAACGGCGACAGTATCAATCGTCTCAGGAGTCGTGGTGGCTTTCGCGGTGGTTTCGGATCTGCCGGTAATTATTTTTATCTCACTTATAAATCTTCAAAACAACAAACTGCCCTTCTTCACATAAAAGGAAACAGCAGCGTGATATTTAACGGTGTCCATCATGCCGGTGATCCGTATGCTTTGGGCTACATGTATATTCCTGTAAAGCTTAACAAGGGGCTAAACGAATTATATGTGAGAGGTGGCAGCATAACTGCCGATATCATTTTTCCCGGCAAATCAAAACAACTGAATACCGACGATCCCACTCTCCCATTCATCGTGACCGGAAACGACAATGCGGATCTCATGGGCGCAATTGTAGCTATCAACACTTCAACAAAAACGTTGAAAGGGCTGAAAATAAAATCTTCTATTGGCGGTAAAGACGTAACCAGTGATGTGCCTGACATTCTCCCAATGTCTACAAGAAAAATTATTTTTCATTTCGATGGAACCGGAACCGAAACAAAAGGACAACACGATTGCCGATTGCAGCTTCTCGACAAAGAAAAAGTTATTGACGAAACAACAGTAAAAATTGAAGCTGTTGATGCCACCGATAAATACAGTGTTACATTCATTAGCAGTATTGATGGCAGCCTGCAGTATTACGCTGTAACCCCACAAACACCGTCGTTTAAAAAAGGATCGTCGTTGTTTTTATCTGTGCACGGTGCAGGCGTGGAAGCGATTGGCCAGGCACGCGCGTATCATTCGAAAGACTGGGGCACATTGGTAGCGGCGACGAACAGAAGACCGCGCGGGTTTAACTGGGAAGATTGGGGAAGAATAGATGCGCTCGAAGTGCTCAATCTTGCCAGGAAAAAGTTCACTCCCGATTCCCAGCATATTTATCTAACGGGACATTCGATGGGTGGTCACGGTACATGGTTTCTCGGGGCAACCTATCCTGATAAGTGGGCAGCAATCGCTCCCTGTGCAGGTTATCCTACATTAAAGGGTTACGGTTCGGCGGATGGATTGGTTCCTGATAGCAGCAGTTCAACTATGGAACAATTGCTCCTTCGCTCGGGCAACCAAAGTGATGTAATAAAGCTGGTGAGCAATTACAGGCCATTGGGAGTGTATATTCATCATGGAGATTCCGATCGTGTTGTGCCGGTAACTTTCGCGCGGCAGATGAGAAAGTTATTGGGTGAATTTCATCCTGATTTAAGTTATCATGAATATCCAGGTGGGTCGCATTGGTTTGGTAACGAAAGTGTGGACTGGCCGCCATTGTTTGATTTTTTCAAATGGCATAAGCGGGAAGCAGATTCAGCAGTAAACAATATTGATTTCATCACAGCGAACCCGGGTATTTCTTCATCATTTCGCTGGGCAGAGATTGTACAGCAACATCATCCGCTACAATTCAGCCGCATCGTACTCAACAGAAATAAAACCGATGAAACCATATCAGGGAGAACGGAAAATGTACATGTTATAAAATTTAACCTGGAGGATTTTGGCGCCAACAAAGTGGTAAATATTAGCCTTGATGGTAACAGCTCTATTAAATACACCACAAAATCCTCGAACGAGAGCATTTATCTTTTAAAACAGGATGACAAATGGTCGTTGAGTGAAAAACCAGCTCTTTCACAAAAGGGTCCGCATCGTTACGGTACATTCAAAGATGCTTTTAATCATCACATGGTTTTTGTTTATGGTACAACAGGCAACAAGCAGGAAAATGAATGGAGCCTGAACAAGGCACGCTATGATGCAGAAACCTGGCACTATCGCGGTAACGGATCGGTGGACATCGTTTCGGATAAAGAGTTTTCAATCGAAAAGTATAAGGACCGCGGAGTAATTATTTATGGAAATAAAAACACTAATCGCGCTTACAGCGCCTTGCTGAGCGACTGCCCGATACAGTTAGAGCGCAACAAAATAACAGCCGCGGGTAAAACTTTTACCGGCGATGCCTACGGCGCTTACCTGGTGTGGCCGATAAAAGGTTCTGGTGTAGCATCTGTTGCTGTCATTGCAGGTTCGGGCCTGAAAGGAATGAACGCAGCAAATGCCAACCAGTATTTTGCCGGTGCAAGTGGATTCCCGGATTTCATGATATTTGAAGTCGACATGGTGAAGACAGGTCCGGGTGGTGTGAAGATGGCCGGGTTTTATGATAACAATTGGGAATTATCGGGAAATGATTTTGCTATTGAAAATTGATAACTCATGTACAGGTTGACAAGTTTTCTTTTCCTGGTTTTGATTGCTGCAGGCGTTCCTGCCCAACAGGGCGTACATCCGCAATCAACAACATATGAATGGCCGACGGATGAGCAGGTGAAGGAAAAGCTGGATAAATGGCAGGACCTGAAATTCGGAATGATTATTCATTGGGGACTATATGCAGTACCCGGCATCATTGAATCGTGGGCCCTGTGTTCGGAGGACTGGATAGAGCGCGACAGCAACATGACATACGACGAGTTTAAGAGATGGTATTGGGGACTGAAAGATGAGTTTAATCCCGTGAAATTCGACCCGGAACAATGGGCATCAGCCGCTGATGAAGCGGGAATGAAATATGTTGTGTTTACCACGAAACATCACGACGGTTTCAATATGTTCGATACAAAACAAACCGATTTTAAAATCAGCGCCGGGCCGTTTAAGGATAATCCCAAAGCAGACGTTGCCAAATTTGTGTTCGAAGCGTTCCGCAACCATGGTTTTATGATTGGCGCATACTTTTCGAAGCCCGACTGGCATTGTCCTTATTACTGGTGGCCAAAATATGCCACGCCCGATCGTAACAACAATTACGACATCAGGAAATACCCGGCAAGGTGGAACAACTACAAGCAGTTTACTTTTAACCAGGTCAGCGAGCTGATGAATAATTATGGAAAGATGGACATTTTATGGCTCGATGGCGGCTGGGTTCGTCCGCGCGAAACGGTGAACGATGAAGTGCGTTCATGGGGCGCCGTTATACCAGAATGGAGCCAGGATATCGAAATGCCAAAGATCGCGGCTATGGCGCGTAAAGCCCAGCCGGGATTGTTGATAGTTGACCGCACGGTGCATGGTCCTTATGAAAATTATCAAACGCCGGAGCAAAAGATACCTTCAGTACAACTCGATCATCCCTGGGAAAGTTGTATGACATTGGGCGGCGCATGGGGCTATGTTCCCAACGAAAACTTTAAATCGGCAACAAAAGTAATTCATTCACTTATTGAAATTGTCGCAAAGGGCGGAAGCTTATTATTGGGAGTTGGTCCGCGGGCCGACGGCACGTTGCAGGAAGAATCTGTCGAGCGTTTAAAGGAAATCGGCAGGTGGATGAATCAAAATGGCGAGGCGATATATAACACAAGGATCACAAAAAACTATAACGACGGCAACGTATGGTTTACCAGGAGTAAATCTGGTTCGGTAAAATATGCGCTGGCATGTTTGAACGAAAAGGAAAGCCTGCCTGCATCGATTACATGGAAAGGAAACATTCCCGGCAGAAAATCGAAGATGACACTTCTCCAGACCGGTAAGACAGTGAAATGGGAAAATAATAATGGTGTAGTAAAAGTGTATTTGCCTAAAAACTTATTGAACGGTAAAACAACTTACCCTGCGCTCGCTTTTTCTTTTGAATCCTCCGAGTAAGGATACTTGTAAAAAAATATTAATTCAACACACTCCTCTAATTCCAACAATTCATCGCTGTTTTTCGCAATTCATTTCTCCTGCAGTTTCCTTCCGGTAAATGGCACCGCATCTTCGGGCCCTTACTAACAAGAAAAATAAAAAAACAGTTCATGAAAAAAGTTATTCTGTTTGGTGCGATAGCAACCATTTTGGTAACCTCTTGTAAAAAAGATGTAGAAAGCGAGAAAAACGGCATTTTCAAAGGGCCAGAATCACAGGTTTTTTCCGGTAAAGCGTGGACATGGGCACAACTCGATAAATCCGGAAACCCGGAACGCCTTGCAGTGTCATTGACGGATGCAGTATTAAACACCGCACCCACCGGTGACCAGGGACATGGCGGCCATTCATCCATGCCGATGTGGACATTGAAGTTCCATTCGAAAGTAGGCGTTAACCCCTTCGACCATTTAAACCTGGGATGGAACCCTATGGGTCACGAGCCGGAAATGTTTTACGGTAAGCCCCATTTCGATTTTCATTTTTACATGATGACACCTTCTGAAGTGGCCGCTATCCCAGCATACGAGGTGGATAGTTCAAAGTTCAAAAACTGGCCGGCACCCGAATATTTCCCGGCAACATATTTCAATCCCGGGGGTGGAGTACCTCAAATGGGTGCACATTGGGTTGACGTTACATCAGGGGAATTCAACGGACAGGGCTTCACTGAAACTTTCATCTATGGTTCCTATGATGGTAAAGTAACTTTTTACGAGCCCATGATAACACTTGAGTTCCTGAAGCAGAGCAGTAACTTCGAAAGAGCGATTCCGCAACCTGCAAAAGTTCAGAAAAACGGTTATTATCCAACAAAATTAAAAGTGGTGAAACACGATGGCATAACAGATGTTATCCTGGATGGATTTCAATACCGCACAGCTTCTTAACTAACGGTCAATTTCAGCAACGGAATCCCTGCATGAATGTGCGGGGTTTCCGGATTTAGTTACTTAACGCATTGACGGTACTTATCTTTCTGCCCGTAACTGAACGTGTTCACGAGCAACCACCGTGCTTTGTAAATTTTTAATCCTGGCTGCCTGAAAACGGAATTGCCACTGCCATCCAGCACTTCATCCGTCCACCATTGCTCTTTTGGCTGAGATACGATAGTCGGAAATTCTGAGGGCCCTGAAGAAACACTTTTGATATTGTTATTAAGAAGATTAGTGGATGAAACAGTTTTCTTATTTACATCAAAGCGGTACACATCTGTAGGATTAGTGAGCCACAATGCTGATGTACCAAAGTCAGGAAAAAGATCGTGAGCTTCGGTGCCGGGAATAGTCAGCGAATCGACTAACGTTAGTGCAGGATCGTTGCAGCTGAAATTGTAACGGAACGACTTAATATGATCCATCGCGGCGCTCCATAAGAGCTTATGTTTCTTATCCCACACAACGTTATGTCCAAATGCTATGGGAATTGTTTTCTTCCAGGTATTCTCTCCTACCGTATTTGAGTCGACTTTGAATAGCGTGAGGAAGTTACCCGTGCTCGATGCGCACACGATATTTCCATCGGGAAGAAGTTCGGCTGAATGAGGATTGCCGCCGGCGTATGCATAGAATACCGCTTTTTTATCTGCGATGCGTATCAGCGCTACGCCGCCGCCTGAAGCAGTGATGAGAATATATTGATTACTGTAAACTGATTTCGCATCATCAGGGGCATTGAACCATTCTACATGCCCGGGTTTTATGTTAGACTCTTCGGGACGCCAATCCCATATGATTTCGTCGGTATCCGTGTCGACGAGTACAATACGGTTCTGAGATTGTTCGGTGAGAATGATAATTTTCTTTTGTTGGGTAAACGAACAAAGACCGGCACCCGCAAATAGCAATAAAAGGCAAAGTTTTTTCATCGTTTGGTCATTTTTACTTCTTTTCCCTTGCACCTTCAACATTATCGAAGATCCATTTTATTTTTATCGAACACAATTGCGCGCGAGCTCGTCGTTCCCTGGTCAAGAGAGAGTATATAGTTTGTCATTAGATGCCAGATTAATTTTATTGAACGATTCTTTCAGTAAATATTGATTCGCGAGATGAGTAAACTGCTGTACCTGCTGATTTTTCCATTCTTCATTACGACCCAGTTCCTGCATCATTAACTCCGCGACGCGGGGCGCCGTTTCGATCGCTGCATTTGCATCTAAAAACAATAGTCGTAACCGGCGGGCGAGCACATCCTCTACTGTTCTTGCCATTTCATGCCGTACCGCCCATATCACCTGTGCCCCGGTATATGAAAAATTATTGTGTAACGGTGTCGACCAGCTGCTATTTTCTTCGGTAAGCGCCATCAATTTACCTGCGTCGCTCCCATACAGTGAAGAGGAAATTTTCTGGGAAGAAGGGAGCCAGCCATGAATTTTCAAATTCCTCGTATTGCTTTTTGTTGCTTCAAGCTTGCCAACTTCCGCTGCTTTATTTACTGTTTCTTCGGCCATCTTGCGGTAGGTTGTCCACTTTCCCCCCGTGATTGTTATCAATCCCGACCGGCTCACGATGAGTTTGTGATCGCGGGAAATTTCTTTCGTACTTTCTTCATCTTTATCAGGAGCTGCCAGTGGTCGCAGACCCGCATAAACACTGAGCACATCTTTCCTGGAAGGCGCTTTTGTAAAATATTGTTTTACCGTGTCGAGGATAAAATCAATTTCCACGTCCAGCGCCCTTGGCTCGAGTGAATGTTTATCGAGCGGCGTATCGGTAGTTCCCACAAGCACATGATCCTGCCAGGGCACTGCGAATAGCACCCTTCCGTCGGCTGTTTTCGGAATCATCACTGCGCTGCTGCTGTTCAGAAACGATCTTTCAAAAACAAGATGAACGCCCTGGCTCGGTCGTACCAGGGGCTTTGATTCTTTTATATCCATCCGCAGGATCTCATCTACAAAAACACCGGTCGCATTGATTACTGATTTTGCGTGAATGACATATTCCCTGTTGTTGTCTTCGCTGTCAATTGCGACCACACCTTTGATAGTGCCGTCTTTTTTTATGAGACTTTTTACCGGAAAATAGTTGATGAGCACGCCTCCATGTTCAGCGCTTGTTTGTGCGAGGTTGACAGACAGCCGGGCATCATCGAACTGACCGTCGAAGTATTCAATACCTCCTTTTAATTTCTTCCTGCCGAGATTGGGTAAATGATCGCGTAATTCATTTCTTCTAATAAGCCGCGACCTTCCGAAACTGAAACGGCCCGAAAGCCAGTCGTACAGTTTTAGGCCGATACCATATTTCATCAAATCCCACGTGCTGAAACACGGAATGATGAACGATTGTTTAGAAACAACATGAGGAGCATTTTGAAGAAGAAGTCCGCGCTCCCTGAGTGCGGCGTAAACCAGGCCAATATCTCCCTGGGCAAGGTAACGGACGCCTCCATGTACCAGCTTTGTGCTTCGGCTGGAGGTGCCTTTCGCGAAATCGGACTGCTCGAGGAGAAGGGTCCGCAGACCGCGACTTGCGGCGTCAACGGCGATTCCTAATCCTGTGGCTCCTCCCCCTATTACGACGATATCCCAGTCGGATGTATTTTCGCTGAGCCGCCTGATACTTTCCCCCCTGTCCAGCAGTTTTTTCTCCTCCATCAACTTTTCATTAGTTTCGTTTCACGTTTCGTTTGAATGGCAGTCGAAAGTAGAGAAAATATTTAATAACATATCGAAACCAGTAAAAATATTTTATGAACACATTTGAAACTAAATTTATATCTGTAAGACACTCGGGAGTATTATGTATTTTTGATCTAACCCATATTCAATAAGCCACTTATGATGAGTCTAGCTGAGAGGCACCACTATATATTGAAACAACTGCAAAGCGAAGGCAGCGTAAATGTATTGGATTTATACCGAGCGCTTAACGTTTCGTCTGTAACCATTCGAAAGGATTTGAAATTACTCGAGGAGAAGAATTTATTGTTCAGAACACACGGCGGCGCCACGCTCAACAATCCTTATACTGCCGACAGGCCGGTGAATGTGAAAGAGAAACTACAGGCGCCTGAAAAGATGAAAATCGGCGCGGTTGCCGCGAAGTCGGTCGAAGCGAACGACAGCATCATCATAGCGTCGGGTACATCGGTATTGGCATTGGCGAAGAATATCGAACCGCGGGAAAGTTTAACTGTTATTACTTCTGCACTGAATGTTGCGCTTGAACTGATGAAACATCCGGAGGTTGAAATTGTTCAGTTGGGTGGTGTGCTTAGAAAAAGTTCGTCGTCTGTTACGGGGCCATATGCGGAAAATATATTGTCTGACTTTTCCTGCACAAAATTATTTCTCGGCGTCGACGGCATTGACCTGGAGTTCGGGCTAACCACTACGAGCGTTAACGAAGCACATCTTAACAGGCAAATGATTGCTGCTGCACAGAAAGTAATCGTGCTGTCTGACTCAACAAAATTTGGCAAAAGAGGTTTGGGAAGAATCTGTGGCATAGAGAGTGTTGACAGAATTATTACCGACGAAGGTATTCCGAAACATTTTGTTACGAACCTTGAGGGAGCAGGCATCGAAGTAACGATCGTGTAAGCGCGCAGTTGTATCGGCAAGTAGCCTATGCGCTCGGGCAGGCTGAAAAAGGTGATAATACTTAATTATCTTTAAGGTTAACAAAGCTCTCCCCCTGGCCCAGTTAAAAAATATCATCTCACTCCTCTTATCACTGGTTGTAACCTGCATTGAGTCGCAATCACAATCTGTCGTAACGATAACTGTAGACGCGACCCACATTACAGGTAACATCGAACCGGTCTGGAACGCAATCGGTGGGGCCTCCGGGCTGGGATTAACTCCCCAGGGCGAACGCCTGTTGCGACGTATTGCTGACTCCTCTCCTTATCCCTTTTACAAACGCATCTGGGGTATTACCTCAACAGGAACAGCTGTTCCATTTACCGCAGAGGCCGACTGGGGTTCAACAAATGTTTACCAGGTTGATAAAAACGGAAATCCTTTCTACGACTTCACACTATTCGATCAAATTCTCGATGTTGTTTTAAAACAGAAATTTATTCCCATCATGCATTTGGGACTAATGCCGGATTCATTGAGCTCGGCACCCGATTCCGTTCCACGTATAAACGATAACCTTGTTAAATATCCGCCGAAAGATTACGACAAATGGCACGACCTTATCTATCACATCGTAAAGCATTGTGTTGAACGATATGGCGTGGATGAAGTGCGAAAATGGAAATGGGAAATGTGGAACGAGCCGGATATTGGCAACTACTGGATGGGCACTGAAGAAGAATTTCACAAGATGTATGACTATACGGCTGCCGCTGTGAAAGCAGCGCTGCCTCAAGCCCAGGTCGGCGGAAATTCAGTAACGCAAAGTATAGAAAGAGGAACCCCTAAATTAATGCGGTTTATCGAGCATTGCCTGTCAGGTAAAAATTACAAAACTGATTCGATTGGTACCCCGCTCGATTTTATCACGTTCCACCTGAAGGGCACCAATTTCGCAATCAGCAAACTCGGCAACTTTACTTCGAAGAAACTGGCGCTGGATTTTCCAAAGTTTTCGCCCAGCGTTGCGTTTATAAAAGAAACCGCGACAACAAACCTGTCAAAGATTGCAGCTATCGCCGGCACAAAAGGCATTCCAATATATGTTACTGAAGGGGATATTGACATCGGGTTAAATGTAACCACTACTGAAAACCCGGCAGTCGGGTACAGGAATACTGAATATCACGCGGTATTTCAGTGTGCATTTGCAAAGGCGATGATCGACCTTGCCGCTCAATTTCCCTTTAATCCTGTCCGATGCATTGTTTTTGATGGTTCGTTTAATCCAGGGTATAGAATCTTCGAGGGACAGCGAACATTATTTACAGCTGAGGAAATTGAAAAACCTGTGTTCAATTCGTTCCGGCTGCTTGGAAAATTAGGACCACAACGAATCCAGATGATGCATCCTGCCGGTGGCACTGTTGAGGGTTTAGCCACGCGCAACGGCAAAAATGTGCAGGTGATGATTTACAATTACGATGAAAATGTTGAAGATAAGAAACTGAAGAAAATAAAACTATCGCTTACACTGCCTGCACGCGGTTCGTATAGAATACGACATTACCGGATTGATGAACATCACAGCAATGCGCACACCATTTGGAAAGCGATGGGTTCTCCATACAACCCGACTGTCGAACAGGTAAAAAAAATTAAGTCGCGGCAGGCGCTTGAATTACTCGAACCGCAAAAAGTAATCAATGTGGGGAATGGTATCCTAACACTTCCACTTGAAATGCCTCATCATTCGGTTTCTTTACTCGAATTTGAATTGATTCCGTAGTTAGTTGTGCAGCGATCCGGGGCTAATACCGAACCGCTTTTAAAATTCTGCGCAAAAACTGCTCACATTTTCATAGCCAACATGACCAAAAACGGTTTTCTGAAACATTGTTTGTAGAGCCTTTCTTCATTTTAAATTCATTCAGGCTATTCTGTTCTTAAACTTTTAACCGGGTTTGCCAACGCAGCTTTTATTGTCTGGAAACTAACCGTAAGCACTGTTATAAGGATCACAGCAACGGCCGTAACCAGGAATATGGATGGAGTAATATTAATCCGGTAAGCAAAATTTTCAAGCCAGCTACTCATCAGCCACCATGCTACGGGAAGCGCGATTATGAGCGATATGACGGTCAACCGGAGAAATTCTTTTGATAGCATTGCTGTAATGTTCGCTACAGATGCACCGACTACTTTTCTTACACCAATCTCCTTTCTTCTTTTCTGTGCCGTGAATGCTGCCAAACCGAAGAGACCGAGACATGAAATAATAATCGCGAGGCCGGCAAAATATTTAGACAGCGCCGATACGCGTAGTTCCGAATCATATTGCTTTTGATAGGCCTCGTCCAGGAAACTAAATGTAAACGGATAGCCAGGGTTATACCGCTCATAAAGCTTTTCAATGGCCGCTATCGTTTTTGGTTGATTGTCCGACCGCACTCTCGCGAAGATGGTGCCACCTGGCCATAAGAATAAATATGCCGGGTGAATGGGCTGGTGCAGCGATTCGTAACGGAAGTCTTTTACGACACCGATAATTTCAACAGGGTGGCCGAATCTGATTATAGTTTGCCCGACAGGATTTTTCAATCGCATCGCTTCGACAGCTTTTTCGTTCAATATGATCTTCGATGAATCGCCGCCAAAACTCCTGGAGAAAGTCCTTCCTTCTTTCATCTGCATACCCATCGTTTCCACAAAATCGTAGTCAACCTCAAAAGCCTCAAAGAAAACATTATCGTTGGGATTTTTACCGGGCCATTTCATACCGCTATGTCCATACCCGCGTCCAACTATTTTGTGATACGCAGATGTTGCATTGGCCACACCGGGAATATTCTTGAGTTCCGCGATAAACGTTTTTTCCCTCCCCTTTATATTGCCTTCCACAGGCAGGCGAATTACATTATCCTTTCTATAGCCGATATCGGTGCTTTGTATAAATTGCACCTGTTGATATATTATCATCACCGCTACAATCAAAATTGTTGATAGCGTAAACTGAAATACCACCAATCCTTTCCTCGATAACACTTCGGCCAGGGATGTGGCAATCTTTCCTTTCAATACAGAAAGCGGGTTGAATTTAGACAAATACAGGGCGGGATAACTTCCTGCCAGTAGCCCGGTGCAAAGAATTACAGGTACAAAATAGATGACGATGGCGGGATCGAAATGCAGACTTATTTGCTTTCCTGTGATACTATTGAATGCTGGCAGAAGAGATAACGCGATGATAACCGCAAAGACCGTTGCCAAAAGCGTAAGCAGTAGCGACTCTGTAAGGAATTGCATGATGAGATGCTTCCTCTCTGCGCCAATCACTTTTTTTATACCAATTTCTTTTAATCGCCTGGATGCTTTTGCGGTAGACAAATTCATGAAATTTATACACGCAATTACAAGAATGAAAATGGCCAGCACCGAAAACAACCGAACGTATTGAATTCTACCTTTTCCCGAAGTGCCGTAATTGGCGCCATCATACAGGCCATAGAGATAAACATCTGAATACTTAACCGCGGACACGGTTATCGAATCACCGGTGTTGGCGGAAACCACGTTGGCGATAATTTTATTGAACGCGTTGATATCTGTTCCCTTTGTCAGCAACACATAGTTCCGTGGGCCTTTGTCCCACGTTGCCGCCCATGGTTTCTTTTGCTGGAAATATTTGAAGGATAATACAAAATCGAATTGCTGAGAAGACTGCAGTGGTATTTTTTGGAATACGCCGGAAACGTGAAACGTCGTATCCTCATCAAACAGAACAGGTTTTCCAACTACATTTTCTGCTGTGCCAAAAAGTTTTTTTGCCAGCTCATCGGAGATAACAATTGAACCTCTATCTTTCAGCACCTCATTCTTATTTCCGTCTACCAGCTTAAACGAAAAGATGTTGAAATAATCTTCGCCAACATACTGGCCGGTTGCTTTAATACTTTTATCACCTGAAGAAAGTGTGTATGGTGAAAACCATTCGGCAGGCGCTACAGCCGCAGCATACTCCACGCCCTGTATTTGTTTTTTTACTATTTCGCTTAATGGCCCTGACGATGACGGCGATTCATTTTCTAACAGCTGGTATAACCGGTTGTCGTTGTCGAGGAATTTATCGAATCGCATTTCGTCGTTCACCCAAAACAATATCAATAGCGCACAGGCGAGTCCTGCAGATAAGCCGAGAATATTGAGAAATGTAAATTGGCTGTCTTTTAAAAGATTACGCCAGGCTATTTTCAGGTTTGTTTTAAACATAAGGGAATCTTTACAGGTTATTTTTGGTCGAAAAGAATGCCGAAGTGCTAAAACATGAAAAGTCAAGGTGTTGGAGAAGATATATTTGAATAAAATTGTACGGAAATGATACAGGCCGCACATATAAACGGAGAAATCATCAAATCTTTTTTTCGTCATTGGACCGGTGGCAGGATATGAGTTTGCCGATTTGTGTTCCAGTAATTTTTAATCACTTCCTAATACTTCGACGAAACAACCGGTATGCCCGACGAAGGGAACATTTTTGCCGGTGAAGTAAACGAATAGCACGATAAGCCAAACACCAAGGTTCGATGACGCTCACGCAATTGCGTACAAATACTATTGACAAAAGTCAAACCGAAATAGAAATTTGTTCTACAAATCCGCTCCTATGTTTTACAATGTGAAAGCCCTGTCGCTCGAGGAATTGGAAATGCTCTACATCAAAGAAAGCCAGAAACTGGCTGCAGCGTTGGAGATAAATATATCTCACAACAACGTTATTCTCATCAAAAAGCACCTCGATGAAATCAATGGCGAACTGAACCGAATTTCAAAAAGTGCTCGAAAAACGCATATATCACCTCATTAGCTTCGGCATTCGGCGTATGTTCTTTCCTGTTATGCATCCCTACCCGGTTTTCAAATCCCAGGAATTTATTTACCCGGATAGTGTGGTTCAACGCGATCCATTGATCGGGGGAGTCTTCGGAACCGCCTGATACGAGAAACGGCCGCGGCGCCATCAATGCATGCAGTTCCACGAGGTCCATTTTCTTTTGTCTCAGTGCAGCGTATGCATCTCCGGCGATCGGTGATTTGTTGCCAAGGTACCACGGCTCCCAGTAATTTACATTCGGCTTACTGTCATCGAATACTATTCCGCCATCTATCCAAACCGCTGCGGCAAACCGTTCATTCAAACATGAGGTGAACATCGTCCATTTACTGCCATATGAAAACCCGATCATACCAATACGCGATGAATCCACCTCCGAATGATGTGCAAGAAGATTTGCACAATTCGACGCGAGGTAAGCGAGCATGGAAAGAGGTTGAACCCGCGGGTTGTCGAAATCAGGATAATATTGCGCAAACGGTTTTTTCTTGTTCAGATAATCAACGCCGACAGACAATGTTACAAATCCCCTGTTTGCCAGCTGCCATGAATAATCGATAAATGGCCGGGTAACACCGATTCCGGATTCAGGTTCATAAAATACGTTAAGGACAGCAGGTTTCTTTCCAGGAATACCCGGTATAAGCAAATAGCCCACCGTGGTTTCACCGGCGCGCCAGCCAATTTCAACTTTATACTGCATAACAGCGCCCCTGCGCGTGCTGTCAATTATTTTATAAGATGGATGCTCAATCAATTGCGGCCACGCTCCCATTATACCATGCCACCGGTCTTTTATTTCTTCCCTTCTTTTCCGCCAATCGCGTTTTGATGTAACCTTTTTTCCATTATAGAAAAGCATCGGATCGCGGAAGTCGCCATAAACATTTTTATAGTTTGATGGAGGTGAAAACCACGGCTTCAGTTTTTGCCAGGATGTATCGTCCTGGCTGCGGCAATTTAACGCGAAAGCAAAGCAGACCAAAATCAAAATACCTCCAGCGAAAACCGCAGAACGATGACCAGATTTTTTTGAGAATTTTTTTCCTGGTGTTTTCATGAATCGATTTATTGCATGTCAATATTAAAATCAAATTGCTGATCCTTTAATTGCAGCGGAAACGTTAACCGTCCCACGGCCCTCGATATATCCTCTTCCGGTGCATCCCGGTAGGGATTGAATGGATAAACCGGCCAATACAAAATAGCGCCCCCTGGTATATGCATTGTCCACCCGCTGGTTTTGATCTCACCAGCAAGCTCTGTACTGTCCAAAGCTAAAGGCGTTGTTCCGAGTATATATTTTTTACCCGACCCGGTTACCAGCTCACTTCCATTTTTCAACACCAGCTGAAGGTTCATCTGTGTTTTTGCTTCTCCCCATTTATATTTTGTTTTGACGGCAAACGCAAACTTCCCGGGAGCCGGCTTTGGAAATTCGATGGTGGCAAAAAACACATTGTAAGCAAGTGATAAATGATCCGCTGAATCCGCCATCGCCAGTTCGCTGCTAACGGGCATGTGTAAGTGATCACCTGAAAGATCTTCTGTAAAAGTTGCCAGCCCGGGTTGACGTTTCGAATTCGCACCGGAAATGATCAACCCCACTTTGTCATGAAACACACTGAAATGCGACTGCCTGTCGAGAAAGAAATTATTAAGAGAAACAGGTGGCGCAATGATGCCCGAATAGGTTGCCGTCCACTGACCCGTTTTACGAATGCCTGCCGGAATATGCATCCGGTGAGCATAATTGTCTTTGTCCTGCGGAATGACCCCTGGTTTTCCTTCGTGAAAGTATATGGCGTTTTGCGCAATGTGCGCGAGCGACTGCACATCGCCTCCATACGATTTACTGTCGCCTTCCTTTGGAAAAAATGATGTAAGAAATGCCGAATACCTTCTGCCGTCAGCAAAATGAGAAAAACCGAAATGTCCCCACATCGATGGTCCCCAGTAACGGTTCCGGTCATTGATCGTTTCCACCGGCGTTCCATCCATATACGTGTAGTGCTTATGAAAATCGAGCGATTTACGCAACGCATCCAGCGCCGCATTGTCTTTCGAATACTCCCAATACAATCCTATTTGTGTAAGGGTGATATAATCATAGCCTGTGGTGGGACCAGCATTACTGTGCTCGCCCCAATAACCATCAGCTGCCTGCTCTTTTGTACAAAACCGGTGGAGCGATTTCGACGCAAGTGCAACCCAGTATTTATTGTGAAAAATGTTTCCTGCCATCAACAGTGTTGAAGAATAAATCGCGTAGTGATTCGGCGATGTTACGATGTATGGCGCGTTATATGCCGGGTGATCCTGGTATTTTTTCACGAGCTCTTCAAGAGGTGTTACGTTTTGCAGGATGGCTTCTTTCCAGGCATTCCGGCGGGTGTCGCCAAGTTCTTTTTCAAGCAGGCGGTATGCTTCCATCCACATCTGCGTGTCCCAATCACTGTCGTGACGTTTATCGTAAGTACCGTTCCGGTTTTCAGTAACCAGCATATCGCCGATTTCAAAAGCGAGCTGGCGGTACTGTAGTTTTTTAAAACTATTGTTAGAAGGATGTTTTACCGCATACAGCACGGCGGGTATGAGAATAGCATGAGGAAAATGTGCGAAAAGTTGTTCGCCTTCCAACTGTTTTAATGCAGGATTCGGAAAACGCTTCCATTCCGATTCAATACGTTTTACTCCTGTCTCAAGTAATTTGAAATAATCCCCTGGTAAACCGGGAATTTGAGAAACGACCGGAATAGATCCGGCTAAAAAAATTAACAGGACTACAAATGCTTTTCTCATGCTGGTTAGTTGGAGGTTAACCTGTATAAACTTCCATCGGCCTTGGTCAAAATGTAAACCGTTCCGGATTCATCCATTCCAAAATGCAGGTCCACGCGTTCGTCACCACATAAATCTTTAAGTGTGGTTGCCTTTTTATCGATTGTTATATTCCATTCGCTGATAACGCCCGTGGCGGGATCAGCTAAAAATAAGCGCCCGGAAGGAATATCGCCGAATACAAACTTGTTTTTAAGGGCCGGTAATTCATTACCGTCGTACAGGTAACCCCCGGTAATCGCCTTGCCCTCATCATGATCGAACTGGAGGATGGGATAAGTAATTTTCGCACTGTCGTTTGCCGGCAAAGGATAGAGCAGGTTGAGATCGCCACGCGGTTCAAATAGAAAATGTCCTTCCCGGATGGGCCATCCGCAATTTTCTCCTCCTTTCAACCTGTACAGCGACTCAATATTTGCCTGGCCTATGTTTGATACAAGAAGATCCTCATTGGGCGTCCAGGTTAAGCGGTGCGGATTACGAAAGCCGTAAACGAAAACTTCGCGGACAGCCTTTTCAGAAGTATCCCTGGAAAAAGGATTGATTTGCGGAACACCATATTTCCTGTTCGCGCTGTTTCTGCCGGCAGGATCAATACGCAACACCGAACCCCAGATACGATTTCGACCATGTACCACGAACGGATATCCCAATTGAACGGAGCCGCCATCTCCTACCGCTATATATAACAGGCCATAATCGCTATCTCCTTTCTTTGCGTGCGGGCGGAAAGCAAGCTCCTGCATGCCGTGCGATTCGGCGATCATATCGATTCGCAACAATTCGCGGTGAGTACCATCAAAATGATCGGACGCAGGGTTAGCCGTTTTCCACTCTGTAACCACCCACTGCAATTTATGAGGCAGCGAATCTTCAAAAGTGAAATCTGCTTTCGCAGAGTTGGGTTGTTCGGTGTGACTCGTATACAACAACCCGTTATGAATAAAGTCAGGATGAAACGCAAAACTGCCGAAACCTGTACCGAGCCCGGGCTCGCTAATGAATTGAGGAAATTCTTTTCTTATGCTTAAATATTCCACAGGCTTTTCCTGGACCAGTTTATACAGCATACCGCGGAGGTCGACAACGAAAGAACCTTTTGCTCCCGTTGCATACCCGAGTTTTGTAATCCTGGTGAGTGGTTTCTCATCGTGTTGTGATGACTTCGGAAAACGACAAACAGGCACCAGGTTTAAAACGACACCGGATGATTTAATTTTCCCGGGGATCGGATCGGCGAGAGCATTTGAATCGAACTTCCCAGTATTTGTTGAATCTCTATATACATCCAGGTATGCAGCGATCGCTTCTATCTCTTCATTTTTTAGAGACGTGAACGCAGGCATTACCTTTACAGAGTCCCTTACTGTTTTTGGATCGCGGATAAAACGGTGAAGTAATTCGGGAGTAAATTTTTTCGATACACCGGACAACGAGGGCCCGATGCCGTCGCGAGTAAATCCATGACACGTACTGCAATTCTTTTCAAACAACGATTTACCGGTTTCAATCGTCTCATGATCTTTCGGATAACCGGTATTACACGAAAGAATGCAGGATGTAATAACAGTTGCAGCGAGAATAGATAACCAACATTTCATGGTAAAAAGTCCTCTTCATTTCGCCAGCGAATGTAGCCGGGATACATGATTACCTCCCGCATATCGTTGTGCGTTTTACTGAAATTTTCGAAAACACGAATATCATCTATTTTCCGCGTGTGATAATCTTTTGTTTGAAGCATCATTCCCTCCACATATACACGAAGCCTTTTCCATCTGCGGGATATCAAACTATCAATGCTGTTCGCGACAGCATTGTCAATATCTCTCAAAATTGCAGGCGACGTTTTTTCTACACCTAACCAGTTTTTCGCCACATCATCAGGCGAAGGCAAATATGGCTCCTTTTGCATGTCGTTAAAAATAGCGGTAAATACCTTTTCCGCTTCTTGCCGCTGCTGGCCAAAGTAGTCGCGGTAAAAAGCTGCCAGTTCGTTGTCTATATTGATATCCGGGTCCCAGGAAGCGCGGGCAAAAAATCTTCCGTTAAAGCAGGTTCTCCACCAGTTTTGTACGGGCAGCGCCAATGAAATTACGCCCCTGTACCCGGTTGTTCGCGCATGTTGAACCATGTCAACTGCATACCGTGGCCTTAACCATACGTTTGAACGCGACCGGTAGTTGTCGCCCAAATAATATTCGAATTGATAAACCCCGGAAGAAGGATCGGTCATGGCGATCCATTGCTTTACAAGTTCTTCCGATTCTCCCTCGTCGCGGCACCATAAGACTGAAATGTTTTCCGGTAGCTTCTTCAAATTTGGTGGCTGCCAGGTTTGCACTTTATATGCGAGGTGTTCGACCTTAATATCCGGACGCACCTGTTTAATTTTTGATGCGATATTGGTCACCGCGTTAAAAACAGTTTGAGGATCTTTACAGTTTTCACATTCGCAATATTCTCCACCATCGAGGGGCCATGTGCCAATAGTATGAAATTCCGGATGCGCCGCTGCGTATTTGGCCAAAGCATTGCCATAGTACTCTATCGCGGCTTTGCTTGAATAACAGATTTGCCCTGAATACGGGGGCGGTCCCAATTTTCTTTCACCATTATTCAGCGCAAACCAGTCCGGATGCTGTTTGAATAACGACCTCGGGAAAAATACGGGCGTACAATGCTCACTCATTTCAATAACGAAACCTCTCTTCTTTAACTCGGGCAGCAATTCTTTGTCTACTTCCTTCCAAACCGATCCATGCGCAGGCCCATCACTATCGCTTGGCCTGTCTTCCGACACCAGAACATAATTGAATCGGTTCTTCGCCATCCAGTCAATAAAATTTCTGCCTGCTTCCAATCCTTCCTTATCCAATCCATAAAGGGCAAATCCCCTGTGTTCCAAAACAGGATTTACAACAGTGTCCCTGGTATGTATTTCGAGCTGATCTTTTTTCGGAACTACCTGCTCCGCTTCGCCTGGGTATACAAATGAGCATCCTGCCTGTTCCAGCATATCATATACAGCGTACAACAAACCTCTTGGTTCGCGGCTCGTAAGCGCTATTTCATTTTCGGTTGTGCGTACCCGGTAACCATCCCATACCAGTAACGAATCAGTTGAAAGAGATAAATAAATTGATTTGTTAGACGAGCCGGACGGCTTTGCTTCCGAAACAGGAATTTCTTCTCCCGTGATTTGCTTTAAATAGAATTGCAGCTGATACGCGGCAAACAAACCCGCTTGTCCTGCTCCAGGAGAACAAACGATTGAACTCACATTGCCGTTCTTTCCAAAAGTAAAATCGTTTGGGAAGGACTGGCGGTTGCCGTTGCAACTTACCAGTCCTACCAAAACTAAACTGCTGAGAAAAGGGTAAAGATTAAGACAACGTAACAACACAGGCTAATGTGTTTATTGATTTCCGAATTTTTTTATCACTTCTTTCGACCAGTTATAAGTAACAGGAACATTTCCCATAAAGCGGGTACGCGCAGGTAATATCAAAGCCGGAAGCTGGTTGACGTCGGTAACCTGCAGGCAATTCAACATTTCTACGGGAACATCTTTTCCATCAACCGGCGAGGTTCTGTCCTGCGTCGCAATCGGATCTTTTATAATAACCCCGGCGCACTTACCATCTAAAAAGGCCGCATATAAAGCTATCACACTCATCTCGCGCTGCGCGGCGATACTGATGTTGTTCGCATCAACATTGGGAAGCGTCCGGTAAAAGTTAATTGCCCGCAGAAGATCATACACCTGCATAGATGGAATGGTTCTACCCGTCCACGCAGCGGCACGACGAAGATGCCAGTTGAACGATGGTTCCCATCCTGTTTCACCAACACCACGTAATTCGATGTAAGCGACATTGCGTCCGCTATCTATTTGCGACGCGAATGCTTCACCGCCCCACCGTTCTTCATCGTAGTTGCGCAATACAATCACCAAAGGCTTTTTTGCTACCGAATCCTTAAACCAATTGACATCGGTTTTCAAGCGCCATCCTTTTTCTGTATTAAAAGAAAAAATTCTGTTTCCAGAGTGAGGGTCATTCATCCCGGTTATTTCCAATTTCGGATCAAACGGTATGGTGTCAGCAGGAAAAGCCCTGAATGTTTTTTCTACAAGAAATTTCCTGACACCAGCAGCGAACGAATCCAACGCGGATTTTGAATGAATGACAGGCGCAGCTGCCCTTGCCGTGAAAGTATGCTGAATGGTTTTCGTACGGTCGTTTTTCGGCAGTCCATTAACATACACCCTTAATTCGCCGGGTGTGGCATTATGGGCCGCTACCGTATCAATATCTCCTGCTTCGTCGGGCGATACATTTTTACCCGCAAGGTGCCGCAGGAAGAACGCGAAAATATTTTTGCGTGATACCGCGTGATAGCTATGTTCTCCGGGTGTTTGCACCAACTGCACATTGTTCGGCTGTCCATACAGGTTATACATCTTATGAACCTGCCCGGCCAGTTCCTTTACGGCGCCCATGCGATACATCGGGTCCTGGTCAGCCTGCGCAATTAATAAAGGCCGCGGAGCAATCAAAGCGCCGATATCTTTGAAATCCTGCTGGTAAATATTATTGGGCATCATGCAATCACAATGGCCGTCGACTGTTCTGTGCAGCACATGATCGCTGAGTGTGCCAGCGCCGCAAACCGGGGCCGCAGCCTTCACCCGCGGATCAGCCGCTGCGATGTACCACGATTGTGATCCGCCTCCTGAAATACCGGTGACGCCAATTTTCGAAGTATCTACTTCTTTTCGCGAACACAGCAGGTCGATTGCACGAATTCCGTTCCACAACTCCACTCCGCCCGGATTATACCCGCGGCTATACCAGTTGAACCAGCCGTTGCGAACAGGTCCCCAATGCTCGCCCCAGACTTCTCCAAACTGTATCGTTTCGAACAGCAGGCATACAAAACCAAGCTTCGCGAATTTCACAGGATGTGCCTGGTATCTTCCTTTCTGATCGATTGCGTGGCCCGAAGCGTAAAGTATCGCAGGACGGGGAGTCGTGACACTATCTGGGATGTATAAATTTCCGCGTATGAATAATTTCGGCAGCGGCTCGAAATACAATTTTTCGATACGGTAGCCATCCTTTTGTATAATGCCGGTGATCTGAACGTTAAGATTTGAATGCAGACTGTCGGGTAGAAACCGGTCGATACCCATCATCTCAATAAACTCCCGGTATCGCTGCGGACGAATTGTTTCCCACGCCTGCAGTGTTGACACCGTATCCGAAGAATAAGTAATCTCCGATGCTTTTTGTATAAGATAGCTC
>JAEUVS010000037.1 GCA_016786745.1 Chitinophagaceae bacterium | reverse complement strand
CTTCGGTAAATTTCGGAACGAAAAACATATCAGTATTGTCGGGCGGCTATGCGTGGCCGTACGTGTATCCGTGGCCTCAACGCCCGGAAGGCCTGGTTGACGAAGCATTTGACGAGTTGGTGAGAAGATGGATGCCGCTGTTGAATTTTGCAGCCGATCATGGAATTACGTTTGGATATGAATTGCATCCGGGCTCGGATCTTTTTGATGGCGCCAGCTATCTGAAATTCCTGGGGAAAACGAATTTTCATTCTGCTGCATGTATTACATACGATCCAAGTCATTTACATCTGCAACAACTGGATTACGTGGAGTTCATCAAAATATTCGCAGATCGTATCAAAGCTTTTCATGTAAAAGATGCCGAGTTTAACCGGAGCGGTTTGATGGGAGTACTGGGCGGGTTTGAACCATGGACAAAAAGGGCCGGCAGGTTTCGTTCGCCTGGTGATGGCCAGATCAATTTCAGCAGAATATTTTCTACGCTCACAGAATCAGGTTACAAAGGGTGGGCAATCCTGGAATGGGAATGTTGCCTCAAGAGCATGGAGCAAGGAGCTACTGAAGGTGCATCATTCATAAGAGATCATCTTATAGAAACCACGAAGTATGCCTTCGACAATTTTACACAAACAAATGCAGATAAACGTTTGAACCGGCAGATCCTTGGATTGAACTAGTTGGTGAATGAAGAGAGAAATAAATATAGGACTTATCGGCTCCCGGTTTATGGGGAAAGCTCATAGCAACGCCTACAGAAGGGTAGGAGAGTTTTTTGAACTTCCCGTTACTCCTGTGCTTCATACTATTTGCGGCCGTAATGAGCAGGATCTGAAAAAAACAGCGGATAGTTTTGGATGGAAAAACATGTCTACGTCCTGGCAGCATGTTGTTGAGGATCCTGATATTGAAGTGATAGACATATGCACACCAAATTACCTGCACATGCCGGTGGCGATTGCAGCTGCGAACGCGGGCAAGAAGATTATTTGTGAGAAGCCGATAGCGCGAAACGCGCAGGAAGCTCAGGATATGGTATATGCTGTGGCCGTTGCCGACGTGGTAAACATGATGATCTTCAATTACAGGTATGTGCCGGCGATCCGATTAATAAAATCACTGATCGATGAGGGAAAGATCGGCGCCATTTTTCACTTCAACGCCGTATATTACCAGGATTGGCTTGTCGATCCACACTCGCCTTTCGTGTGGCGGCACAATATCGAGGAATCTGGTTCCGGCGCTCATGGAGACATGAATGCGCACGTGGTGGATCTCGCACGTTTTCTTATTGGAGAGTTCGAGTCCGTTTGCGGACTTCAAAAAACATTTATCACTCATCGGCCGCAGCCTGGTAAGAAAGAACCAGCTGTCGTGTCTACCGACGATACGTGCTGCTTCCAGGCAAAGTTCCGCAATGGGGCGCTTGGTTCATTTGTTGCGACACGTCTTGCTGCCGGGCGAAAAAATTTTCTGCGCCTCGAAATATTTGGCAGCAAAGGTTCCGTAAACTTCAATCTCGAGCGCCTTAATGAAGTTGAATTCTTTTTGCATAGTAATGATAAAGAAAATGGTTTCCGCAACATCCTGGTAACAGAACAGGTTCATCCTTATATCAGTAATTGGTGGCCTCCGGGACACGTCATAGGTTGGGAGCACGCTTTCGTCCACCAGTTCAGCGATTTTTTTAACAGCATTGGTGGACGCGATGCAAACTTTCCGGATTTCAATGATGGCCTTAATTGCCAGTTCGTACTCGATGCCATACAGAAATCCTCGGACACTAATAAGTGGACCGCTTTACAAAACAAGACATCTTTTGTTTAAATGAATGGATTAAACAGGTACAGCAGAGAAGTAACTCAACACGACCAGCGCCCGGGTGCGCAATCGATGTTGCATGCAATAGGCCTCACGCGGGAGGATCTTAAAAAGCCACAGGTGGGCATCGCCAGCGCAGGATGGGACGGCAACCCCTGCAATATGCACCTCAACGAACTTGCCAGAAAAATAAAAGCAAGTGTTTACGATCGCAATCTTGTCGGGTTGATATTTAATACAGCCGGTGTGAGCGATGTCATCTCC
>JAEUVS010000013.1 GCA_016786745.1 Chitinophagaceae bacterium | reverse complement strand
GCTCGGCTAAATTCAATAAACCTAATTTGGTTTTGATTAATTTTAATGCTTGATTCATGATCTGACATTTTTGGGATTGATTTAATTGTGTGATTACTTTAAAGTTAATCCCAATTGTCAGATCAAATATTGACTACTTCAAATAATGAGTTTTTTTAGCTGAACCTCTTTCAATACAAAAAACCTGTTCTTCCAAATGTCATCACTGTTTATTTTATACTTTATACAATACATTCGTAATATTAAATGGGTTTTCCCTCTACTGTAGGACATCCCAATCCACAAAGCAAGTGGCACCAACAATAAACAAATTGCTTTTGTAAGCCACGAATCTTGTACAAGGGCAATGTATATTAAACCGCCAATTGCCAGAAAAGCAAAACTCAACTTTACTAACCAATTCAGTCTATATTTTAGAAAAATCAGTTTATGCGCCGGTAGTTCGGCTTTATCAAACTGAACAATTTTTTCAATAAGTATATCGTCGTGCTTATTCTTCACAATCAAATTATCATTGGTATTTACTAACAGTATGATTAAATCTATTTTCCGATACGCAAAATTACAACGCAATTAAATTAAGGGGATTCTAAAATAACGCAACAAAATATCAGCGGGAGTCCAGTTTTGTTGAATGGAAAATCGATTCTTTGGTTTCATTCTTAATGCCGGGCTCCATGCCCGCAATGTTAGCGAAGCGTTCATCAACTTTCTTAAAAATTATCGGCTGATCAATTTTTCATTCATCGTCAATGATCGCAAGAAATTATTCGGAAAAAATCATGAGCAGGTAAAACAATTCTGGTTACTAACGTTCATGTTCATGCGTGATCAGTATCAGCAGTGGTTGAAAAGTCAGCCGAGCAACATCATTACGAAAGGATCATCAAAAAGATCGATTGCGTGATACAGTTGATCGCAGGTGACGAAAAAGTGAAACAGATCCGGGACATGGTATTGGCCATGTTTTTTTAGCGCTTACGTGATTAGTATAATGTTGTCTATAACCAACAATATGCCTATATTTGTGAGCTATAATCAACATTATGAGCCGTCGTATCGTGCTGTTACCCCGCCAGCGGGAAATGCTGGAGCAAGTCGGAGAGAATATCCGGCTGGCGCGCCTGCGTCGCAGGTTAGCCGCCACGCAGGTGGCTGAGCGTGCGGGAATCGACCGGTCCACGCTGTGGAACGTCGAAAAAGGGAGCCCTCAGGTGGCGATGGCGGCCTATGTCCAGGTGCTGTTCGTTCTGGGCTTATCCGAAGATCTTTTGAAGATAGCCACCGATGATGCCCTCGGCAGGCGCCTGCAGGACGCAGAACTGGTGGTGAAAAAACGGGCGCCCAAACAAAAAAAATAAGCAATGGACATTAACGTATATGCGGATTGGCAGGGAATAAAAAATGCACCTGCACTCGTGGGCACGCTGACCATCGTTCATACGAAAGGCCACCAGGTGACCAGTTTCGAGTATAGTAAGGACTGGTTGAAGCAGGGCGTTGCCCAGAACCTCGACCCGGACCTCCTCTTTTACTCCGGTCCGCAATACCTGGGGGAAAACAAACCCAATTTCGGCCTCTTCGCAGATTCCTCCCCCGACCGCTGGGGACGCACGCTCGTGGATAGACGTGAAGCGATCCTGGCAAGACAGGAAGGCAGAAAACCCAAAAAATTGTTTGAAGAAGATTACCTGCTGGGCGTCTATGATGTGCACCGGATGGGAGGTTTGCGCTTCAAGATAGAGGGGTCGGATGATTTTCAGCATGCCGATCGCCTGATGGCGGCACCTCCCTGGACATCACTGCGCGAACTCGAACAAGCGAGTCTTGCGCTGGAAAACGACCTGCTCAAAGACACCGAGACGCTTAAGTGGATCAACATGCTGATTGCCCCAGGCGCCTCGCTTGGAGGGGCCCGCCCCAAAGCGAGTGTGATCGACCAGGATGGTCACCTCTGGATCGCCAAATTTCCGAGCGTAAACGACACCCACGATGTCGCCGGGTGGGAAATGGTGGCAGCCGACCTGGCGATGCAGTGCGGCATTAACATGGCGAGGACTGATCTCAGGCAGTTCAACAGCAAGCACCATACCTTTCTGTCCAAACGATTTGACCGCAGTAGTGCGGGGGAACGCATTCATTTTGCCTCTGCGATGACGCTGCTGGGCAAGACAGACGGCGCCACCGGCACCTCCTACCTCGACCTGGTGGAATTTATCATGCAGCAGGGCGCCGCACCCGCGGCCGACCTGGAACAACTCTGGCGCCGTATCGTCTTTTACATTGCCATTCACAACACCGACGATCACCTGCGCAACCATGGATTCATCCTCACCCCGCAGGGATGGAGCTTATCCCCGGCTTACGACGTCAATCCGGTCTACCACGGCGTCGGCCTTTCCCTCAATATCACTTCCACCGATAATTCCCTTGATATGGAGCTTGCCCGGGAGGTAGCGCCCTACTTCAGGGTGGCCGATGCCTCAGCCAAACAACGAATAGCAGATACACAAAAGACGGTCAGTAACTGGAAAAAGCTGGCGGAGAAATACCACGTTCCCTCAAAGGACCACGATTTGATGGTCGCTGCGTTTGAATAACTGATCTCGCTCAATAAACCAACCTGGTTTATTATTAATCCTTTGAGTTTATTATGTGCGGCCTGCAGATCCCAGTAAGTGAACATGCATGTTCATTTTTTTTGGACAATTCAATGCTCAACTGTTCGAAGCGATCGCTCACATCACCGGTCACTTTCTGTTACTCCTGCCAATTTTGCGGCTGCCGGAATTGAAAGAAAGTCGGATTTATTTAGAACTTGTTCCTCTTTTAGAGTTACGGTTAGCGTCGCTTCCTTATTTCTTTCATCGCGCTGTTTCTGTTTATATCCTCGTTGGTTACACCTATGGGAACAA
>JAEUVS010000012.1 GCA_016786745.1 Chitinophagaceae bacterium | reverse complement strand
CTAAAGAAGTTATCACGCACTGGCATTCGCAGGGAGAAGATCTTCCAAAACCCTGGCCGCAGGAAATAATCCGCTACAACTACGACAGCAGGGGCAACCTCATTCAACCTGATACGGACGGTGTTGGAAACCTGGAGTACGACAACAAACCAGGCATGCTGCGTACTCATCCTGTGCTGATGTTTATTCAACGTAATTACAGCGTGAATAATCCGAAGGGCGCTACAAGCTATAACCAGGCAGGTTTACCCGACACATGGTACGGTACATTCCTTGAAGGACGAGGTGTTGAGGATCAGGTTGTATATGCATGTGATGCTAAAAGCGGAGGTAAAAAATAAATACCAGGCTCAAAAGGCCCGCCGGAATAGCGGGTCTTTTATTTGGTGAAAGACCGGCGAAATCGAAATAATTTTTTTTGTAATAGTATCGGCGCGTTGGTACCTGCCCGAAGTTCTTCTGATTGTCGCTTAAATTCAAATTGCAAATCTTCTTCAACAAGCGGTATCCATTTTTCAATCTTGACGAGTTGTTGCTGGACAATCGTTTCAAGAGTCGGATGCAATGGACTCTGTATGTCGCGCATCGCAGCGCAATAGTGGAGCAACAGTTCTACAGATGCCGCCTTGCTTCCGATATATTTTATCTGCCGGTTGATGCCGCGTAAAACTTTGCGGTAACTTTTCCTGGCTTTACTTAATGGAGACGGTTCTACGGCGGCGAGCTGTTCACTGATATCCGTTTTGAGTAATTGCAGGTAGCCCTGTTCGTCGTGCGATTCAAATAAAAGATATGTCAGCAGTTCCTTATTTTCTTTCTTAAACCTTGCCAGCCGCAATGTGAGGGACAGTATTTCTTTTTGCGAAAGGTGCTTGAGCTCGCTTTTAATGTCGTCGATAGTCGCAGTGCGCATGAGCGAAATTACGTCAATACATGATCCACCCCTCCAGGAACCGCCGTAGCTGTTTCATCTCTATTTACAAAAGTGTCGATAACCTCCACTCCTTTTAATAAAGACGGAAGCGGGGCCCATCACTGGTTTCTCAATGTTTCCGACAATCTGTTGTGAAAATGCGCCGAACCATTTCACCTATTTGACGCCGGTTGCGATGCTTTCTGATTCAGCATCTCTCCATCAAGATAAGCGGAAACAGCTTCAGTAAGCTGTCGCGGCGCAGCCTCGGTATAGGGCGATACCTCTACTTCATATCCACCATATTTCCATTGGTCCTCAGAAGGCAAATACCCCAACCATCCATTCGTATAACCGTAGTAGAATGTAAACGGAAATGGTGACCGGTCGCGAACCTCATTCGACACTTCACAAAAAAGTTCCAAAGGGGCCGACCATATCGCTATGTCATCATTAATTTTCAAAAACCGGATCGGCAACTTTATCATGTTACTGCCGTTCTTTAAAGCATGATTGTATTTTTCAAGACTGGCAGGCCATCCGAGACCAGTTTTTCTTGGACTTTCGACATTTATCGCACCTGTAAATAATTTCACGTTGTCTGTAGTCGAAGAAATACCCTTGTTTGCAGTTAGAATTTTGTCACCCAACAAAACACGAAACTGGTCGAGGTGACCGGATTCGAAATCAGGGTAAACACTGTATATGGGCGCAAGATTTCCCGCCGCACCGTTTATAAATACCAGCGGCGCCCCGGTTTTCTGTTCAACATAATTCGAAACCGTTCCAGCAACATCTCCACTAATTTCCGGTTGCGCCCCTAACACAGTTCCATGAATAGCATAGTTCGAAATAAGCGCAAGCAAACTTCCATCTTGTTTTTCAAGGCGGATAAGCCCGATGCGGCGATCTGTCGGTCCGTCAGGATTGAGTCCCAGTGAAGCTTTACCGTCCACATCAATTGCGCGCCTGTTTATATTAGCCTGCGAAAAGCCCCATCCGGCGCCAAGTTTAGCGGGTTCGAGTTTTTTCTTCGCTTCTTCTATTCCCGCTATCAGCGACTGCTCTACAAACGATGTATATGCTGTATCAATGGGATGTTGATAACGATCGCCCAAAAATGCCTCGGCCAACCCGGGACCGCCAACTTCGGGAGCAGAATGTGTGTGGGTTACCGACCACCAGAAATTAACCGGATCAATACCCGACTTCTTTCTAAGTTCACTGGCTACGCGGTCATATTCATAGGGAGACATTTCACAGATATCAGTGGATATAAGGAAGAATTGTGTGTCTCCATCGTCGAGGGCTACGATGCGGTGGAAAATGCTATCATGTACACCGGTTGAAAGTCGCGGATCATATCCCAACAGTTGCTTCGGTGTATTTGGAGTAATATTTATCTTTACAATAGCGGCTCTGAAAGACTTTGGTTTAGAAGTGGTATTTTTCACCTGGGCAAACGTGCCTCCCGCCGACAGCGAAAATAAAACCAGTAGAAGAGTTGTTGAAATATTCATGTGGGGTGATTGTCTACATGAATTTATAATGATTTTCCGCATAATCAGTCCTATCCTGTCCGGAATTACAGTTCATACGCCTTATTCTACATTCCATGCGCAGACGGCTTGCTAAACCAGTCGTCGCATCCCTAGCTTTAGCCTAAACGCTCAACCCACATAAAATATGTCCACCAGGTACCTCTCAAACCTAACGCCACTGCGCGGTATCGCAGCGATGCTGACAGTGATTTTTCATGTCGACATAGTACTGTCTCTTTTCCAGGGAGCATTAATAGACCGGAACAGTTCGCAACTGATCAGCAGGATGTACCTGATGGTAGACTTCTTTTTCGTGCTCAGTGGTTTTATAATGTGTCATGTGTATGCGAAAAATTTCGAGACCTCAGTAAACGGGCAAAGTTTTAAAAAGTTCACTATCGCCCGTTTTGCGAGGGTGTATCCATTGCATTTGTTTTCGATGCTCTTAACCTCTTTTTTCCTCTTTCTGCTTTACAGGTGGGGCGTGCAGGTTACACCATTACTGGACACTGAAAACTCTGTTTACTCTGTTATCACCAACCTGCTGTTGCTCCATTCGATGAACTTTCACCAATGGTTTACGTTTACTCACGCGTCGTGGAGTATCAGCGTAGAATGGTGGATGTATATGATCTTCCCTTTCCTGGTGGCGCCGTTCATGAAGCTGAAAAAACCCGGCAGGCTTATGATTGTAGCGCTATGCATTGGAGGGTATTTTATGATTGGATATTTACTCGTTCCTCTCACCACCGTTCCGGATTCGCTGAGTTTTTTAAGAGGGGATGGAAATCCTCCATTTAGCCTGAACGTGTCGTATCAATTTGGAATTTTCCGTTGCATGTTTGGCTTCATAATCGGGATGATGGTGTACCTGGCCTGGAAAGATAACTGGGCGAAAAAATTGTTTTCATCAGGATACACAGTGCTCATACTCCTTGCAGGATTGTTCACTTGTATGCATTTCGCAGTGCTGGACGTGTTTACCGTGCTCTTCTTCCCCTTTATTCTCCTGTCCGCTGCTTATGGCAATAAAAATATGAACGCGCTGTTAGGTACAAAACCGATGCAGAAATTAGGCGATTGGTCGTTTTCAATCTACCTGATCCATCAGCCTTTTCTATACCAGGCTACGGCACTTATGCAGGACCCCAGGACCACCGGTATCGATCTTTCAGGAATGACCATGCTCACTTCGTGGCTGATCTGTATAGGCTTTATAATATTCCTGCTGTTTGTCTCCTACCTCTCCTACCGGTTTATAGAATTACCCGCGAGAAATTACATCAACAGGCGTTGGGGAAAAGACAAGGTGCAGCCGATATCGGTTTTGGAGGTTACGAATTAGTAATCAATTTGCGGACGGAATAATAAAAAATGCGGCAATTAAGTTAAATTCGGATAACCGTAGAAATTACCTTGCGCCTCAACTCCTACATAATTCTCATTGTCCTGGTATTGCCATCGTTCGGCTATTCACAACAAATAATACTGAAGCCATTTAAAGGTTTGCATGGTAAATATGGACTGCGTACCGCGACCGGAAGAGTAATTGTACAGGCAAAATATGATGGCGCATTTGAATCGACGGAAGGAATGGCACCCGTTCTTCTTGATAAACGTTTCGGATTCGTTGACACAACAGGCAATGAAATTGTTCCCCTAAAATATGAAGGCGCAGATTACTTCAATGAGGGTGTCGCCAAGATCCAGTTCGATAAAAACTGGGGATTCATTGATAAAACAGGCAAAGAAATAATCCCTCCGTCCTACCAGGATGCCGACCGGTTTTCAGAAGGCGTTGCGAGAGTTAAACAAAACGACAAATGGGGATTCATTGACAAAACGGGAAAGCAAATAATCCCTCTTAAATATGAAGCAGCGGGCAATTGCAACGAAGGAATGATCTGGGTAAAAGTGGATACGTTGTGGGCACTCATTGATAAAAACGAAAAACAAATCATACCTCCTAAATATAATTTCGCAGGAAATTTTAAGGACGGCCTCGCCTGGGCTGGTTTACATAAAAACTATGGATTTATCGACAAGACAGGAAGAGAGGTCACGCCATTTAAATACCAGGCGTTGGATACATTAAGTGAAGGTCTTGCAAGAGTTCAGCAAAATAATAAATGGGGGTTTGTTGATAAAAGTGGAAAAGAGATCACAGCGTTGAAGTATGATGGCGCAGGGAACTTTAAAGATGGACTTGCATGGGTGAAGGTGAATGGCAAAGTGGGTTACATCAATAAAGCCGGAAAAGAAATAACTCCGATCAAGTATGACGAGATATATTCTTTCGTAGAAGATATGGGAAAAGTAACTGCTGGAAAACGATTTGGATTTATTGACAGATCGGGAAAAGAAATAATATCGCCCGCATATATTGGCGCAAAAGATTTCATAAACGGTATTGTGATTCTCCGGAATGAAAATAAAATGTGGGGCTTTGTTAACAAAAGCGGAAAGGCAATCAGCGAATTTAAATACGACACTATCGGCAAATATATTGGCGGCATGGCGCTCGCACAATCAGGAAACAAATGGGGTTATCTGGATGAACGGGGTAAAGAAGTAATCAGTGTAAAATATGAGAAGGTTGTAAACGCAGCTGTCTTTTTGACGAACAGGTACCTGGTTCAGTTGAATAACAAATGGGGATTTATTACAGACAAAGGCAAAGAACTAACAGGTATCAAATATCAGCAGATAAATCAACCCACCGAATTTTTATGGCCTGTGCAGTTGAATAATAAGTGGGGATTTATTGATTCAACGGGTAAGGAAGTGATTCCGCCTGCCTATGATAAGATAGGTACGTTTGCTTTCGAGTTTACAAGCGTAAATGGATTTAAATATGGTCAGGCGATGGTGAGCAAGGATGGCATGTGGGGTGTGATCAATTCAAAAGGCGTTCAGATAATTCCTTTCAGGTACGAACAAATAGAGAATAACAGCAGGAACCTGGATGAAAATGAATATAGAGGAAAGTCAGGCGGCGAATGGCACTATTATGATGAGCAGGGTATATTGCAACACACAGACTCACGTTAACTGAAGTAGTCAATATTTGATCTGACAATTGGGATTAACTTTAAAGTAATCACACAATTAAATCAATCCCAAAAATGTCAGATCATGAATCAAGCATTAAAATTAATCAAAACCAAATTAGGTTTATTGAATTTAGCCGAGC